>JBOIDT010000110.1:0-11033 GCA_050740755.1 Gammaproteobacteria bacterium
CTCGGGTAATTTCGCCCGCGAGATCGAACAGGGTGCGCCGCTTCAGATGTTCCTGTCCGCGGACGAGGGTCTTGTGTTCAAGCTCGCAGAGGCGGGGAAGACGGTGGATCGAGGCGTGCTCTACGCCATAGGGCGGATCGTGATCATGGTGCCGCACGGATCGCCTCTCAAGGCCGATCCCGAATTGCGGCACCTAGCCGCCGCGCTTTCGGAGGGACGGATCACGAGATTCGCCATCGCGGATCCCGAGCACGCGCCGCACGGCAAACGCGCCGAGGAGGCGCTGCGTCATGCAGGCCTCTGGGATCGCATCAAGGACCATTTGGTTTTGGGCGAGAACGTCTCCCAAGCCGCTCAGCTCGTCACTGCCGGAGGCGCTCAGGGTGGCATCATCGCCTACTCCCTGGCGCTCTCGCCCTCGGTCTCGAAGCTCGGTCGCTACGCGCTCATCCCGGACGCCTGGCACGAGCCTCTGAAGCAACGCATGGTGCTGATCAAGGGCGCGAACGAAACCACACAAGCGTTCTACGGGTACCTGCAGCAACCGGCCGCGCGGGAGATCCTGCGGCGCTACGGCCTCGCCCTGCCGGGCGAGCAGTAAGACCGGAGTTTGATGGACTTGCATTGCCCGGGCACGCGCGTGACCGCTATACCGTCGCCATCCGAGACTAACTCCGTTCCGAAATTTCGGCCGGCATACCGGTCTTCAGCGTAGCACGGGCAGCGCCTTACCCTCGATCTTCTCCGATCCATCCACGCCGAGCAGCTTCAATACAGTAGGCGCTACGTCGATGTTCCGCGCTCGCTCTATCACACCCACCCGGACATCGGGACCGGAGGCGATAAAGATCGCGCTCATGCTCCTGCGCTTCGGATTGTAGCCGTGGGCACCGTAGAAGTTGGGTACTGAAAAGACCGGAGCGGTGACGATCGCATCGCCGAGGCGCTGCACCACGGGTGACTGCGTTCCATCGAAGTTGTAGCCGATGTTGAGCAATGCG
Organism: Gammaproteobacteria bacterium; assembly: GCA_050740755.1. Classification (GTDB taxonomy): domain Bacteria; phylum Pseudomonadota; class Gammaproteobacteria; order JACCXJ01; family JACCXJ01; genus JACCXJ01. The sequence continues at coordinate 1,002 of JBOIDT010000110.1, forward strand.
AAGACGTCGCCTCCGTCCTGACCGATGAACTCATCGGTGCCGAGGCCAAAGGACGGGTCGGTGATGTCGGTGGGCAGGGGCCGATGGTAGACCTTTTCGAAAACGATACGGCTCCCTGCTCCGAGGGCGTAGTTCGGGTTTGGGTCGGTCGATTGCGCGAAGATCCCGGCGATGCGATGCTGTAAGCTGATGTACTCTTCGCGCGAGACGATGCCGTCCGGCTCGCGTCCGAGGAGATTGATGTACACGTTCACGGCCGGCCCCGAAGTGACGGCGCGGACCTTGGCGGGATCGAGCCCACGGCCAGCGAGCAGGTGGTTGATGTTGACGGCCGTATGGAACGGCGCGAAGCCGTGGTCGGAAACCACGATGATGTTGCTCCGCGGCCGGCCATCGGGCTCCTGACCCGCGGCCCCGATGATACGTTGTACCGCGTCATCCGCGGCCTGGTAAGCGCGGCGAAGGTATTCGCGATAACGGCGGATCTTCCCTCGATCCTGGTTCGGACCAATGGAGCTCGCATCCAGCGGATTGGTCGCCTGCCGCGGATCGGTGATCAAGAACTGGTGGCCCGAGCCGTCGGGCTGCTCGATGTAGATCATGACGAGATCGGCGTCCCGGTTCTTTGCAATGGACCGCAGGGCCAGGCGAGTCTGGTAATCGACGAAGGAGCGAACCTGGTCCTGGTAGATCGCCTCGAGCTCGAGGTCCGGGAAGCCGGCGAAACCGAGGCTCAGGCGCTCGGGAATCCGAAAATCCGGTTGTGGAGCCCAGAAGCCCACATGGCTATTGATATCGTCCACGTCCGGGAGCACCGGTGCGTTTCGCGGTATGAAATTCGCCGCGTAGCGGGCGATGCGTACGCTCGATAGGTCCGGCGCCAGCTGCGCGACATAGAACGCGGTGCCCGCCTGGTTGCTGCTCCCTTCGAGGTAAAAGGGACCGGAGCGCCGCTCACTGGCCTGCACGAACGCCGCTCCGGTCGAAGGTAGCGAGTACGGCCCAGGCAAGATCCCCTGGGTTTGATCGAAGAAGACCAAGGTATCGTAGGTCACCTCGTTATCATTGGAGGTATCGAGGACCGCGACACGAATGTCGTAATTCACACCACCCACCGTGAAGGTCTCGAGCGTGGTCGTCTTCTGTCGAACCGGGCTGAAGCTCAGCCGACCGACGGCCCGAACTTGGTCCACGGTGCTTTGCGGAGCTAGGTCGAAATCCAATCCGGACAGCTCGAAGCCCCGGGCACCCAGGCCGGCAAAGGCCCCGAAGGGCACCGTATAGTCCACCGTGCGCAGGCTTGCCGGCTGAACGATGGGGCTATCCACGAGCCCCGGTACGCGGACATCGAGGCCGTCCCCACCCGGAAAGGTCGCGGTCACGACCTTCTTACCGGCGGCGCGTAACGCCACCCACAGGGGCTCGGCGGTCGGGTCGGGGCTCTCCTCGGACCCATGGGGACTGAACCGATAGCCACCGATGGGGGCGGAAAAGCCGCTGATGTTCCTCGCGAAGGGGCTTGCGATCAGATGGAAGCCGTTGGCCAGGATGTCGTTCTTCGCCGCCGTCGATCCGGTCGCAATCGCGATATGCGCTGGGGCCGTGAGCGAGGGAGTCACCGTGACATTGCGCTTCGCCATCAATCCGTGCTTGATGAGGAGACCCAGGCCGCGCTTCTTGCTCAGGGTGCCATCACGCAAAAACCTTTCGATGTTGCGGGGCGTGGCACCGTCCAGAGAGATGACCACGACCTTGGGTGCGGCAATCGCGGACGTGCCGAGCACCCAGCCGGAGGCCAATACCGCACACAGGAGACACCGCGCCCGATATCGGACGCTGCGCATGCGTTGTAGGGATAGGGGGGCGGAACGCTCATTCCGTTCAGAGGACATCACGCGGCCATCCTTATTGTACGATCGGCATGGCATAGGGAACCTCTTCTCGCTTTGTTGGAATGGCGAAAGGCAGTCCGGGCACAGGCCTTCTCGCGCTTCGGATAAAATGTAGGGTGGGTTAGCCGCGCTGTTTGCGGCGTAACCCACCAGCCCGTCGGCCGACACTTGGAGTACGGCTTGGGAAGGAGGCCCGCTGCACGGGCCGAGTCGGTGGGTTGCGGCATAAAAGGCATGCCGAACCCACCCTGCCTGCGCAAACACCCGCGGTAGAGCCGGCATGCTAATTCTTCACACGGGGCAGGGCCTCGCCAATCAGGCGCCGGGCTCCGATGAAGCCGGCCGCGGCCTGCTCCGATCGGCCGAGCTCCAGCTTGACGAGCGCGACTCGGGTAAGCTTTCGCGCTTCAAGCAAATGGCGTAGCCGCTCTTCGAACCTTTTCGGCTCGTGTAAGCGGAACAGATCCCGGGCGCGTTTTATTGCCGCAAGGGCGAGCGCCCCCGATCCACCGGCGTCGTCGAACGCGCCCGTGAGCGCCGCATGCGCCGCGGCCAGAAGCTCCTCGCGCGCCGTCAAGAGCGGTGGCCGCACGAGAACCTCCGGGTCGACGTCGAGCGCGTCGTCGAGTAGGACCCGGACGAATTCATTGTCATCGGGAAGGCTCGGATTGCGGCCTGCCGAGAACGGAAAGTTGTTGTCGTTGATGATCAGGAGCTCCGCAGGCGATAGGACCACCAGGTCTTCGATGGTGACGAACGGAAACCTGAATCTATCCCCGAGACCGAAGTCTCCGGGGCGGGGCGGGGGGTTGGAGGTCGAGACCCCATGGGGATCGGCGATGTCGAGGAGGTCCAGCAACTCGGTCTTGGCCACAAAACCCCCCGGATCGATCTGCGATAGATCGATCCTGAAGACCTTCTTCAGTACGGCGGCAGGTCCCTGGGCTCCGTCCCGCTCGATGACGAGCAGCTCATGGTCGTTGATGGATTGGAGATCGCCCAAAGCGTTGCCCGGGTCGTCCAAGCGGTAACGCCATAGCCTCCCAGTGAAGGTCTTTGCCACCGTGTCGAACTCGAAGATCCGGAGCGTGAGCTTGGGATCGGGATCGGTCTTCAGCGCTCCTTCCAGCATCGGGTACAAGAATCGCCCATCGGGCGAAATGGCCATGCCCTCAAAGCCACGGCTGTTCGGCAGGTTTCCGCTGCCGGCGGGGATGAAGGGGTTCGAGTCGCTCTGCACGCCCGGTGTCGGAAACGGCGCATCCAGCAACTCCCCGGAGGCGGTCACGTGCAGAACGAACGGGCCGAATTCATCTCCGATCCAGAGGCTACCGTCGTTCCCACGCTGGATCGATTCGATGTCGAAATCCGCGCCGGTCAGCACCCGTCCCAGCACGTTCTCGTTTTGGATCGCGAAACCGGCACGTCGTTTGGGATCGGTCAGCTCCACGAAACGCTCGACGGTCACGTGTGCGCTCCCACCGCTAGCGGTCACGAAATCCGGCCGCACCGTATAGATCCGTAGATGGAAGTCCGCCGAGTTGTCCTTTGCGCCAAAGCCGTTGTCGGCCATCACCTCGAATGTGCCGTCGCCCCGATCGAGTGCGCCCGAAAAACCTTGGATGGGCTGTCGGTCCGGGAATGGCGGGATGATCCCATTGAACGGTCCTGGCCCGATGAGCCTGCCCGAGCTCGGCCCAGGTGCGAAGGTCACGGCGGGGAGCACCGCTCGGCCCGTGAGGGTCGCGGCGAGGGTCGATCCCGCACACGACGCGAGGAGACAAAAGGCCACCGTTCTCGCTCTTCCCCTGGATCCGGCCATCCTTGCCAGGGTTGGATTCTGCAATGTATCGACGCGGTGCATGGGGTGTCACCTCCGCTCGGTGGGGCTCGTTCTGGGCATCAGGGCTACCGGGCCCCGCTGGGGGAGGGGGTCCCGAAAGGTTCAAGGATGCCGCAGGAATATGACCCAAGCGTGACGCAAGCGTGGGTCGCGGCCATCGCTCGCCTCACTGCACCGCGATCCTTCGATCCGCCCGGCGGCCGCATCTCGCCCTGCCGGCGCCGGTAACGGGATCGTCATCCGGTTGCCATCGCTCCGTCATCGACCGGACACATACTGGATCCCACACCGGCGCCGTAACGGATAGGGCCGCGGGTTTCAGCGGGACGCATAGCCCCGGGCCGGCCGAATCCGGGCGGCTCGCGCCGCAAGACACTTAGGAGAAGAACCGATGACCATCTCGAAACTCGGCGCATTGCTTCCTGCGGCGGTGCTGTGTGTGTTCTTTGCCTCCGGCCTCGCGGGCGCCGAGACGCCGGTGCGCTTGGCGATCACCGATCTCGAGGGGCTGGAGCAGATCCAGCGGGAGTTCGGGGGGTTTCGTGATCGCCTTTCCAGGGACACGGGCATCCCGATGGAGTTCTATCCGGTGCCGAACCGTACGGCCGCGGTGGAGGCCATGAACGCCAAGAAGGTCGATCTGGTACTGACCGGTCCCGCGGAATACGTGGTGTTCCGGAAACGCACCGGCGCGGTCCCGGTACTCGGCTTCTCACGACCCGATTACTTCGCCACGATCGCGGTGCTCGCCGACAGCGGGCTCGGACGCGTCGCCGATCTACGAGGCAAGAAGGTTGCGCTCGGGCCGGTGGGTTCTACGTCCAAGCACCTGGCCCCGGTGCAGATCCTCAAGGACAACGGCCTCACGCCGGGGGCCGACGTCGAGATCGTGCATACCAGCATCGAGCTGGGATGGGAGGCCCTCAAGCGTGGTGATGTGGCGGCCTTCGGCACCACCAACGACAAGTTCCTGAAGCTCCGCGAGCAGGAGAAGACGATGGCGCCGGGGTCCTTTCGGGTCATCGCGCGCGGACCGGATCTCCCGAACGACGTGCTGCTCGCGCGGGCCGATCTCGATGCGAGCCTCGTCGAAACCATCCGCACGGCGATCTTGAAGCACAGTGAAGCCCTGGTCGCCGAGATCCTGAAGGGCGAGGACAACCAGAAATTCCGCGGCATGAAATTCCTGGCCACCGTGAAGGACAGCGACTACGACTATATCCGCGCGATGTACGCGACGGCCGGTTTCCCGCAGTTCGCCGCCTTCATCGGCGAGTGAGGTCATCAGGGCTATGGCTGCGGCCGTACCAGCGATCGACCTGCCAGGATCTCGACAAGAGCCACGCCCCGTGGACCTCGAGGTCTCAGAGCTGTGCCTCTGCGGGAATGGTATCGGTTCGGTGATCGACCGCCTCTCGTTCATCGTTCGCCAGGGTGAGGCGGTCGCGCTGATCGGGCCGAACGGCAGCGGCAAGACGACGCTCATGCGCCTGTTGCTCGGCCTCGTCAGGCCCGCGAGCGGTTCGGTGCGGCTATTGGGATCCGATCTAGGCACGCTCGACGGCGCCCGGCTCCGGCGACTCCGTGCGCAGGTGGGGTTGATCTCGCAGCGTCACAACCTGGTGCCGCGGCTCAGCGTGCTCAGCAACGTGATCCACGGTGCGCTCTGCCGGAGCGCGAGTCCTGCGCTCTGGCGTCAGGGCTCTGCCCAGCCGCGTTTCGCAAGGAGGCGCTCTCGTGCCTCGATCGCGTGGGCCTCGCGGGGCTCGCCGGCCGGCGTGCCGACGGGCTCTCGGGTGGCGAGTCGCAGCGGGTCGCGATCGCGCGCGCGCTCATGCAGCGCCCCAGGATCATCCTGGCTGACGAGCCGGTCGCGAGTCTGGATCCGCAGATCGCCGAAGAGGTCATGGCGCTCTTCGTCGGTCTCATGAAACGCGGCGGCATCACCCTGCTCTATTCATCGCACAGCCTCGATGATGCGCTCCGCTACTCGGATCGCGCGCTGGGCCTGAACCGCGGGGCGATCCGGCTCGATGCGCCGAGCCGTGCACTGGGACGGACAGAGCTACGTGCCCTCTACGATGCGTAACACGCACGGGCCATCGCTTCCCCCCCGAATAGGCCGTGATGGCGCCTGGCGTCTCGTCGCATTCTTGTCGGCGTTCGGATTCGTTTTCTGGGCGGCGGAAACGATCGGTTTCTCGCTGGGCGATTTGATCACCGGTCTGCCCAACGTGGGACGTATTCTCTCCGAGATGCTGCCGCCGGATGCGACCCGCCTGATTCCGATCGGACGCGTGCTCGGCGAGACCTTTCTCAATGGCAATCGTGGGCGCGGCCCTGGGGATCGCCGGGGCCTTCGCGCTCGCCATCTTGGCCGCACGGCAGCTCACGCCGCACGTGCTCTGCTATCACCTGGCGCGCGGCCTGCCGAGCACGGGATCTGCGCCAACTCCTACTTTGACGAGGAGAGTGGACAGGCCGCCTACATGAACTCGGGCGATCTCATCCGCGTCGAGACCCTGTTTCAACGCGCGGCGCGTTGTGGAGTGCGCGCGGGGCTCTTATCGGCGAAACGCAAGACCCTCGAGTTGTTCAACAAGGGTGTCGCGCTGGCCGCGACCGCGGAAGACCCGCCGACCGATCTCGTCGTGCGTCACGGGCAGCCGCCGGAGATCTACAGCCGGGAGATCAACTACTGGTTGTGGCAGGCTGCCGTGGATCTCCTGAAGACGCGGCCGGAACTCGGGTTGATATATGTGCATACGACCGATTATCCGATGCATCGGTGGCCGCCCGAGGCACCCGAGTCCCAGGAACACCTCAAGCGCCTCGATGCCTTGATCGGGGAGGCGCGCAACGCCGCGCCCGACGCGGCCTTTTTCATCACCGCGGACCACGGCATGAATTTCAAGACCCGCTGCTGGGACCTGATCCGGCTCTGCGAGCACGCTGGTACGCCGATCCGTTTCATGCTCTCCCCCGAGCGCGATTACTACATCCAACACCACAAGAACTATAGCGGTTGCGCCTGGCTCTGGCTCCACGATCCCAATGACTACCAGCGCGTCGAGGCGTGCCTGTACGCGCTGCCGGGCATCGAGGGCCTGTTGCCGAGCGAAGAGGCCGCCAGCCGTTTTCATCTGCCCTTGGAGCGCATCGGCGATATGGTGGTCCTGGGCGATCGCGACACCATGTTCGGCGAGATGGACGGCGCGTATGCCGATCTCGATCCGAGCTATCGCGCGCACGGGTCACTCCACGAGATGGATGTCCCGCTCCTGATCCACAATTGCGACGGGTTGGTACCCAACCCATCGGCATTCTCCCACAACAAGGACCTCGTGAGCTTTCTATATCGTTGAGGAATCGCACCGCAAGCGCCTCGGCTTGGCCTCGCAGGAGAACAACGGCGCGGTACCATCGACCGCGCTGCCCGCGGCCGTGCCGTTTCATTCTGCGTTCATGAGTTTGTTGCCGTATTGTAATACTGGCTCCCTACGCTGTGCCTCGCTGCGCCGAAGCGGCGTGGGTCCACACCAGTCTTCTATCACAAGGGGCAATCACAGGCGGGGGGAGCGAATGAACACTTCAAAACGACTGTTGGTCTTTGCCGGCCTTTTAACGGGTGCCGCCATCTCGTGCCACGCGGCCGGCGATTTCCCCACCCTCACGGGCGCCCCGCCGCTCGTCATCGGCCATCGCGGCGCGAGCGGCTACCTGCCCGAGCACACGCTCGAGGCCTATCGCCTCGCGATCCGGCAGGGGGCGGACTTCATCGAGCCCGATCTGGTCTCGACCAAGGACGGGGTCTTGATCGCGCGCCATGAGGTCAATATCACCCAGACGACCGATGTCGCCGAACACCCGGAGTTCGCCGCTCGCCAGACCGAGAAAACCATCGACGGGGTCCCGGAGGAAGGTTGGTTCGCCGATGACTTCACCCTCGCCGAGATCAAGACCCTGCGCGCCGTGCAGCGTGTCCCGTTCCGGCCGCAGCAATTCAACGGCCTCTTCAAGGTCCCGACATTTCGGGAGGTCATCGCGCTCGCGTTGCACGAAGCGGAGCGGCGCGGCCGGCCGGTCGGGGTCTATCCGGAGACCAAGCACCCGAGCTATCACCAGTCGGTGGGGCTCCCGCTCGAACGGCGGCTGGTTTCGATCCTCGACGCCTACGGATTAACGACACGCCGCGACCCGGTGATCATCCAGTCCTTCGAGGTCGCCAACCTGAGGACGTTGAACCGGATCACCGGCGTGCGTCTGGTGCAGCTCATCGACGCCGAGGGGATCGCCCTGGACGGCACGCTCATCCCGAATCGCCCCTTCGACTTCGTGCTCGCGGACGATCCGCGCACCTATGCGGACCTCCTGACCGATTCGGGCCTATCCGAGATCAAGACCTACGCGGACGGTATCGGGCCCTGGAAGCGCTACATCGTGAGCGTCAAGGGCGTCGACCAGGACAACGACGGCCAGCCCGATGACGTGAACGGTGACGGCGCCGTCAACGATGCCGATGCGACCCGCCTCCCGCCCACGGACCTCATCCCACGCGCCCACGCCGCCCGTCTCTTCGTTCACCCCTTTACCTTCCGCAACGAGGGGCAGTTCCTGGCGAGCGACTATGGCGCCGATCCGGTCGAGGAGTATCTAGAGTTCTACTGCCTCGGCGTGGACGGGCTGTTTTCCGATTTCGCGGACACGGCGCTGAGCTCGCGCCACCTGGTCGACATCGCACCCACGATCTGCAATCAGAACCCGTAATGCAGGGTGGATTGGCCGCCGTTGCGCCCGGTTTTCGACCGGCGCCTGCAAGGGCAGGCCGTTTCGTGGTAGTCTCCGGGCGCAAGCCATGGCTAGCACGACGAACGGAGACACTGACGAACCTTCCTGCACCCGCCGCGCGTTCCTGACCGGGGCGCTCGCCGGCGCGTTCGCCCTCGCGAGCCCGATCGTCCGCGCCGCGCCGCGCAAGCCACGCTTTGCGAGCTATCCCTTCGCGCTCGGCGTCGCCTCCGGCTATCCCACGGAGGACGGCGTGGTGCTATGGACGCGGCTTGCGCCGCACCCGCTCGACGGTGGCGGGATGGGGGCGCTGCCCATCGAGGTGGCGTGGGAGGTGGCCCATGACGAATGCTTTCGGCGCATCGCCCGGCGCGGCGTCACCCTGGCGGGACCGGAGGACGCCCATTCCGTGCACGTCGAGATCGAGGGATTGGCGGCCGAGCGCTGGTACTGGTATCGATTCAAGGCGGGCTCGGAGCTGAGCCCGGTCGGACGCACACGGACGGTTCCGGCCGTCCGTGCCGCGCATGCGGATCTGCGCTTCGCCTTCGCCTCGTGCCAGCACTACGAGCACGGCTACTACACGGCCTATCGGCACATGGCCCGCGATGGGCTCGACCTCTGCGTGCACCTCGGCGATTACCTCTACGAGGGGTCTTGGGGAGGGCACCCGGTCCGCGCACACACGGGTGCGGAGCCCGTAAGTCTAGACGATTACCGGAACCGCTACGCGCTGTACCGATCCGATCTCGATCTGCAAGCGGCCCACGCCGCATTTCCCTGGGTCGCGATCTGGGATGACCACGAGGTCGACAACGACTACGCCGATGACCGCTCCCAGGATCTCACGCCGCGCGAGCAATTCCTGGCTCGCCGCGCGGCGGCCTACCGGGCCTATTACGAGCACATGCCGCTGCCCGCGAGCGCGCGCCCGAGGGGACCCGATATGCGGCTCTACGCGCGGGTCGGCTTCGGGGGACTCTGCGCATTCCATCTGCTTGATGGCCGCCAGTATCGCGACTATCAAGCCTGCCCCAAACCGGGACGGGGCGGTTCCAATACCGTCGAGGCGTGCGCGGAGCGCAGCGATCCGAACCGCAGGTTCCTCGGATCCGAGCAGGAACGCTGGCTCACCGGGGGCCTTGCGCGCTCGAGGGCCCGCTGGAACATCATCGCCCAGCAGACCCTCATGGCCCGGCTCGATGCGACGCCCGGGCCCGGGCAGTCGTTCTGGACCGACGGCTGGGATGGCTACCCCGCGGCCCGTTCGCGCCTCTTGCGCTCGCTCGCCCTGCGGCGCGTCTCGAACCCGATCGTGCTGGGCGGCGACGTCCACGCCTTCTATGCCGCCGATCTCAAGCTCGACTTCGACGATCCCGGGTCCCCGGTCGTGGCCACGGAGTTCGTGACCACCTCCATCAGCTCCGACGGCAGGCCGCCGGAGCGCATCGCCGCGGACCTGCCCGAAAACCCGCACATCAAGCTCGCCGACGGCACGCGACGCGGCTA
>JBOIDT010000111.1:0-10988 GCA_050740755.1 Gammaproteobacteria bacterium
CCCAACGTGCAACGCTTCAAGGGCCTGGGCGAGATGAACCCGCTGCAACTCCGCGAGACCACCATGGCCCCCGAGACCCGCCGCCTCCTGCAGCTCACCCTCGCCTCGGGCGACGAGACCGACGGCATCCTGGAGATGCTGCTCGCCAAGAAAAAGGCCGCCGATCGGCGGGTGTGGCTGGAGGAGAAGGGCGATCTGGCGACCGCGGAGTAGCCAGCGGCTGAATGAAACGAAACCCGATTTTTCCAAGCCTACGCACATGATCACCAATGGCACTGAAGTGAGATCTTGCAGCCGACTAATCCTGCTCCTGCTGGGTCGGCAGATCCGGTAAGTTGATCACTTGTCCCACCTTCAATCGTTTTACGTTCAAGCCGGGATTAACCTCAGCAATCGCCGTCCACTTTCCGGGAGCCCCATAGAGTCTAGTGGCGATCTTGGCAAGCGTATCGCCACGTTCAATCGTATAGGTACCGGGCCCAGCAGCCGCTGGTTTTGCTGGTTCCATGGCCGGGGCCACCAGTGCTGGCAGGGATGTTGTAGTAGCAAGAGGGGGTTCCGTTCCCTCGGCTGGCGGCGCGGTTACCTCCCCCGTTTCCTTGGTAAGCTGGGGGGATTCCTGCCCTTCTTCCGGGCTCAGAGATAGCCACACGGTACCGCCCGCAATCAGCGCGATCGATCCAAGTACCCCCCAAATCCAGGGGCGCCTGGACGCAGATCCCTCAGAAGGAACCGGTGGAGCGCGTCTAGAACGGCCAGAGGTAGAATGCAGTGAAGTAGGTACCTCGCTTCCAGGTGAGGCAGACTCCTCCCCTATTCGCTCCAGCACATGCTGGGTCATGCTCGCGGCGAGTTCATACTCGCCAACGAAGACTTTTCCTGCATGCTCTTGCTCCAGCAGCCTTGCCTCCTCTTCGTTATGGGTACGCACGACCGTCTCAATGTCTGGATTGAGTGTGCGAGCCGTGTTGATCATCTGTCGCACATTGAAGGTGTCAGGCGTAGCGATAACGAGGATGCTCGCTCGGGCGATATGGGCTTGGATGAGCACGGCCGGGTCCGACGCGTCCCCCGATACGGCTGGCACGCCGCGTTCCCTCAGCTTTTCGACCAACTCACGGGTCTGCTCTGCTACCACATACGGGATCCCTCTCTCGGCCAGAGCATCAGCGATCCGCCGACCCACCCGGCCATAACCCACCAAGACGACCTGCCTGGAAAGGTACTTTTGATCGGTAGACATGGGCAGCTCGGCCAATGGGTCGTCGGGCCGCTCAAGCATCTGGGCCAGGGTCGATCCGGATCGGATCGATGCCTGCACCGGTTCAATGGCCTTGAACACCAGCGGGTTGAGAGCAATGGAGATCAGCGCACCGGCTAGGATCAGGCTCTGACCTTCGACGGGGAGCAGACCGAGGGTCACGCCGAGCCCGGCCAGAATGAAAGAAAACTCGCCGATCTGCGCGAGACTGGCCGAGACCGTAAGCGCTGTGTTCAAAGGATAACGGAAGGCGAGCACCAGCGCCACCGCAGCAAGTGACTTTCCCACGATGATGATGGCCATCACGGCAAGAACGCGTAGCGGTTGCTCGATGAGGACGGCGGGGTCGAATAGCATGCCCACCGATACGAAAAACAGCACTGCAAATGCTTCCCGCAGCGGCAGGGACTCCTTGGCGGCTCGGTGACTGAACTCGGACTCTCTCAACACCATGCCCGCGAAAAAGGCTCCCAGGGCAAAGGACACCCCGAACAGCGCTGCGGCCCCGTATGCAATGCTAACGGCTGCGGCCACGACGCACAGCGTAAAGAGCTCGCGCGAGCCCGTGCGTGCCACCTGCCAAAGCAGCCAAGGAAAGACTCGGTGTCCCACTACGAGCATCAGAGCGATGAACGCCGTCACCTGGGCCAGTGTAATCCCCAGCTTCCGCCACAGGTCTGCGTATCCGCCGCTCGGCACGTTGCCGCCAAGCCATGCCGCCATAGGCGGAAGAAGCACGAGCGCGAGCACCATGGCGAGATCCTCGACGACCAGCCAGCCGACGGCGATTCGCCCGTTCATGGACTCCAGAACGCCACGGGCCTCAAGCGCCCTCAGCAGCACAACGGTGCTGGCAACCGACAACGCCAAACCGAAGACCACGGCGCCCCCCGTCCCCCATCCCCATGCGGTGGCAGCGGTCGCGCCGAGTCCAGTAGCGACGGCCATCTGCAGTACCGCCCCGGGCAAGGCGATCTTGCGGACCGCCAGCAGGTCGTTCAGAGAGAACTGCAGTCCCACCCCGAACATGAGCAGCATCACCCCAATCTCGGCGAGTTGTCCTGCGATTTCGACGTTGGCCACGTAACCTGGGGTGGAGGGGCCGATGAGAATGCCGGCCAAAAGGTACCCCACCAGTGCCGGGAGCTTGATCCGCACACTGAGGAAACCCAGCACGAGAGCGAGTCCAAGAGCCGCCGCAATGGTCGTAATCAGGGGAACGCTATGCGGCATCAGCTCTTGTCCTGGTTCGAAGATTAGGGGCGTTGGGTTATCAGGGGGATCATCATCAGCCCTTACTCACATCCTAATGGTAGACAACCCGTTTCCTGATCCCGCCCACGGTGAAGGTGAAGTGTCTGGCCTCCTTCGTGTTGGCGCGCTGCCCGGGGCGCCTGGCCGATGACTGGGAAGCGGTGTACCACTACCGTCCCGTGCTCTTGCAGACCTACGTGGAACGCGGGCGATTCGCCGGGACCCGTTACCGGGCGGCCAATGGGACAGCGGTGGGGACGACCTGTGGGCACGGGCGGCAAGGCCTCTGCCCGCGTTTTCGTGTACGACTCCCCCCCGCCCGAACAGGCGACAGGCCTTGGCTACTGGCGGAGTGGCGCTCGGGCGGGAGGCTCTCGCGATGCGGTATCGGTGTCCGCCGCGCAGTCCAAGTGAGTATTGACGATCGGCGGATCAGCGTGCCGCGGCGCTCGTCGGGCATGCCCCGGGGGTCATGTACAACAGGTAGTTCCCCATGCCGTGGTTCAGATTGGGATTGTCCAGCGGGCGATGGTAGACCATCGAGATCTCATAGTCGTTTCGGCTGCTGACGGTGAACCCCTCGGCGTTCTTGTAGACCTGGTGCGGTTCGAATTCGACGAAGGTGCCGTCCGCTTCGACATTGGGGACGGTGCGCAGGAGGGTCCTGTTTTCGGTCTTGTCCTCCAGGGCGATCATCAGGAGCTGGTCATGACCGTGGGGGTAGGCGAACTTCACACACCCGTCTTGGTTGAATTTGAGCGGGGCCTTGGAGACATTGAGGCCGCGCTCGATCGCGATCCCCTCGTCGGTCTCCCCGGGCAGGCGATCCTTGAACTTGCTGTAACAGACGACGTTGACGCCGACCTGGTAGACATCCATCTCCGCGACCTTGACGCCCTCGGGCGCCATCTCCATGGTGAAGCGCGCCATCACGTCCTTGGTCGGCGGCACGCCGTGGTAGAGCGCGAGCACCGCCATGAGGGCCTTGCCCTTCTCGAGCTTGACCCCGTATCCGTCGGGGAACCGCGTCTCGGTCATCTCCAGACCGGCGCCCGCGAAGAACAATGGCTCGTCGGGACAGGACACGCTCTCTTTGTCGTTGTTGATCATGAGGATGTGGTGCAGATACTGGCGCGGCAGCGGTTTTCCGTCCTTGGTGTACACCTCGGACTGGTAGCCCACCAGGTACATGTCCTTGGGTAGTTTGAAGAAATGATGCGGCAGGCTGGCCGCGAGGTCGCCGGCATGGGGCGCCGGCGCATCCACCGGACCGAAGGTCACGAAGACCTTGTTCCCCTCATAGGTGACCTCGGTCTTGGGCTGTGCATTCAGTGTCGGAATGGCCGGCTCATGGCCTTCGTGCCGGCTCGCAGCCCCGGCGCATGCCGGCCCCATGAGCCCGAGCAGCATCGTGATCAAGGTACGCTTCATGTCTCCTCCCCTGGTCGAATTCGAAAAGTCTTTATCGGTCACAGGGCTCCTCAGGGCGCAGGCGGGGCCGCTGTTGACCCCGGCGGCCCTCGGGATCAGGAGCCCGGTTGAGCCCTCGGCACGCGTTTCCAATGATAGGTACCGCCCCACTGCCGCGGCGGGATGTTGTGATGTTCCCCGACGCGGGTATACCACCATACCCCGCGCGCCTCCTGGCTGTCCTCCGAGAGGAGCAGATCGAACCCGCCTTCCCGGTCGTTGCCGCCTTGTTGCCAGGTCCCCTGCCACTTGCGGCCGGCGCACTGCGTGGTCATGAGGCGCCCGCCCTGGTGGGTGTAGGTGCCGTTGCCGGAGGCGTCCAGGATCGCGGTATAGGCCTTGTCTTCTTCCTGGACCGCCCACTGTCCGCTCAGATCGGGCGCGGTGGCGGCGGGCTCCTGGGGTGCGGTCTCGGCAACGGGCATGAGACCCTCGGCGCCGTGACGAAACGACTCGTGCCATGACACCAGGATCCAGCGCCCGTGGCGGCGCTCCAGCACCCCGGTCTCGCGCAGCGGCATCACCGTGCGGGTCTCCCCGCCGCCGCTACCCACATAGCGGATGTAGTCGAGCTCCATCGCGAACCATGCGACATCGCTTCGGGTCCAGACCTGGAGGCCTTTGATCGGGATCTCGAGGCGGGTGACGGCTTTGAACTCGGCTTCCATGTCGCGAGCGAACGGCGGCCATCCGACGTACTTCCGGCCTTGGATGGTGTAACCAACGGCGTCGTCGCCCGCGTCCATCCAGCGCGCCATCGCTTCGAGGTCTTTGTCCTCGTTGGCTTTGACCAAGGCGCGCAGCACCGCCTCGGGATCGCTGGGTTCCCCGGCAACGGCTGCCCCCCGGAGTGCCAGGACGATGGCAACCGTGGCGAAAGTGATCAGGCGCGGCACGGATGTCCCGGGGATCGAGCGGCCGGCGCGGTCGAGACGCCGATCGTCGTGACGGTTCGGTAGTGGGCGGTGCGGGCTGGAAGGAGGGGGGCGGCGGCTCGCATCGCCCATGAGGCTACCCGCGCACGGTTCGGTTTGTCAAATCGCGTGCTGCGGCGCTCCGCAGCGCCGGGTCGAGCACCGGGGCCTGGCGCAGGGCGTTCCGTGGGCTATAGTTGAGATAGCAGGAGGGCTTGAGCAGCAGGGACTTGACCGGCATGGAATGGCAGGGCCCCCCGGCAACGACATCTCACCAATAACATCGCGAAGGAGGATCGTCATGCCCGACAGCACTTACCGGGTCACCGAGATCATCGGTACCAGCCCGGCGTCGTGGGAAGAGGCCGCCCGTCATGCCGTGGAGGCCGCGTCGCGCAGCCTGCGGGACCTACGCGTGGCCGAGGTCACCAAGCTCGATATGAAGGTCGAAGACGGTAAGGTCGTGGCCTATCGCGCGCGGGTTCAGCTCTCGTTCAAGTACGAGCCCCACCAATAGCCGCTCGCAACGGTCACCGAACGGGTGGGCGCGGGACGACTCAACCGGGGGGCTCGTAACCGCGCATCTCCTGCTCGTGTTGCAGGCGGATGGCCTCGGCATACTCCTCCGGGGTGAGGAGCTTCGCGATCCGATCGCGTTCCCTGGCCGCCGCGGGGTCGTCCTGGTCGGCGGCCAGGGCGTACCACACGTAGGCCCGGCGGTGGTCACGGGCGACACCGAGCCCATCGCGGTACATCACGGCCAGGTTGATCTGAGCCGACTTGAGCCCCTGCTCGGCGGCCATCCGATACCAGCGTGCCGCCTCCACCGGATCGGCGGGCAGGCCGAGCCCGCCGTCATATAGGAGACCGAGGTTGAACTGCGCCTCGGAGTCGCCGCGCTCGGCCGCCTTGCGGAACCAGTAGGCCGCGAGAACAGGGTCCTTGGGCAGGAGCTTGCCCTCGAAGTACATCACCGCCACATTGAACTGGGCGCCGGGATCGAGCTTGTCGGTGGCCTGGTGAAACCACCGCGTGGCTCGTGACTGATCGGGCGCTACCCCTTCGCCGTTCGCGTGCAGGAACCCGAGCCTGAACTGCGCATCGATGTCCCCGCGTTCGGCCTCGACCGTGAGCAGGCGCAGGGCGGTCGCGAAGTCGCCGCGCTTATAGGCGGCCTCGGCCTCGGCGAGGTCCGCCCGAGCCGGGCTCACGCCCCCGAAAACCACGGCCAGCGAGACCCACGCCGCTACGCGCCGAAGGCGTCCGCAGGGCGTAGACGCGGATCGCCCGGTGTCGACGCAGCGGGTCGGGTCGTCCCCGGTTTTCATGGGTCGGGCCTACTAGCGCTAGGCCCGCGCCCTATCGAGCCCCGCACCATCGATCCCTCACGATCGATCAGGGCTAGCACAAGGTCCCGGTCTCGTCGGTGTCGAGCTGTGAGAAGCGCACCGGCAATAGCTCTTTGGTCACGATATGTCCGTCCATGTCCTTGTCTACCAGGATCAGCTTCTGCGACTCGGAAAGCCCCGCCGGGATCACCATCTTGCCGCCGCGCTTGATCTGGTGGATCAAGGGCGGTGGGATGAGGTCGGGGGCGGCCGTCACGATGATCTTGTCGAAGGGCGACTGCTCGGGCCAACCGTAGTACCCATCGCCCAGCCGCGTCTCGACATTGCAGTACTCCAGGCGCTGCAGGCGTTTGCGCGCCTGGGCGGAGAGCTCCTCGATGCTCTCGATGCTGCACACCTTGCGAACCAACCGGGACAGGATCGCCGCCTGGTACCCCAGGCCCGTCCCGACCTCCAAGACCACATCAGTCTCCTGGGGATCCAGGAGATCGGTCATCAGCGCGACGATGAATGGCTGGGAAATGGTCTTGTCGAAACCGATGGGGAGGGGCGTGTCGGCATACGCATAGAGCTGTAGCTCCAAGGGCACGAACTCGTGCCGCGGCACCTGCGCCATGGCCGACATGACGCGTGGATCGAGGGCGTTCTTGCCGATGTACTCCTGGGCGAAGGCCGTGTGCGTGACGATGTCCGCCAGCATCTGCTGGCGCAGCTCCTGGATGTAGGTCTCGTTCATCGGCAGAGGCGGCTCGCAGCCGCTCGGACGGTTGTCCGACCCGCGACTGCCATAGCCTATTATGCGCGGCTTGCGGCGCGCGGATAAGCCCTATGATCTCATACAGGCCATCCGGGGGTGCCGCGCCCGACCGGCCCTGCCACTGCCGGGAGTATAGACGGATGCTTTGGAACCGACACCTTCCCTGTCCGCTGCACGTGTACGGGACCACCGAGGTCCTGGCGCTGGCGTTGCGGGCGCCGTAGCGGTCCTTCGGCATGCGCCCCCCGCTGGTGCTGGCCTCGTCCTCGGCCCATCGCCGGTTGCTCCTGGCGCGCCTGCGGCTGCCGTTCACGGTCGCCCGACCGGCGGTCGATGAGACCCGCCACGCCGGCGAGGCCCCGTCCGGGCTGGTCGAGCGGCTCGCCCGGGCCAAGGCCCAGGCGGTGGTGAGCGACCATCCGGGGTCCTTGATCATAGGCTCCGATCAGGTGGCGGTGTGCGCCGGGGTCGTCTTGAACAAGCCTCTCTGCTTCGAGGCCGCGCGCCGCCAGCTACGGGCCCAGAGCGGCCGGCGGGTCGAGTACCTCACCGGCCTCTGCCTGTTGAACGCGGCCACGGGCCGCGTGCAGCTCGAGTGTGTTCCCTATCGGGTGTGGGTGCGCGAGCTCGGAGACGACCACATCGACGCCTACCTGCACGCCGAGACGCCCTATGACTGCGCCGGGAGTTTGCGCTCGGAGGGGCTGGGCATCTCGCTCTTGAGCCGCATGCAGGGGGAAGACCCGACCGCCCTCATCGGCTTGCCGCTCATCCGCCTCTGCGGCATGCTCGGGGTCGAGGGGGTGGAGGTGCCGGCCGGCGCGAGGGACCCCGGTCCATGAATCACGCGAAACCCCGCCTCCGCCGGAATGGCCGACTCCCGGCACTATGTCACAGACGTTTTGTGAAATAGTCCGCGGCGCAGGCTAACCCGCCATGGGATCCTCGACGCACACAGCGTCTCGTAGCACGGGCGGGCGAAACTGCTCTGCCTCAGCGTGTTCCCATGAAAATAGTAAGCGCGCAGGTCACGGACCAGTCGGAGCAAGCGCTCGGGCTGTCTGATCTCCCCTTACCGCTCGGCCGATCGGCGGCCATGCGCCGAGTCCACGACCAAATCCGGCGGCTTGCTTCGACCGACACCACGACCCTGATCTACGGAGAGACGGGTACCGGCAAGGAGCTGGTGGCTACGGCGCTGCATCGGCTGAGCAGGCGAGGATCCGGACCCTACCTCTGCCTCAACTGTGGCGGTGTCCCGGATGGCCTCGTCGAGAGCGAGCTCTTCGGCCACGTGAAGGGGGCGTTTACCGGGGCTTACCAGGAACGCACCGGGCGATTCGAGGCCGCGCACGGCGGTACCCTGTTTCTCGACGAGATCGGCGACATCTCGCCCGCGGTGCAGATCCGTTTCCTGCGGGTTCTGGAGACCAAGTGCGTCGAACCGGTCGGCAGCCATCGGGCGCGCAAGGTCGATGTACGCATCCTTGCCGCAACCAACAAACCGCTATGCGACGAAGTGGGCGCCGGACGATTTCGCAGCGACCTCTACTATCGCCTCAACGTCGCCACGATCGAGCTACCTCCACTCCGTGAGCGGCGGGAGGACATCCCGCTCCTCGCCCGCTATTTCCTGGACGAGTTTGGGCGCCAGTCGCGGCGAGGTCCAGCGGAGATCAGCACCGAGGCCATGGAGATGCTCATGCACCATGGCTGGCCGGGGAACGTGCGTGAGCTACGGAACGCCATCGAATACGCGTCCGTCCAGGCGCAAACCGATGTGCTCCGGGCCTCCGATCTGCCACCGCTCCTGAACGCTTGTGGGACGGGAAGGCCTTTTCCCGAGCGCAGGCACGGCGATCGCCGGCGCAGGATGCCGGAGGACCTCCACCAAAATACTTTGGTTACCGCGGTGCGCTGCGCCGATCTCGACGGGACTACCCTAGAGCGCCTGCTCGACGCAAATCGATGGCATGTAGCGCATACCGCAGCTAATCTGGGTGTGCATCGCACGACCCTCTGGCGTCATATGCAGCGCCTAGGCCTCATCAAGGGCATTCCCACTCATGAGGTTGCAGTTGCAACGTAGTGTTGCAACCGACTCCTGCAAACGCTCGCCACGCACGGCTGCCACCCTGCGTGATCCATCGCAACGTCTTGATAACTAACGACCATCCGTAGCTGTGCTTGTGGCGCGATGGTTGCCTTAGAAGCCCCCCTATCGGGGTGTCTGTCGAAATCGCGGCGGACGGAGAAACGCTTTGCTTGATACGCCGAACTGCCCGGTCTAAGGCGATGCTACGCAGAGTCCGGATCCAGTGCAATAGGTGGATTCTGCCTAGCACACTATTTTCAAATTCTGGGTAATCAACTGTTGGGCTCTGTTGCAAAAAGTCGCTGTACGGAGCCTTGTAGCAATTAGCGACTATTACAAAGGAGGGATGGACATGTCGAACACCATCATCATGTACTGGGATCGCGTGGACAGTCTCGGCGATCCGATTGCCGGGATAGAGGTCGACAGCTACGAGGCGATCGAGATTCCGCCGGACGCCTGCGGCTTTCGCCTCGGGTTGCCTAACCACAACTGGTATGAGGGGTGGCACTTTGCGGCCTGGGGCGGTCTAGGGTCCCCATTCGCGAACGGAGGAATCGAGTATTCGTCCGCCTTCACCGGTGTGCCTTCCCCCGATGCGATCGTCGCGACCGGACCCGTCCACGCCTGCACCAGCGGGTCGTACATGTTCCAGACGCCGTTGGCTGCATTCGGGATTTCCCCTGACGAGCCGGTGATCGCCGGCGCGGGTTCGTTTGTGGCCGATTTTTCCAGTGAAGACGACATCGAGTGGCTCGACTCCGCGGGGATGGTAATCCCGAAGCCCCATCCCCCCGCGGGGGAACCGAAGATCCCGGAGCTCCCCCCGGAGTTCTTCGAAAGGCTACCTAGGCTGACGCCGTGCATTCGAGACTTCGACCAGAAGCTGCATTGTCCTATAGACGCGAGCCAGGCATCGATCGTGCCTGACCTCGACGCCCTGACCCTCGCCGTCGCCCCTCCGCCGGGTATCGCGCTGCTGGTTGCGGCGGGGAGCGGGATCCTTCCGCGGGTGAAGGCGATCGCTGCGCCGGCCGGGGAGGTCAACGACACGCCGCACGGCAGCAAGCTGGAAGTGACCTGCCCGGCGGAACTCGTAATGACGGCCACATTCTTCAAGGATCACACCTTCGAGCCGGCCATCGCGGCGTATCGATTCCGCTTTGCTCATGGACCCGTCTCCACGGTGTTCTCCACCCTGGTCGACAAGGACGGCGCGAACACCGTCTTCCACTCCGTGCCGATTCCACTCCCTCCGCCGATCGGAGGCACCCCGGGCGGAGGAGGCGGCGTGCCCCCGGGGCCCGGGACGGTGGCCGTGGTCGTAAAACCCATCGAGCCGATCAATCCGGGGGGGAGCGGTCCCCCCACGCAGTCGCAGGAGTTCACCGTCGAAGCTCTCCCCGGCAATGAGCACAAGGGTTCCGTACGCGTGGAGGTCGTCAACGCGTTCGAAGGCGTCGTGTCCTCCGAGTGGGCGACGTATCACCTCGTGTGTGTGCCAGGTTCCCACCGCCCAGGTCTGTTACCGGGTTCGCTCGGGGTAGCGGTCACCTCGCTCCAGGCCGGGCTCAATCGATGGCTGAAGAGCCAGAAGATGACGCCTCTCAAGGTGGACGGCGTCTTTGGTCCCCGCACCGAAGCCGCGGTGCGCGCGTTTCAGAAGGACCGGCGCCTCGATGTCGACGGCAAGGTGGGAACGAAGACTTGGAGGGAGGTGTTGTCGCAGAAGTGAAGTCGCGTTGGCCGTCGCTCGGGCGGGGGCCCTCGAAGTAACGCGCCCGTTGCCGCGCCGCGTCCCGGGGGTAACTGTTCAACGTTGTTGCCCGCCGAACCCGCGTAGTCAGCTATAAGAATCAAGAGGCGAGAACCCTCAGAATATGGAGGG
>JBOIDT010000112.1:0-10870 GCA_050740755.1 Gammaproteobacteria bacterium
TCTTTTTCTCCCTCTCCCTCCGGGAGAGGGTTGGGGTGAGGGGATCAGAAAATAGGCGCATGAATTTGATTTGATTCCCCTCATCCTAGCCTTCTCCCTGAGGGAGAAGGGACTCGCAGACCTGTTGAAGTGGTTCTGTAGGGCATTGGCTGCGTTAGAATCTAGGCGGCCAGTTGTTTGTCGCCGAGGATTTTCAGGCATAACAAACGCATGGCCGCCAGTTCTCGCTGAAACTCTTGTTGCGCCTCTTCCGCGGACAAGGCATCGAATAGATCGGTCAGTTGCACACCGCGACTCATGATCTCGTCAACAACCTTGTTCCGTAAATGTTTTCGGACGAATAGGCAGTTGTCGCCATGGAATAACATTTGGACCGCCCCGGAGGCTGTCATGGCCCCGCCCACCAGCGACTCGATGACGGCCAGGGCCAGCAACGCAAAGGAGGCGATTCGTTGACTCTGGTGGGTTGGTTGCGATAGCAGTGTATCGAGATCGATGCGTTGTTTCATGTCATGCCTTTACGCCGCGGCTCTCGGATCGCGCCGGCGGCGCTTGAGACCGGTTTGAGGCACGATCTTGAGAGCACACCCGATCCGGCTCAGAGCGTCGCTGAGTGTATCGATCGCAATATGTTTGCGACCGGCAAGCACGTGGCTCAGCATGTCCTCGGACAAGCCCGTGGCTTCGCAGAACTCGCGGCGCGTCTTGAACCGGGTGCGAACGAGCGTCTCTATCTCGTCTCGGTAGTCCGGCACACGTGCAGAGCCCTGCTCGACCGCGAGCCGGCTGACAAGGTCCTGGGCAATGCGGTAGAGCGCCGTGTGCCGTACCTGAGACCGGGATAGGCCGCGGCTATCATAAAACTCCCCCACGAGCTTCATCCAGAAGTTGGCGAACTCGTGCCAGGGGGGTCCGCGATCGGCACGTTGCTCTAAGCTCTTGAGCAACGTCCGCTCGTCCGCATCCAATTCCGCGAGCGAGAACTCGCGTCCCTTGAGATCAATGTAACGGTCATCCAGACTCATTTCCTCTCGCCTCTATGAATTCGACCTGGCCGGCAACAGTCAGGTAGATGCTCTTCTGAGCAAAGACTCTGCATGCCTCCGACAACAGCGTTCGTAGCTGTTTGAGACCGCTGCGCGGCAGCGCGACGGTGTACTTGTACGACCTATCGCTCACCTTCTCGCCGGTATCCGGGTCCTGGTAAAAACCCTCGTGTACGCCAGGGGCCAGTGTACGGCCGCCGAAAACCTCGAACAGCTTATCATCGAGCCATTCCCAGGCTTCATACGAATGTTGCCGGCCGTCCGACAAGTTTGCATCTCGATGAACCGGAATGAGAAACGAACATTCAACCATGGAACTACGGATCATGTGCCGATTACTCCTTGGGCAACGTTAAGACGCTGCGATCTGCGCCGTTTGGGCCGCACCTTAAGGTGCAGGCATAGCGGTGCAAATCACCATTACCCCCGAATCGACCCTTGTTGCGGCGGCGAACCAATGTTCGATCTCTCGCGAAGACGCCCAATATTCTGGGCACCACCGGCAAAGCACCGCCCCCGCCGTACCCAGGGACAGGGATTCGGCTAGCGGTCACCGATCAATATACAGCCTTGTTGACTAGCAGTCAAGTCCCTACTGGCCCTTCACTGGCCAGAGGGCTGTTTTCGTCATCGGCGCGTGCTTAGCGCGGCACGCAACGCCGCAGCTCCTCTGCGTCCAGCAGGAACACCCCCTCTCCGCCGCGCTCGAATTCGAGCCACACGAAGGGCAGGCGGGGGTAGCGGGCCTCCGCGGCCGGGGCGGCTTCGCCGGCCTCGACGATGAGCGTCCCGTGCTCGGTCAGGTACGAGGCGGCGCCTTCCAGGATCCGGCTCACGATCGCGAGGCCGTCGTCGCCGCCGTCGAGGCCGAGTGACGGCTCGTGGCGGTGCTCGGGCGGGAGGGTCGCCAGGTGGGCGGCGGGAACATAGGGCGGGTTGCTGACGATGAGGTCGTAGCGCTCGCCGGCCAAGGACTCGTACACATCCGAGCGCAGCAGCCGGACGCGATCCCGAACGCCGTGCCGCTCGGCGTTGCGACGCGCGATCTCCAATGCCCCTGCGGAGATATCCGTGGCATCGACGTCGGCCTTCGGGAAGGCCAGGGCGCAGGCGATCGCGATGCAGCCGCTCCCGGTACCGATGTCGAGGATGCGGCGGGGATCCTCGAGCCACGGCGAGAAGCGCGCTTCGATGAGCTCGGCGATCGGCGATCGCGGCACCAGCACGCGCTCGTCGACATAGAACTCGAGCCCCGCGAACCACGACTCGCCGAGGACATAGGCGGCCGGCCTGCGGGTACGGATGCGCTCGCGCACGAGCACCAGCGCATGCGATTTTGCCTCCGGGGTCAGCGGCCGGTCGAGCACCGCGTCCGGGACATCGAAGGGCAGGCCGAGCGCGTGGAAGACGAGGAAGACCGCCTCCTCACGGGCGCTCGTCGTACCGTGGCCATAGGAGAGCCCGGCGCCCACGAACCGGGCCTCGGCCCAGAGGACCAGATCACGGGGGGTCTCGGCCTTATCGAGCGTGAGGCGGCCTGGGCGCTCGGACCTGGCCCTTGGGCTCACCGGGTCTCTTCGGCCTCCTGTGGGGCACTCGACGCTCCTCCGGCCATGACCAGGAACATCTCGTTCAGCCGGTGCACGAAGCCCGCCGGGTCTTCGAGCTTGCCGCCCTCGGAGAGCAGGGCCTGACCGAACAGGATCCGGGCCCAGTCGTCGAAGCGCGCGCCGACTTGGCGATGGTCCCGAGGTTCTCGACCACCTCCTCGCGCGACATGCCGATGCCGTTGTCGCGCACCGTGACGGTCTGCTCGCTCCACTCGACCTCGATCGGGAGATCCGTGTCACCCTCGAAGAGCGCCTCGTTGCCGAGCGCCTCGAAGCGCGGCTTCTCGGCCGCGTCCGAGGCGTTGGAGACGAGCTCCCGGAGGAAGATCTCCTGGTTGCTGTAGAGGGAGTGCACCGTGAGGTCCAGGAGCTGCCGGACCTCGGCCTGGAATCCCCGTGTTTCTTTATTGACGTCTACGCTCATAGTTCCTCGCCCGGTTCGATGGCGGGTGGCCGGCCAGCCTGCTCCGCGCTGCGTCAGCCACGGCCGCGTAGTGTAGACCTATTGAGGTCCCTGTGACTTATATCGAGTACTTTGGATCTTCATGCTCCCCGAATCGACTACGTCGGGTAAGCGTCGTCCCATTCCCCCCTGTTCCCGCCGGTCAACACCTCGCGACCGGCGCACTCGCCCCAAGGCACCGGATGCCGACCTCCGACTCAGCCCGGAGCGCCCGAAAACCCACCGGGCGCACCTCGAACGGCGCTTCCCGCCCCGGCGCGGACCGCCCAATCACCGCCCGGCTCGCACGACGAAGCCCGTAGCGAAAGGCCATTGAACGTCCTATACTTTGTCTTTGCGTGCCGCACACAGGAAAGCGTATGCTGTTCCAATAATAATGAGGTTGACGGGAATGCGCTGTTGCGGTCCTATCGCCAACGGAGTGTACGGATGTCTTGGTACAATAGGGGGGTATCATGTTGAATCGTAAGAACGCTCTTGACAATGCTCGTGTTCGTTTGCTGGCGGCGTGCGTGCTGATGTCAGGCGCTGGGTATGTTTTCGCTCAGGCGGAAAAGGTGGGCTTTAGGGAGCCGCCGCTGCTGAAGGCGCAGCCGCGCTCGGTCGATCGGGTCGCGAAGGCACTGCGCTCGGGCACCAACCTGCTGACTGCCGGAGCGGAGGTGGAAGCCATCCGGGCGGGGAGCGAAATCCACTATATCTTGCCGATCAACTATACCCAAGGCACCATCAACAATCCGGCCACCGGCAGGCTTGATACGGTCCGTCTTCGCTCCTATGGCGATCGCTTTCTGGCCCCGACGATCGTGATGAAACCGGGGCAGACCGTGCGTATTAGTCTAAGCAATCGATTGCCTGTGGAACCCGATTGTGCCGAGGGCAAAGGGACGAACCAGCCCCACTGTTTCAATATCACGAATCTGCACTCACACGGACTTTGGGTTTCGCCTACCGGCAACAGCGACAATGTGCTGCTGTCGATCAATCCGCAGGTGGATTTCGAGTATGTATACAATGTCCCCGAAGACCATCCTACCGGCACCTTCTGGTATCACCCGCACAAGCACGGTTCCACCGCAATACAGGTCGGCAGCGGCATGGCGGGTGTTCTGGTGATTGAAGGTGACCGCCCCCCCACGAAAGAGAGCAATGGCGATCTGGATACGCTGCTACGCCCGTTTGCGCCGAAGAGAGTTGATCCGTTGAAGGGCGCCGACTACGCAGAAGTGATGTTGCTTCAGCAAATCCCCTATGCCTGCTTTGATGACCAGGGCAAGATCGAGAAGGACAGCCAGGGGCACTGGACCTGCAACGACGGCCAGGTGGGTGAAGTGAAGGATTTCAATCAGCAGTTCGGTGGCCCCCCCGTCTGGCAAGGCTCGGGGCGCTATACGCTCATCAACGGAGTGGCTCGTCCGGAGCTGGGGCTCCGGTCGGGAAAGGTCTATCGCTGGCGGCTGGTGCATGCTGGCGCGACAAATTCCATTGCGCTGCGCATTCGCAAGATTGGGGATCTGACACTACTACGCCCACGGGCGGCCTCATCCCAGGATCGGGCAGACGAGGTGGAGGGGCTTTGCACGGGCAAGGACGTCACGCAGTTCGAGGTGGCGGCCGATGGTCTGACCCGTGGGCAGGTGTTCGGGAAGACGACCAATTACCTGCAACCCGGGTATCGAAGCGATTTGCTGTTCGTGTTGCCGGAAGACGGGTCCTATTGCGTTATTGACGAGGCGGTCAAGGCCGAGGCATCGGTGTCGGCGGAGGCGGAAGATGCCAGCGTGCTGGCCATCATCACCGCGACAGGCGGCCAGGCGGTGAAAGACCAGAAGGCCTTCCTGACCGAGCAGTTGTTGACCGCTGCCGACCGGCTGCGCGCGGATCCCGAGGTCAGGGCCAAGGTCAAGGCCGATCTGCGCAACCAGCTGCGGCTGTCCAAGTTCGTACCTCACCCCGACGTGACGGACGCAGAAGTCGCCAAGTCGCCCGTGGTACCGATCGATTTCAATTTCAATTGGGGCCCCCCTCTTCTAGGCTTGGTGAACGGTAAGCCCTATGAACCGGATCGGATCGATCAAACCCTGATCCTGGGTACCGCCCAGTCTTGGCGCCTTTCTTCGTCGGCGTTGTCGCATCCCTTCCACATCCATGTGAATCCGTTCCAGATCGTCAGCGTGAAAGATAAAATCACCAAGAAAGAAATCACCACCGGCCAATATGAGGGTACGAAAGGCGTATGGAAAGACACGATCTTCGTGGAGGGAGACCCGAACGGAGAAAAGCCGGAGCTAGGCGTTGAAATCGAGTATCGCACGCGTTACGCGCGGTACATCGGTCAATTTGTATTGCACTGCCACATTCTCACCCACGAAGACACAGGCATGATGCAGAATGTGGAAATCGTATTGCCGGGAACAGAGCGCGCTTGCGCTGCGGTATGCCCTACACCATGCGCTAAAGTATGCCCTACACCATCAGGAGGTCACTGATCCGCGGTCGACCGAGGCAACCGGGCGAGGAGCCACCGTCCTGCTCGGCGCGCAAGCATTTTGGATAGCGAGTGATGCACGGGGATATCCTCCGTCACGGCGACCACCGATGCCTGAGGAGTAACCTCTCCGGGCGCCCGGCGAGACCGTCCGGGCATCCGCCACGGCCGCTCACGGCGCTAGGACTTTACGAGGGGGCGACGGCATGTTGACGAGGGCCGTGGATACGCGGCTGCCCACCGACTTCGGCGAGTTCCTGCTACGCGCTTATACGGACAGCGGATCGCAGCACCTCCACCTCGCTCTGGTGAAAGGAGCGGTGCAAGGTCTCGACGTCCCCCTGGTGCGCATCCATTCCGAGTGCATGACGGGTGAGGTCTTCGCGTCTTTGCGCTGCGACTGCGGGATCCAGCTGGAAGTCAGTTTGCAGGCCATCGGGATCGAGGGATCGGGGGTGCTTATTTATCTGCGGCAGGAGGGGCGGGGGATCGGTCTGCTCAACAAGCTCCGCGCCTACAGCCTTCAGGATGGTGGGCTCGATACCGTCGAGGCGAACTTGCACCTCGGGTTCGGGGCGGATCAGCGCGAGTACTCGGCTGCAATCGCCATCCTCGAGGATCTGGGCGTCAGCGCGCTGCGACTGCTCACCAATAACCCGGCGAAGGTCCGTGCGGTCGAGCGCTCGTCGATCCGCATGATCGCCAGGGTGCCTCTGGTGGTGCCGCCGACGGACCACAACCGCGGCTACCTGACGGTCAAGCGCTTGCGTCTGGGGCACCTCCTCGAGGACCTCGGGCGGTGACGACAGAGATCGTCGAGCCCCACGCGGCAACGGCCTGCTGGCGCGCCTTGACCCTCTTGGCAGAAACGGTCCGCGGCCACGGCGCGCCGATCCGTAGCTGCTCGCTGCTCATCGGCGACGCTCCCGCGGTGCGCCTGGACTCGCTCACCCCCCCCCGCGGGCGACGGCTGGCGGGTTTCTCTCTGCCTCGACGGCGAGTCCGCCTCCAACGGCCCGCCGGCTGGCGCAGGCGAGAGCCGCTACCGGCTCGACGACCTGATCGTGCTGCGGAGGCTGACCGAGGGTACCCTGCCATCGGCCGCCGCGGCGCTCTTCGAGATCTACCTGCCCTACTGCATGGCGCCCGTTCACGCCCGGCGGGTGCGGCGGTCGTTCACCGTCAGTCACTTTGCCCAGTCGCTCGATGGCAGGATCGCCACGGACCTCGGCGACTCCCGGTGGATCGGCTGCGCCGAGAACCGGGTTCACGCCCACCGGATGCGTGCGCTGTGCGACGGCATCCTGATCGGCGCCCGCACCTTGCGCACGGACCATCCGGCACTGACCGTGCGCCACGCCGAAGGGTCGGACCCGATCCGGATCGTCGTCGGCGGCGTCGATGTCGACATCGACTGTCTCGCGCGGGCGGGCCCCGGCCGGATCCTCTTGATCGGCGAGGGCGAGGAACCAGCGTCCGCGCAGGTCGAACGCCTCCCGCTGCCGACCGAGAACGGGCGCATCGCCACCACTGCGATCCTCCGCGAGCTCTACCGCCGCGACATCCTCTCCGTGTACATCGAGGGTGGCGCCGCCGCCACCTCGGCCTTCCTCGCCGAGAGCAACCTCGACGTCTTGCAACTCCACATCTCGCCGCTCATCATCGGCCCCGGAATCAGCTCGTTCCAGAAGCCGGCGATCCGGTCCGTCGCCGAATCGGTGCGCTTTGACAGCCATGTCTACCGGTCGGTCGGTGACGGCATGCTGTTCGTCGGAAGAGCCGCATTGTGACCCGGCGGGTCTTGCTGGTTTCCGCCGCGAGCCCGTACCCCGTCGTTACCAATGGCTGCGCCCGGCTGGTGAGCGACTATTCGACGCACCTGTTCCCCGCCGATAGGGTCTACCTTCTCCTCACCCGTCCGGGTGACTGGGCCCCTCTCTCGCTCTATTTCGGCGGTCGTCCCGTGGCAGGCGACCTGAGTGTCTCGGGTCTCCTCGCCCACGATTTCGCTTTCGTACTTTTCATCGGATTCAAAGAGAACGAATTCACGCTTGAGCTCGCTCGCTCCCGAGCCTCGTTCTGTCTCACCGATACCTATCCTCACCCCGATGTGCCCGATGGGCTCTTCCGCGGCATCCTGTCCCATCGCAGCGACGATCCGCACCCGCACCTGCTCATCGTCGGCGGTTCCTACGACGATGAAGTGTTCCACCGCGATCGAGCCAACCCTGATAGATCCAGCCCCGATCGAGGCGGCGAGGAGCTGGTGCTGAGCGTGGGGAGGATCCATCCGGACAAGCACCAGCTCGAGCTTTGCGAAGGCTACCGGGAGCGGATCTTCGAGGAGTACGGACTCCCGCTCTACCTGGCGGGAGGCGTCGCCGACCCTGACTATTTCCGCGAGGTGGAGAGGTACATCGACGGTATCAGCGTCGTCTCGAGCATCGATCCGGGGCAGCCGCTCGCCAGTTCCAACTGGCGCTCGGCCCCGGAGATCGCCCTGCTCTGCCACCGGGCGCGGCTTTGCGTCCTGGCCTCGCCGAAGGAGAGCTTCGGTCTGGCGCTGATCGAGGCGATGGCGTGCGGCACCACCTGTGTCGTCAACGGCGACTACCGGGGCTTCGCCGAGTTGGATCTGCGGCCGAACGTTTACGGCAACATCACCGGCAAGCGAGGCTCCGTCGTCGATCTCGCGGTCCGGGCGCTCTGCGACGACGTTCGGATCGACGCTTCCGAGTGGGTCAGGAAGTACGCACTACGCGAGACCCGTGAGGTCCTATCGCGCTTTATCGATGACCGCCTGTAGACAATCCCTGTACTTCGTCGCACCCCACCGCGTGGCGGTGCGGGCAGAGCCGCTGTCTCCGCCCGGCGCCGGCGAGGTGGTGGTCGAGACCATCGTATCCGCTATCAGCGCGGGCACCGAGATGCTGGTCTATCGCGGCCGGGTGCCGGCCGACATGCCCCTAGACTCGTCCATCTCCGCCCTCGCCGAGGCGTTCGCCTTCCCCCTTAAGTACGGCTACGCCGCCGTGGGCCGGATCACGACCTTGGGCGCGGACATCGGCCGAGAGTGGCTGGGAGGGTTGGTGATGGGCTTCCATCCGCACGAGAGCCATTTTCTGGCCAGGCCGGCCGAGCTCGTCCTCGTTCCCGCCGGGGTCTCGCCCGAGGCCGCGGCCTTTCTGCCCAACGTCGAAACGGCCGTCACCCTCCTGATGGACGGCCAACCGATCGTCGGCGAGCGCGTCGCGGTGTTCGGACAGGGCGTGGTGGGGCTGCTCACCACGGCGTTGCTGGCGCGCATCCCCCTCTCCGATCTGGTGACCTTGGACCGTCATTCCCTGCGGCGCGGGCGGTCGCTCGACCTGGGGGCGCATCGAGCCGTGGACCCGGCGGCGGCCGGCGAGCTGGAGCGTTTGCGCTCGTCTTGTGATCTGACCTACGAGCTTTCCGGCCGCCCGGCCGTTCTCGACGAGGCCATCGCCGTCACCGGCTTCGACGGCCGAGTCGTGATCGGGTCCTGGTATGGCGACCGGCCCGCCCACCTGCGCCTGGGAGGGGCCTTTCACCGCAGTCGCATGCGTCTCACCCCCAGCCAAGTCAGCACCATCGCCCCCCGCTTTGCGGGACGCTGGAGCCAGGCTCGCCGCCGGGAGGTGGCCTGGCGGATGCTCGCCGAGATCGAACCCGCCCGCCTCATCACCCATCGTTTTCCCGTGTCCCGCGCGGACGAGGCCTACGACTTGCTCGATCGGCGTCCGGAAGAGGCCGTGCAGGTGATGCTCACGTACGGCGCGTGATGCGAGTCGGCCTGGTGATCTACGGGAGCATCGAGACCACGGATTGACGCCCTGCGGCGTCGAGATTCAATCCAACGGGTACATCCATGCCTTTGCGGACGCGCTGCCCTACCCGGCAAGCTGGACGAGGACTTTGCTGTCGGCATCCCTGGCCGCCAGCCAGGCTGGCAGTTCGTGCGCGGGCATCGGGCGCGCGAAGAAGAAGCCCTGAAATTCGTCGCAGTCGGCGCTACGCAGGATGTCGACCTCCTGCGCGGTCTCCACGCCCTCGGCAACCACCTTCAGGCCGAGCGTGTGACCGAGCCCGATGATGGCGCGTGTGATTGCGAGATCGGTCGGGTCGTCGAGCATGTCGTGCACGAACGAGCGGTCCACCTTGAGCTTGTCGAGCGGAAAGCGGTTCAGATAGTTCAGGCTCGAATAGCCGGTGCCGAAATCATCGATGGCCAGTCCGACGCCGAGCCGGCGGATGGCCTGCAGCTCCTGAAGATTGGCCTCCACGCTTCCCATCAGCGTCGATTCGGTGATCTCGATTTCCAGCACACTCTTCGGGATGGCGTGCCGGCGCAGGCTGGCTTCCAGCGCATCGACCAGGCCACTGTCGCGCAACTGCACCGCCGACAGGTTGATCGACACCTCGATATCGCCGAGGCCCTCCTGGCGCCACAACGCTATCTGCGCGCAAGCGTGTTCGATCACCCACTTGCCGATCGGTACGATGAGCCCGGTCTCCTCGGCGATCGGGATGAACTGAGCCGGACTCACTACGCCGAGCTCGGCGCTGGTCCATCGCAGCAGACCCTCGGCGCCGGCCATTGCGCCGCTGCGCGCATCCACGCGCGGCTGATAGTGCAGGCGCAGCTCGTCCTGCTCGATGGCGTGGCGCAGGCGAGATTCGATCTGCAGCCGTTGCTGCGCGCGCTCCGTCATTTTGGCGTTGAAGAATTGCGCGCTGTTGCGGCCCTCGGCCTTGGCGTGGTACATCGCCACGTCGGCGTGGCGCATCAGCTCGTCGATGCCGGCGCCGTCGTCGGGGTAGATTGCGATGCCCACGCTGCAGGAGACGTGGATCTCGGCACCCTCCACGTCGTGTGGATCCCGCACCCGCGGGATCAGCCGGCGCTGGACGATGTACGCCGCCTCGTCGCTGTCTTCCACGCCGTTCAACACGACGATGAACTCGTCGCCGCCAAGGCGGCTCACCGTGTCCCCGGTGCGCACGGCATCCGTGAGGCGCCGCGCGACCGAGCGCAGCAGCCCGTCGCCGATGTGGTGGCCGAGCGAATCGTTGATGTTCTTGAAGCGGTCCAGGTCGATGAACAGCACCGCCACTTTTTTTCTGGATCGGTCCGCCTGCTGCAACGCGATGCGCAGCCGCTCGATGCACAGCGATCGATTGGGCAGCTCGGTGAGCACGTCGTGCTGCGCCAGAAACTGGATGCGCTCCTCGCTCTTCTTTC
>JBOIDT010000113.1:0-10814 GCA_050740755.1 Gammaproteobacteria bacterium
GGCAAGAGCCGCAACCAGCCCTGGGCCCAGGTCGCTATTAGTCAGTCATGTTAGATCGAACTGATTCGTCACCCCGGCAGGGATTGCCGGGGTCCTGGATGCAGGACGCCTCACGCGCCTCTGCGAGGCGCTGATTGCCTGCTTCCGCTCGGCGGTCGCCCGCGGCCCCATCCGCCTCGGCGCACATGGGCTCTACGGTGGCTGAAGCGGGGTCGGCGGGCTGGGCGGCGCGGCTCGCGCTCCGTTTCGAGCAACGCGCCGGCCGTACCGTCCTGGCCCACCGAAGCCACGAGGGACCGCTCGCCGTCCAGAAGCCGTTCTACCCGGAAGGGGACGTCTGCCACGTCTACCTGCTGCATCCGCCGGGCGGCGTGGTCGGCGGCGATCGGCTGGCTATCGAGATCGAGGTCGCGAGCGACGCCCATGCGCTGATCACCACGCCCGCCGCCGGCAAGTTCTACCGTTCGGGGGGACCCGCTTCGATGCAGGAGCAACGGCTGTCGGTCGCGTCCGGCGCGGCGCTCGAATGGCTGCCGCAGGAGACCATCCTCTACGCCCGATGCCGGGCGTCCGTCTCCACCCGTGTCACGCTCGTCCCCGGTGCCCGGTTCATAGGCTGGGAGGTCCTGTGCCTCGGCCGGCCCGCCGCAGGCGAGCGCTTCGACGCCGGCCTCTGCCGGCATCGCCTCGATCTATGGTGCGAAGACCGCCCGCTCCTGATCGAGCGCAGCACGATCGCCGGCGGCAGTGAGCTATTGCAGGCGCCCTGGGGTTTCGGGGGACACCCGATCTCCGGGACCTTCCTCGCGACCCCGTCCTACCAGACGATGCTCGATGCCGTGCGCCAAGCGGTGGCCGTCGAGGGCGACGATCTCTTCAGCGCCACGCTCCTCGACGCCGTGCTCCTGTGCCGCTACCTCGGCGACAGCGCCGAATCGGCGCGGCGTTGCTTCACCGATGCCTGGCGCGCCGTTCGGCCGGGGCTGCTGGGCCGCGCAGCTCAGCCGCCGCGGATTTGGAGGACGTGAGGGGCGGACGGTGGCGTCGCGTACTGGTAGTATTCGCCGCTACCGGGTCATTCCCGAAGAGTGAAGCCATGCACACCAGCACCTGCAAGCTGACCAAGAGGTACCAAGCAACGATCCCGGAACCGGTGCGAACGCTCTTGGATCTCGGGGCGGGCGATGCCATCGCATTCGACATCGAAGGAGACGAGGTCCGACTGCGCAAGGCTCGACCCGTCGACCTCGCTTTCGCGCAGGCGCTTCACTCCACGCTCGAAGAATGGTCGTCGGAGGCGGACGAGGAAGCTTGGCGTGGGCTATGAAGCCTTTGACGTCGTGGTGGTGCCTTTCCCCTTTACCGACCGTGCTGCAAGCAAGCGACGCCCTGCCCTGGTGCTGTCCGATGCAAGCGCCTTCAATGCGGCCACCGGGCAGGTGGTGTTGGCGATGATCACGAGCGCCAAGCACGCCCGCTGGCCGCTCGACGTACTGATAGAGGATCTCGCGGCCGCTGGCCTACCTTCCGCGTCACTTGTGCGAATGAAGCTGTTTACGCTTGATCAACAATTAATCCTGCGCAAAGCCGGGCAGTTGGTGGGCAAGGATCGACGGGCGGTTACCAGTGCGGTGTACCGGTTGCTGAAATCCATCCTCTGATGCGCCTAACCAAGCTCGGATCTGAAGGTCCAGGGACGATACGTTGTCTGGGCCCAGAAAACAACGGCCTCAACTATGAGCCGCATGTAGCAGTGATTGACCGAACCGCAACAGCCACCTGTGTCCTCGAGCGAGGATGCCGAGCCGTTGCTCGACACCGCGAACAGCGCCTCACAGCACTTCGCGGTGCTGCACGTAGCGTTCATGGTGCTCTGCGCGTACGTTTCGGTCATCGTCTTCGGCACCACCGACATGGACCTCCTCATCGGCAAGGGCGTGAAGCTACCGGTCGTCGACGTGACGGTTCCCATCGTCGGCTTCTACGCCTTCGCGCCCTACCTGGTCGTCCTGGTGCACTTCAACTTGCTGCTGCAACTGCAACTGCTCTCTCGCCAGCTCTACGCCTTCGACGCCGCCGCGCCGAAGGACGAGCGCATCGGCGGCCTGCGCGACCGGCTGCACATCTTCCCCTACACCTACTACCTGGTCGGCCGGCCCGGCCCCATCGTGCGGCGGCTGCTCGGGGTCGTGGTCGGGATCACGCTGCTCGTCCTGCCGCTCGCGACGCTCTTGGTGCTGCAACTGCGCTTCCTCGCCTACCAGGACCAGCCGGTCACCTGGGCGCAGCGGCTCGCCGTGTGGTTCGACGTCGCGCTGGTAATCGCCCTCTGGCCGGTGATCATGGATCGCGGCGATAGGTGGCGCGACTACCTGCACCGGCTCGTCAGTCGCCTGCGCCGGCGCTGGAGAACGGGGCTCGCCTGGTCAGCGGTATGGGTGGGTGTCGTTGCCCCAGGCTTCGCAACGACCCGAGAACGGTATCTCGCGGCGCTCGCAGCGATCCCGGGGCTACTCATACTCCTGGGCATGTCAAGGGGGTTGACTGGATTGAGGCGATGGTGGCACGGCCGAAGGCGCGAACCGGAGGGAGCTATTCTGGTAGACGCTCCGCTGGTCCGCGGGATGCCGGGGCTCTTGCTGATCGTCGCCCTTGGCGTGCCGTTGCCGCTCGGCCTGCTCGCGGACGGCGAGTGGTGGGAGGAGGAGCTGCTGGGCGCCAACGTAGTCGCCAGTGAGGTGGTTTACGACCGATTTCGGTTTCTCGATTTGAGCGAACAGGTGCTCCTCGCCAAGCCCGCCAAGCCCGAAATCATCGCCCAGTTTCGGGAAGGCGACCCGCAAAAGGTGAAGGAAGCGCTGAAACAGGTTGAGCGGGTCAAATTACTCAGGCGCAGCCTGCGGGGCGCGTCGTTGGCTGGGGCACTCCTGCCCGGTGCGGATTTGCGGGGAGCCCAGTTGCGGGGAGCGAATTTGATGACGGCTCAGCTGCAGGGTGCGGACTTGAGGCAAGCCCAGCTACAGGGCGCGAATTTGCAGTTAGTCCAGCTCCAGGCGCCGATTTGATAGGTGCAGAACTATATGGCGCAATTGTTGAGCAAGGCGACACAACGCTCGTGGACCTGCGCTCCGCTCGCTGGACGCCGGTTGAGCCAGAACGACTGGCGCAAATACGCAAAATGGTGGGTGAGACGATTGCCGAAACGCAAAGGAGACAAGAAGCACTCGAGCGCATCGAGCGCGCGGGTAACGCCGGCCTGGCT
This sequence comes from Gammaproteobacteria bacterium, assembly GCA_050740755.1. Taxonomy (GTDB): domain Bacteria; phylum Pseudomonadota; class Gammaproteobacteria; order JACCXJ01; family JACCXJ01; genus JACCXJ01. The sequence continues at coordinate 3,263 of JBOIDT010000113.1, forward strand.
CCACCGATCCTCGAATCGTGCCTGATTGACCCACTGACGCCCGAGCTGAATTGTGAGCAGAAGTGGCTTCCTGCCGAGGTGGAAGCCTTCCAAGGCGAGCTTTTCCCTGAACTGGAAGGGCTTGCCTGCCAATCTTCCTGGATCGCGGGTGGCCTGATTCGACAAATCGAACCGTGGAACACAACCAGCGTGCGATTTGGGCTCGCAGGACACTTTGCCGCGTTGTTGGACCATCGGGAATGCGAGGGGCTCAGCTCCCTGCCGGAGGCGGACAAGCACCAGATCCGCGATTTGGCGAGGCGGGAAGACGAACTCTGCCGGCAAACGGAGGACGGCAAGCCTGCCGGAGAGGTGCCGGCATCGCCGAATCCACCACCTACGATAGCACCTGAACGGCCGTAGTGCTCGCATAATCGACGATGCACCACGTTACTGTTCGCATGGTGGTAGATTCCCTATCCACGCCAGACACCTTGGCTCAGGGATCTTAATAGGGCATTGCGTCGTTGTTCCGCCTCTACGGCTTGACTTCAGGAACACCGTACAAGCCAGGACGTAGTGGGCAACGCCCTGAGGGCCGAAGACCGGGCAGCCTCGCTCGGGTGCACCGTGTCCGGTTGCCCCGCGCCGTGTTGTAATGGCCTTCCCTCGACCTAGGGTCCAATGCGGTGTCAGCATTTCGTATCCACGAGCCGCCCCGTCCGGCCGGAGCAAGCCCATCCCTGCGGTGTCTTATGGGGCCGGAGACCGGCATCGCGGGTCTTGTGCTTGAACCGCTTGCCGCACCGACGGCATTCGTAGATGTAAGTTGGTCCGTCAGAACCCCTGAAGGTCCGAGACGCGGAGCGCGGTCTGCCCGTGGACAGACCGCGTGCCGGCGCAATGCCGCGCGTCGTGGGTGGGATGGCGCCGAGCTCGGACGATGTAAGCTCGACCGCGAAGCGCGGCGAGAAACTCTGGGTCGAGACCTCCGCGCTTTGCACGCGATCGAGCCGGTAGCTGCGCTCGGTCGCTGCAGCGAGGATCTCGGCGCGGTCAATCATCGCGCGGCTCCCGCGTCCATCGATCGGGAAGCCACAAGCGCCACTTGCGGATGAGACGCGGAGACGTGAGAGCCGGAACAAGCTTCACATTGCCCTGGGTCAGCCGCTTAGCGCAGGCAACGATAACCTCAGCGTTAGCGTGGTCGTGTTCCGCGAGGTAACCGAGGCGCTTGAAGATGGCGCCATTGCCGAAGCGGTCAGCGTAGGCGATCAAGGTTTGAGGATCCGCGTCCGGACAGGCCCAATAAGCCCGTAGGCAATCGGCGACGTGGCGTATGCCGCCGCCCGTTGCGGGGTCGTCGAGCAAATTGATGATCGTGCGGTGGACGTCGGAGATCTGCAGCTTCACGCGCCCTCGCCACAGAGGTCGTGTGCCGAACATCTTCTCCGGCGTGATGTGCCGAACGACGAAGGGAATTCCCTGAATGGCCTGGTAAGCCCGGCGTACGGGGCGGACGGTGTAGACGAACACCGGGCGGAACAGTTGCTCCGTCAGGTCCCAATGGTGTGCCGCGCTGGCGCCGCCGACGTAGCCGGGGTCGAAGACCTCGACGACCAGCATCCATGGGTCTTCCAGAACCTGGTCGCTGGGCGACGATGTGAGCGGAACGGGCGCATACAGCCCGCGCCGCACGCGCTTGAGCCAGCCTTGGGCCTGCCAACGGGCGAGCGTCTTGGCCGCGGCAGTGCGATCCACTTGGAGCGCGTCGGTCGCGTCGTCGACGGTGATCAGGTGCCCGGCCTTACGCAGGACGGCGGACAGGCGGTCGCGCCCCTCAGCAATTGACAAACCCCGGCTCCGAGTTGGTATCCTTAGCCAACACTAATTCATCTCATACAGGAATTACATGAGTTGTATTGTATCACCGGCCGCCGCTGATATACTGCGACTATAGTAATTCTCCACTCACGTTGCTTTCATGCTCACCGCCCGTGGGCGCACAGATGCCAGGGAAGTGCGGCCGCCCGCGGAAGAGTCACAAGGGGCTTTGGGACTGCCCGAACTGAGTGATGCCCAGGAGAGCGGATCCTGAACGTGAGCCGGCGGCTGCGGCGATATCCGGAAGCGGCGCGAGATGCAATCCTCTTTGAGCCCGACCGCCAGGGCGTGTCTCGGGGCCGAGCTGCACCTGGGGCCCGGACATCCTGGTGCGCGGTCTCGGCGGCTGGCCCCGCGCAAGGCAAGCGGTCGTGGCTCAATGTGACACACCCTGCGCGCCGGGTGTGGGTGACAACGGTAGGTACAATGACGGTATGGCCCGCATCGCCGAATCGGAAAGACAAGCGACGAGGAACGAGAGGATGGAGATAAAGCTCACCGCCGAGGAAACACGGGTCGTCGCCTGCCTGATCGAAAAGGCCATCACCACGCCCGACCAATACCCCTTGTCGCTGAACGCCCTGACCAATGCGTGCAATCAGAAGAGCAATCGCGATCCCGTCATGCAACTGGACGAGACCGGCGTGCAGCGGACACTGGACGCGCTCGCCAAGAGGCATCTCGTGGGCGAGAAATCGGGATACGGCAGCCGTGTCGCGAAGTATCAGCACTATTTTTGTAATACGACCTTCGGGTCGCTGCGCTTTTCGTCGGAGGAGCTCGGGATCCTCTGCGAGCTGATGCTGCGCGGGCCGCAAACACCCGGAGAGCTCCGGAGTCGCGCCAGCCGCTTGTGTGCCCTCGCCGACGTGCTCGAGGTCGAATCGGCGCTCAAGGGCTTGATGGAGCGGGAAGGCGGTCCCGTCGTCGTTCAGCTGCCACGCGAGCCCGGGAGACGGGAGTCCCGATTCGCACATCTGTTCGGCGGACCGATAACCTCCCCTTCCCCGTCGCGTGCGCCAGACGAGGCCCGTGTCGGCCTCGATTCGGATGGGGAGCGGATCGTCCATTTGGAAGAGCGCGTCGCCGAATTGGAACGAGCGGTCGAGGAATTGAGGCGCAGCCTCGCATCGGGCGCGTGAGCTTGCGGTAGGCGGGTACGGCGCGCCGAGCACGCCGCTGCCTGTGGCATCATGGCGTCTCATGCTTTGAGGGTATGGGCCCGAAGCCATGGCGCACTCCGACACTTCGCGTCTCCCGTCGATGTCCGGGCTCGCCGGCATGCGATGCGCCGGGCTCATCCTCCTCTTGGCGCTCGGCCCGGTCTCGGCCGGCGCGGCAGAGACACCCGGCCAGGCGGCCATCGCGAGTGCCCATCCGCTCGCCACAGAGGCGGGTATGGAAGTGTTGCGGGAGGGCGGTAACGCCTTCGACGCGGCCATCGCGATGACGGCCGCCCTCGGGGTCGTGGAGCCGTATTCGTCCGGGATCGGCGGTGGCGGGTTCTGGTTGTTGCACCGGGCGAGCGATGGGCGGCAGGTGGTCGTGGATGGGCGGGAGGCCGCACCGGGCGCAGCCGGACGTGGTATGTACCTCGATGGCGCCGGCCGACCGATCCCGCGTTCGTCGATCGATGGGCCGCGCGCCGCGGCCATCCCGGGGGTCGCGGCCGGCATCGCGCACCTCGCGCACAGTCACGGGCGACTGCCGTTGACGCGTACCCTCGCTCCGGCGATCCGTCTCGCGCGAGACGGGTTCCGCGCGTCACCGCGCTATCGCGAGGCGGCGGCCTTGCGCCTACAGGCCCTGCGTGCCTCGCAGGCGGCCGCCGAGGTGTTCCTGGTCGGGGGGGCGGTGCCGCCGCTCGGCCACCGCATCGTCCAGCCGGACCTGGCGCGGACCCTCGAGGCCCTGGCGAAACGAGGTTCCGAGGGGTTCTATCGCGGCGAGGTGGCGAGGCGGCTGGCCGGGGGGGTAATCGCCGCAGGGGGGCTCTGGACCTTACAGGACCTCGAGCGCTATCGGGTCGTTGAACGGGTGCCCATCGTCGGGAGATATCGCGGGGTCCGGATCGTGGCGGTGCCGCCGCCCTCGTCGGGGGGTGTCGTGCTCATCGAGGCCCTGAACATCCTGGAAGGATTCGACCTCGACATCTTGGACCCTGCGGCGCGCACGCATCTCGTGGTCGAGGCGTTGCGCCGCGCCTACCGCGACCGCGCGCGCTATCTGGGCGACCCCGAGTTCGTGTCCATGCCGCTCGAACGACTCCTCGACAAGCGCTACGCCGCGGGCGAGCGGCGCACCCTCTCGCCGGTGCGTGCCACACCCAGCGCTCCCGCGCCCGCGGGCCGCGAGGCGGTCGACACCTCGCATTTCTCCGTGCTCGACGCCGAAGGCAACCGCGTGGCGGCGACGCTGAGCATCAATTATTCCTTCGGCTCGGGATTCATGGTGCCCGGTACCGGGGTGTTGCTGAACGACGAGATGGACGACTTCAGCCTGAGCCCGGGGCTACCCAATGTCTATGGTTTGGTGGGGGCGAGCGCCAACGCCATCGCGCCCGGCAAGCGCCCGCTCTCCAGCATGACGCCGACCTTCATCGAGACACGGGAGCGCATGGCGATCCTCGGCACCCCGGGCGGCAGCCGGATCATCAGCATGGTGCTGCTCGGCGTGCTCGAATTCGCCCGGGGCAACGGGCCCTATACCTGGGTATCGCGCCCGCGCTTCCACCACCAGTACCTCCCGGACCGGGTGGAATACGAACCGGGGGCCCTGGACGAACGGGAGCGCGCCGGTTTGCGGAGGCGCGGGCATACGCTCGTCGAGCTCGCCAGGCCCTACGGCAATATGCAGGCGGTCCTGTGGGACCGGGGACTCGGTGTGGTGCGGGCGGCGAGCGATCCGCGCGGCGAGGGGCAGGCGCGGGTGGTGCCCCCGGCTAGCGGGGGTCCCCAGGCGCGAACCAGGCGAGCTTCTCGTGCAGGCGCACGACCTCGCCTACGATCACCAAGGTCGGCGCATGGACATCTTGCGCGGCAACGACCTCGGGCAGTCCTTGCAGGGTCCCCGTGAAGACGCGCTGCCGGGCGGTGGTGCCCTGCTCGATCAGGGCCGCCGGGGTCGCGGGCGCCATCCCGTGGGCGATGAGCTCGCGGCACAGCACCGGTAGGCCCATGAGCCCCATGTACACCGCGACGGTCTGGCGCGGCTGGACCAGGACGTTCCAGTTCAGGTCCATGGAGCCGTCCTGCAGATGCCCGGTCACGAACACGCAGGAGTGTGCGTAGTCGCGGTGGGTCAGGGGGATCCCGGCATAGGCCGCGCAGCCCGAGGCGGCGGTGATCCCGGGCACCACCTGGAACGGGATCCCGCGCGCCGACAGGGTATCGATCTCCTCCCCGCCGCGCCCGAAGATGAAGGGGTCCCCCCCCTTGAGTCGCAGCACGCGCTTTCCCTCCCGCGCGAGGTCCACGAGCAGGTCATTGATGGCCTTCTGGGCCAGCCCGTGCTGGTCCCGCGCCTTGCCGACGTGCATGCGCTCGGCGTCCTTGCGCACCAGATCCAGGATGGCAGGCGCGACCAGACGATCGTAGAGCACGATGTCGGCCTGCTGCATGAGCCTGAGCGCCCGGAAGGTTAGAAGGTCCGGATCGCCGGGGCCTGCGCCGACCAGATACACCTCGCCAACCGAAAGCGGCGCTTCCGATCCCTCGCGGAGGGCCCGTTCGAGCGCGGCGAGCGCGGCCTCATCCCTTCCGGCGAAGAGCATCTCGGCGACCGGCCCGTGCAGGACCGTTTCCCAGAACCGCCGGCGCGTGCCGACCTCTTGGAAACGTTGTTTGACCCGCTCGCGGAACGCGGCCATGAGCGTGGCGAGCCGCCCGTAGGCGGCCGGCACCAGGGTCTCGAGACGGGCGCGCAGGAGGCGCGCGAGGACCGGCGAGGCGCCTCCGGTCGAGATCGCGATCTGCACCGGCGATCGGTCCACGACCGAGGGCATGATGAAGGTGCAGCGCTCGGGGTCGTCCACGACGTTGACCGGGATGTGGCGTTCCTGGGCCAGCGCCGATACTTGGCCGTTCAGCGCACCGTCATCGGTCGCGGCGATGCAAAGCCAGGCGCCGTCCAGGTCCGTGCGTGCAAAGGCCCGCGCTTCGTGCACGAGCTCCCCGGCGTCGCGTCGTTCCATCAGCTCGCGGCACAGAAGCGGGGCGACGACCGTGACGCGTGCCCCGGCGCGCAGGAGATGCCCCACCTTGCGGGCCGCCACCGCGCCGCCACCCACCACCAGGCAGCGCCGGTCCTGCAGTTGAAGGAAGATGGGGAAGAAGGTCATGGGAGATACGCGGGCCGTGCCGGTGCGTCCATTCTAGTCGCGCGGCAGCGCGCCAGGGAGTCTCATACGGCGATGCCCGCAAAGCGGCATGGCTCCACCTCACCCTGCGCCTCCCGAAGACCCGACCCGACCCGAGGTCGATATCGACCCCCCGCTGGAGCAACCGGGCCCAGCTCCTGCGCACCGGCGCCGCGGCAGGGGGCGCCTCGGCGCGGGTCGGCTGAGGGCTATCACCGCGGCCAACTTCGACACCGCGACCGGATCCGCGTCTCGTCGCCAGCACCCCGGCGATGCGGGAGGGATCGGGCCTGGTGCGCTTCTGGAAGAGGATCGTTACTTCGATGTCGCGATCGCCGAGCAGCACAGCGTGACGCGGCCTGTATCAGGCCGAGTTCAATGCCGCCAAGGGGCGGCTCCCAGAGACCCCGGTCGAGCCCCAGGATATCAAGACCGCCGTGGACATCGCCGGGCCTGTAGACCAGGCCCGGCATCATGCGCCGGAGGTCAGCGTCATGGCGCGACGCGATTGGCTATGCAACAGCCCTCAAGCGAATGCGCTGCTGCGCGCCGGCGAAAGCGACACCGTTGCGCTTCATGCGCAGTGAACTGGATACCGCGGAACGCTGATGGGCCTGGGCCATTGCGCCCGGTGGCAAGCTGGAACGCTGGTCGCTTGCGGTGCGATCGCCCCTGTCGATGATGACGTCTTCGTACTGCGGCTGGACCTGGATCTGTTCGCCCCCCGAGGCGCCACGCGGGAGGACCGTCAGGCCGGCGTCGAACGCCTGGTAGGCGGGGGCGACGAGCTTTTCCGCGGCGGTCATCTCGAGGTACTGCGCCGGCGCGAACAGCGCTACGACGGACTCTTGCTGGGCCTCTGCGCCGCCGATGCGCACCCGCAGGATGACGAAGCGGCCGTCGTCTTTCAAGCTCCGGTTGCCGTACCTGGCGATCTGCAGGCCCAGCGGCAACACGGTTTGTTGCACGCCGAAGCGGGCCTGAGGGTGGATCAGCAGATCGGCTCCGGCATCCAGACCCAGATCGCGCAGGGCGACGGAGGTGCTGTCGCGCGGCGGCAGCGCACCGCTCCAGGACGACGGGCGCTGCAAGGCCTCGATGAGCATGGCGCGCACGTCCACTGGAGCAGCTGGTACGGCTTGCGGCGCCGCGCCCACGCTCAGGTCGAAGCTGACGTGATAGCGGAAGATCACCCGGAACGACGCCCGCCCCTGGGCATACCAGGGCTCAGGACCGGAGAGCTGCAGAGCCAGATCTACCGTCGTGAGGGTGCTGCCGAACGCGCGGATCACCGCACCAGCCGCCATGTCGGTGACGAAGCGGAACGGCTAG
>JBOIDT010000114.1:0-10396 GCA_050740755.1 Gammaproteobacteria bacterium
CATAAAGGGTCACGATCATAGCGATGATCACTGCGGACAACGCGACTAGAAAGGTGATCAAACCGCGAGCGACATCGACGTCCTTCACTCGGACCAGGAAATCGCCGACAAATATCGCATACGCAATAATCCCTATACCAAGCGTGCCCAAGAAGAGCAGGGATGCTCCAATGACGTTCTCCGGCGTGATTAGTGGAGAAACTCTCAACCAGAAAGCCTGCCAGCGACCGGATGCCGCTGGTTGCAACTTAGAGCGGCACAGATCCTCCTCGCGTCGCGCCTTTTCCCAGGCGGCCAACGCCACCGTTTCCTCACCACGCGCGTTGCTCGCCGCAGCGAGAGCGTTCTGCTCCGCCTTTCTCAGGTTAGCGACGTTTTGATCCGCCTCTGGCCTTTCGTCAGTTGCTTTGGCCGTGTTTGCCGACGCCCGCTTCGCTTGCGCGGTCTTTTCGGCCTCGATTGCAGCTTGCTGAAGTGATTGATCGGCGGGGGCTTCTTGAGCCTGCTGTTTTTGTGATCCGCTATCGTTTCAGCGTCACGGGCATCGGCTTCCCGTCTCGCCGCTACCTCCTTCAAGTCAGCCTCGGCCTTCTGCACATTGTTGGTTGCTTCCCGAGCCTCATTCTCGGCCTTTCTGGCTGCGTCGGTCTTTCTCCTGACTTCGTCCAGGGCTGTTTGCGTCGCGTCTGCCTTCAGCCGGATGTGCGCATCAAGCATACGCGCCTCTGCCGCCTGCTGCGCTAACTGGTCAATACCTTGCCTTGCTTCTTCTGCTCTAGCCCGCTCCTCGTCTTCGCTCTTTCGCGTCCGCTCGATCGGCGCCTGGTCTGCATTAATCGCCATCGGTGTCATGCTCCCCGGGAATTTTTTAACATCAGGACTAAACAACCGCCGGCTTTCGGCAGGTCGGTTGCAATTCGATGAGTGAAGCATTGAAGCATCCATCCGTGGATTGGCTGGCGACTTCCGTCGCTCCGATGCTGCGCGTTCGAGGATACGCTGAATGGAATCCACCTCGGTGACGAAGGCGATGATCCGCATCGGTTCGCCACAGCCGGGTAGGGTGCGCTGTGCGCACGCGGACGGGCTGACCTTGCCGATAGCGGCAGGGAAGGGCCACGCGGCTCTCCCCTCCCTCCGAGCCGTGCGTGCGGTTTTTTTCCCGCACACGGCTCTCCGCGCGAGAGTGTCCTCTTTGGAATTGGCGCGCCTTTGCATGGGCCGCGCTCAGGGTGTAAAGCCCGCGCGCAGCGCAGTAGGCATTGGGCCAGCGTCGATGGATCGTGCAACTTGCCAAGTAACCTGATCCTGAACCCGCTTCGATCCGGTTTAGCCCCTAGAGCCGATAATCCCCCTTGGCCCTCGCGAGGACTCATGATGGTAGGTCCTCGACCCTTAGAAGCATAGGTCCCAATTGACTGTCTTTCAGACTGTTATAAAATCTATGGTCGGCGGTCACGAGTCGATAGCCCTTATTTTCCGCTAAGGCCAGGTAGAGACTGTCGTACATCGTTCGGTGGAACTCTTCCGCAATTGTCCAGGCGCTCGCAAGGAGGGTGTCCGAGGAACGCACCTCGAGAGGAAACCACCGGAAATCCTCGATGATCCGCCGCGCCACGTCCGCTTCGATCTCCCTCCGGCGCCACTTCTTCCACATTGCCAAACTCGGCGAAGATGAGGTCCGGCGCGAATAACGAATAGTCATCCCGAAGGAGGCGCACGGCCTCATCGCTGTGAACCTCGGGGAGAAACCACTTGACCGCGACACTCGCGTCCACCACCAGCGGCTCAACGATCGCGGTCCTCACGAACGAGATCGGCGCTATCACTCAGCGCCCGGCCGGCCAAGTGCTCACGCCATCTCGCCGCTGCCCGACGCGCCTCTCCCGCAGAAAACTGGACTGCCTGCTCGAGGATGCGCTTCACCTCCGCTTGCAGGGAGCGCCCCTGCCGCTTGGCTTGTTCCTTGAGCCTTTCGATCGTCTCCGGGGACAGATCCCGTACCAGCAACTGTGACATGCTCGGTCTCCCTCGACTGACTGCTATCGTAACGATAGCATTCTTGGGGGGCAACACCAGGCGCAGGCTGCGTGATACCCCAGGGGAGCGCGATTGCCGTCGTGTGCCTTCCGTGATGGTGCGGGTGGCAGCGAGCGAGGCGCGCTCGGCCAGGGACGCGTCGTCCGCGACCCGTGTGGCGATCCGCCCGGCGGCCCGGATCCACTAAACTACACTGGCGCGGCGGGAACCGGGGGCCTGGGGAGGCACAGGCGTGGCACAGGGAAAGACATCTCGGGGGGCGAGGTCGAACGACTCGACCGTTCCCCGGTCGATCGCCAAGTCGATCACGAATGGGTGGGACGCGGCGTCGCGATTCGGCGATCTCTACGGCAGGCGGGAGGTCGAGGTAGAGGGGATCTCGCAAAGGCCATGGCCGAGATCAACCGATCCCTTACGGCGCGCCAGGGAAGGCGTACCGTTTTGAGGAGTAATGCGCACTATTTCCGATTGTTGCGTTCGTGCGAATACCATCGAACCTGCCGGCCTCTAGGTATTCTAGCTAACCGCAGGAGAAATCCATGAAACGTGTTCTGGCAGTTGGTCTCTTCGGGCTCGCGGAAGCTGCAATTTCGGGTGTCTGCGACGCCCAAACTGTAACCTTCGCGGAACTGACGGAAGTGCTCCAGGTACCGCAGGATCAGCTCGCCAAGTTGGAGAACGGCGAGATCATTTCTTATGAGATCGCGGAGAAATCGGAAGAGGAGCTTGCCATGGGCGTCGCAACGACCCTCTCGGCACCGGTGGGGACGGTCCTCGAGCGCATCAAAGAGCACGATCTGGCGGAGATTGACACCAAGATCGTCGCCAAGGGCGATATCCCAGCGACGGCAGAGATCGAGGCGTTCCAGGGTTTCGCGTTCAAGGACTCGGACGAAGCCGAGGATTTCCTGAAGGCCGGGCCCGGTGACCGGTTTAACCTATCCGTGGAGGAGATCGGTCAGCTCAAGGCGGCGCGGGAAAAACCAGGCGAGCCGGGAAAGAAAAGCGCGATCGACCAAGCATCGCGGCAATACCGGGAGTTCCTCTTACAGCGTTACAAAGCGTACCGCGGATTCGGACTGGCCAAAATCGGCCCCTATGCCCGCTATGACGGCACCGCGGATCCCTCGGCCGAGCTTCGCCTCGCCACGACCTCGAACCGAGTGCTAGCGAAGTACTTTCCGGAATTCCACAAGGCCTGGCTGAATTATCCGGCCGCTTTACCTCAGGGGACCGAGGAGAAGTTCCGCTGGATCATCCGTCAGGTCGAGGACCGCCCCACCGCCACTTTGGTGCACCGTCTGTGGCAGACCCTCGATCGGGGTGCGGTAATCGCTTCACGCGAATACTACGCGGGACATTCATATAACTCGAGCCAGTTCGTCGCGGGGGTGTTGCCTTATGGCGACAGGACCGCCGTGTTCTACGGTCACGATACGTTTACGGACCAAGTGGCGGGCATCGGTGCGCGCCTCAAGCATTCCATCGGCCGCGGCCGCTTAAAAAACGAGATGGTGGCACGGCTGAAGCGCCTGAAAGCCCTGATCGGACCGTAGGCCGCCAAGGCCATCAGCACGACGGCGGTGATCGAGCCGTGCAGCCAGCGCCGCAGATACCAGCCTGCTTAAGATGATGTCAATGCACGAACCGATATGGCTTGAAATCTACGTCGCCGCCGGTCTTTTCGGCGGCATGGCGCTGGTAACGGAAATCGGTTATCGATTAGGCCGCCGCGCGAAGGAAGACATTCGCATCCACCACCCAGCGGCTCAACGGTCGCGGTCCTCACGAACGAGATCGGCGCTATCACTCAGCGCCCGGCCGGCCAAGTGCTCACGCCATCTCGCCGCTGCCCCACGCGCCTCTCCCGCAGAAAACTCGACTGCGTGATCGAGGATGCGCTTCACCTCCGCTTGCAGGGAGCGCCCCTGCTGCTGGGCTTGCTCCTTGAGCCTTTCGATCGTCTCCGGGGCCAGATCCCGTACCAGCAACTGCGACATGCTCGGTCCCTCCCGACTGACTGCTATCATAACGATAGCGTTCCTTGGGGGGCAACACCAGGCGCATGGTTCGGTATCAAACGAAACCCGCATCTCGGGGGCGGCCCAGATCCACTACACTGGCCCGAGACGGGGGCCCGGGGAGGCACAGGCGTGGCACAGGGGCAAGACATCTCGAGGGCTGAGGTCCAACGACCCGACCATTCCCCGGTCGATCGCCAGGCGAGGGCCGGCGCCGTTACCCCGCTCGATCGGATGCTCGTGCGCCTGGCCCTGGCGCGCCTGGGAGACCCCGGCTGCGCGGTCGTCCTGTGGGACGGCGATGAGCTGTCCCCGCCGCGCACCCCGGTCCGGTTTCGCGTCACGGTCAAGAGTCGCCGCGCGCTCCTAGGGCTTTGCTGGGACGCGGCGTCGCGGTTCGGCGATCTCTACGGCAAGCGGGAGGTCGAGGTAGAGGGGGATCTGGCCCAGGCCATGGCCGAGGTCAATCGATCCCTCACGGCGCGCCGGGCCGGATTCTTCGACCGGCTGCGCCGCTCGTCCCTCCCCCCCTTGTGGGAGCGATACGCCCGTAGGGAGGATGCCGCCCGGGTCCGCCGGCATTACGATCTCGGCAACGACTTCTATCGCCTGTGGCTGGACCGGGACAGCCTGCAGTACACCTGCGCCTATTATCCCGAGCCGGGCATGTCCCTGGAAGAGGCGCAGCGCGCCAAGGCCCATTATCTGTGTCGTAAGCTGAGACTGCGCCCGGGTGAAACCGTCGTGGAGGCCGGTTGCGGCTTCGGCGGACTGGCCTTCCTCATGGCCCGGCATTACGGCGTGAAGGTCACGGCCTACAACGTGTCCAAACAGCAGCTTGCCCATGCGCGAACACGCCTCGAGGAGGAGGGACTGGAGGCACAGGTCAAGTTTATCGAAGACGATTACCGGAACATCAGCGGCCGCTACGATGCTTTCGTCTCCATCGGCATGCTGGAGCACGTGGGAAAACGCCGCTATGCCGCGCTCGGGGGCGTGATCGATCGGTGTCTCGCGCCGAACGGCCGCGGCCTCATCCAGTGCATCGGGAGGAACGCGCCTGTGCCGATGAACGCCTGGGCGCAAAGGCACATCTTCCCCGGCGCCTATCCGCCCAGCCTGCGCGAGCTGCTCGAGATCTTGGAGCCTCATGGTTTCTCGATCCTCGACGTGGAGAACCTGCGCCCGCACTACGTCAAGACGCTGCACGATTGGCTCGGCCGTTATGAGACACACGCCGAGGCGGTGCAGGGCCGCCACGGCGAGGTCTTCATGCGGACCTGGCTTTTGTACCTTTCCGCCTCCCTCGCGGCATTCGAAACCGGTTGGTTGCAGCTCTTCCAGGTGCTCTTCAGCCGTCCGGGAAACAACGACCTCCCCGCGTCACGCGGGCATCTTTATGAAAACGGTCCTGTCCCGGGCCCACCGGTATCCGGCGTTGCGGTCAGTACGCCGGCCCCGGGTCGTAGATGATGCCCTTGTTCGCGCTCGTGCAGCGCCTCATTGACGCTCTCCGGCCCATCGCCGCCGCCCTCGGCCCTCAAGCCCATGCGTGCTTCGTGAGTCGTTTCTGAGAGCCCGGATTCATCGTGCCTTTACCTCCCGGCGGGCGACCGGTAGGATGGCCCGATTTCTTACCTGGGGTCCACCCCGGAGGAAGCGAAACGGATCAAACACATGCGTGACCGCAGGAATTGGCATGGGCGCCCGGCGGGGCGGGCCTTTTGCCCGGATTTGATCACGCCCTTGCTCGCCGGCCTGCTCGCCGCCCTGGTGGCGGGCTGCGGCCGGCCGGCCGGGAGCCCCGGGGCCGCGGCGCCGCCGGCGCCGGTCGTCAGTGTGGCCGAGGTGGTGGTCAAAGAGGTGGCGCAGTGGGACGAATTCACCGGCCATATCGAGGCGGTGGACACGGTGGAGATCCGGCCGCGAGTGGCCGGCTATATCGAGCGGCTCGGTTTCAAGGAAGGCAAAGAGGTCAAGAAGGGCGAGGTGTTGTTCGTCATAGACCAACGCTCGTTCCAGGCCGAGCTGCTGGGCGCCGAGGCCGATCTGGCACGGGCGCAGGCCCGTTCCCGACTGGCCCGCGCACAGGTGGCGCGCGCCCGGAAGCTGGTCGAGAAACGCGTGATCTCGGCGGACCAGTTCGACGAGCGCCTGGCCGCCGATGCAGAGGCCTCGGCCGATATCCGCGCCGCCGAGGCGGCCGTCGTGGCGGCCAGACTCAATCTCGAATATACCGAGGTGCGCTCGCCGATCGACGGCCGCGCCGGCCGTGCGCTGGTCAGGCCCGGCAATCTCGTCAGCGGCGGTGAGATGATCCCGGACGCGACCCTGCTCACGACCGTGGTATCGCTCGACCCGGTTTACGCCTATTTCGAGTGCGACGAGGCGACCTATCTGCGCTACGGCGCAATGGCACGTCACGGCGAGAGGCCCAGCTCGCGCGAGGTGGGAAACCCGGTGTTCGTGGGCCTCGCCGACGAACAGGGTTTCCCGCATGAAGGGCGCATGGACTTCGTCGATAATCAGCTCGACCCGGCCACCGGCACCATCCGCGCCCGCGCGGTCCTCGACAATCCTACCGACTCACGGGGGGGGCGCCCCTTCACCCCGGGCCTCTTCGCACGCATCAAGCTCCTCGGCAGCGGCACGTTCTCCGCGGTGCTGGTGGACGACAGGGCGATCCTCACCGATCAGGATCGCAGATATGTCTTTGTGCTCGGGGCGGGCAATTCCGCGGAACGCCGCGACGTCAGGCTCGGGCGCATCATCGATGGACTGAGAGTCGTGACCGAGGGCCTGGTCGCGGGCGACAGGATCATCGTACACGGCGTGCAGAAGGTCTTTTTCCCCGGTATGCCCGTCACCCCACGGACCATCGGCATGGGCGATCCGCCGCCCCCCGCGCCGGCCCCGGCGAGCGACGGCGGCGAAGCGGCCGCGCCCGCACAAGAGCCGAACGCATGAAGGACTTTTCGGCCCTGTTCGTCGATCGCCCGATCCTGGCCGCGGTCTTATCCATCGTCATCTTCGTCGCGGGGCTCATCGCCATCCCGCTGCTCCCGGTCACCGAGTACCCCGATGTGGTGCCGCCTTCGGTCGCCGTGCGGGCCGTGTACCCGGGTGCCAGCCCGAAGGTCATCGCCGAGACCGTCGCCACCCCCCTCGAGGAGGCCCTGAACGGCGTCGAGGACATGATTTACATGAAGTCGGTGGCGAGCTCCGACGGCGTGCTGTCCGTGACGGTCACGTTCAAGCCCGACACCGATGCCGATCTCGCGCAAGTGCAGGTGCAGAACCGTGTCAACCAGGCCCTGGCGCGCCTGCCCGAGGACGTGCGCCGGCTCGGTGTCACCACCGAAAAGCAGTCGCCCAACATCACCATGGTGGTACATCTCTTGTCGCCCAGCCGGAAATACGACACCCTGTATCTTCGCAACTTCGCCACCTTGCGTGTGAAAGACGAGCTGGCCCGCATCGATGGGGTCGGCCAGGCCATGATCTTCGGCGGCGGGGATTATTCGATGCGCATCTGGCTCGATCCCGACCAGGTGGCCGCGCGCGCCATGACGGCAGGCGATATCGTCCGGGCCATCCGCGAGCAAAACGTGCAGGTCTCGGCGGGCGCGATCGGCGCGCCCCCGCAACCGGGCGCGCGCGACTTCACGCTCTCGATCCATGCAGAGGGCCGGCTCGTCACCGAGGAGGAGTTCGGTGACATCGTCCTGAAGACCGGCACGAACAGCCACATCACGCGCCTGCGCGATGTCGCCCGCATCGAGCTCGGCGCCTCCGAATACGCGTTGCGCTCGCTGCTCAATAACCAGCCTGCGGTGGCGGTGGTGATCTTCCAGGCGCCCGGATCGAACGCCATCGAGATCTCCGACAACGTGCGCGCCAAGATGGCGGAGCTCGAAAGGTTTTTCCCCGAGGGATTGCAATGGGACGTGGTCTACGACCCGACGGTGTTCGTGCGCGATTCGATCAAGGCCGTGATCACGACGCTCCTGGAGGCGGTGCTCCTGGTGGTCCTGGTGGTGATCCTGTTCCTGCAGACCTGGCGCGCCTCGATCATTCCCCTCCTGGCGGTGCCGGTGTCGATCATCGGCACCTATGCCGTATTGCTCGCGCTCGGCTTCTCGATCAATACCCTGACCCTGTTCGGCATGGTGCTCGCCATCGGTATCGTGGTGGACGATGCCATCGTGGTGGTGGAGAACGTCGAGCGCAATATCGGCAACGGGCTGTCGCCGAAAGCGGCCGCGCATCAGGCCATGCGCGAGGTGAGCGGGCCTATCATCGCCATCGCGCTGGTCTTGTGCGCCGTGTTCGTGCCCATCGCGTTTCTGTCCGGCGTCACCGGCCAGTTCTATCGCCAGTTCGCGGTCACCATCGCGATCTCGACGGTGATCTCGGCGGTGAACTCGCTGACCCTCTCGCCGGCCCTCGCCGCGGTGTTGCTCAAGGCCCGCGGGGCGCCGCCGGATCGACCGACCTTGGCCCTCGATGCGCTCTTCGGCTGGGTGTTTCGGCCCTTCAACCGCCTGTTCAATCGCGCTATTCAGTCCTATGCGGAAGGCGGGCCGCGGGCGCTCGGGCGTGCGCCGCTCATGCTCACGGTGTATGCGTTCCTGGTCGCGGCGACGGTGGTGATGTTCCAGATGGTACCCGGCGGCTTCATCCCGACCCAGGACAAGCTGTATCTGATCGGCGGGGTGAAACTGCCGGAAGGCGCCTCGCTGGACCGCACCGAGGCGGTGGTGCGAAAGATGAGCGAGATGGCACTATCAACCGAGGGGGTCATCGACGCGGTCGCCTTTCCCGGTCTGAACGCGCTGCAATTCAGCAACACCCCCAATATCGGCACCATTTTTTTCTGCCTCGATGGCTTCGCAGAGCGCGGGCGCCCGGCGCCCGAGATCGCCGAGGAATTGATGGGCAAGTTTTCCGCCATCCAGGAGGCATTCGCCTTCGCATTCATGCCGCCGCCCATCCTCGGGATCGGAACCGGCTCCGGCTTCTCCTTGTATGTCCAGGACCGCGCGGGGCTCGGCTACGGCGAGCTGCAAAAGGCCGTGACCTCGCTGGCCGGGACACTGTCAGAGACCCCCGGCATGGGTTTTCCGATCAGTTCCTACCAATCCAACGTGCCGCAACTGACCGCGCGCATCGATCGCAGCAAGGCCAAGACCCAGGGCGTGACGATGACGGATGTGTTCGAGACCCTGCAGGTCTATCTCGGCTCGGTCTATGTGAACGACTTCAGCCGTTTCGGCCGCACCTATCAGGTCTATGCCCAGGCCGATGCGCCGTTTCGCGACGAAGCCGAGGATGTGGCCGAGCTGCGTACCCGCAATCAGGCCGGCGAGATGGTGCCAATCGGGACTGTGGTGAGCATCGATCGGAGCTACGGTCCCGATCCGGTCATCCGTTACAACGCTTATCCGGCCGCCGATCTGCTCGGCCAGGCCGATCCGGGGGTCATGTCCTCGACAGAGGCCATTGCCGTCATCGAGGCGCTGGCGCCGCAGGTGCTGCCCGCCGGCATGGGCCACGCCTTCACCGATCTCAGCTTCCAGCAGGTGGCCGAAGGCGACGCCAATCTCGTGGTGTTCCCGTTGTGCGTGCTCCTGGTGTTCCTGGTGCTGGCCGCGCTCTACGAGAGCTGGACCCTGCCGCTCGCGGTGATCCTGATCGTGCCGATGTGCATGCTCTCGGCGCTTCTCGCGGTGTGGTATACCGGCGGCGACAACAACATCTTCGTCAAGATCGGTTTGGTGGTGTTGATGGGGCTGGCCTGCAAGAACGCCATCCTGATCGTCGAATTCGCGCGCGAGCTGGAGCGCCGGGGACGCGGGATCGTGGAAGCGGCGGTCGAGGCCTGCCGGCTGCGGCTGCGGCCGATCGTGATGACCTCGGTGGCGTTCATCGCCGGCGTGGTGCCGCTGGTGCTCGCGAGCGGCGCGGGCGCCGAGGTGCGTCGGGTCATGGGCATCACGGTGTTTTCCGGGATGATCGGCGTGACCTTGTTCGGTCTCATCCTGACCCCGGTATTTTATGTCGTCATCCGGAGATGGGCGGAGCGGGGCCGCGGTGTCGGGACGGGCACCCTCCCTATGGCGGGAACGGGCAGAGCGGTCACCGAGTGACGATGCGGATCCGGGGACGGCCGCCCCCGCGCCTGGTTCCCGGATATCGCTGCGCTACCTCCAGGCTACGATCGATACGAACCGTGTCCAAAATCATCGGCACGTGCTCCTCCTGATAGAGCTTCTCGAATGCCTCGAAGGTACCGGCGTATTCGGACGAGAGTCCATCGCCGATCGGTAGATCCT
>JBOIDT010000115.1:0-10382 GCA_050740755.1 Gammaproteobacteria bacterium
CTGGTACCGCCGGCTCGAGCTCCTCTGGGCGACATTCACGGTGGTCGTCTGCACGGGCGTCTGCGCGCTGATGTTCCCGTATTTCGCGCTCAGCAACCTCATCATGGTGTACCTCCTCGGTGTCGGTCTGGTGGCCCATCGCCATGGCCGCGGACCTTCGATATTGGCCTCGGTGCAGAGCGTGATCGGCTTCGACTTCTTCTTCGTGCCGCCGCGCTTCTCGTTTGCCGTCAGCGACACCGAGTATCTCGTCACCTTTGCGGTCATGCTGAGTGTCGCCCTCATCATCAGTAGCTTGGCATCGAGCGTACGGTTGCAGGCGAAGATCGCGAGCCACCGAGAGCGCCGCACGGCCCAGCTCTACGCGATGAGTCGGGGCTTGAGCGCCACGCGGGGCGAAGAACCGATCCTGCGCGCGGCGATCAAGCATCTCTACGAGGTCTTCGACAGCCCTTGCGTGATCCTGCTCCCCGATGAGCGGGGCAAGATCGCCTATCCGAACACCAAGAGCCGGTTCGGCTCCCTGCACGGGGCCGATCTGGCCATCGCGCAGTGGGTCCATGACCACGGGACACCGGCCGGTCGCGCCACGGATACCCTGCCGGCGAGCGATACCCTGTATTGGCCGCTCGGCGGCTCCGAAGAGACGCTGGGCGTCATCGCGATATTGCCGACCGACCCGCGACGGGTCTTCGCCCCTGAGCAGCAACGCCTCTTGCAGCTTTTCGCGAACCAGATCGGGCTCTGCCTGGAACGCGTGCGATTGGCGGCGCAGGCGCAAGACGGCCTGCTTCGCGTCGAGGCCGAGAGGCTGCGGAACACCTTGTTGAGCGCCATCTCCCATGATCTACGCACCCCGCTCGCGGCCATCGTGGGTGCCGCGGGCGCGCTCGGCAGCGACACCTGTCCACTGGATGAGGCGGCCCGCAGGGACCTCGCAGAGACTATCAGGGAGGAGGCCGCCTATATGAGATGAGCCGGCTGGTCACCAAGGTGCTCGAGATGGCGAGGTTGGAATCCGGCACGATCGCGCTCCATCGCGAGTGGCAAACCCTGGAGGAGCTGGTCGGCGCGGCCCTGACCGAGCTCGACAGCCAGATAATTCATCACCCGGTCGTCAGTCGGCTGCCGGCCGATCTCGTGCTCATCTTCGTCGATGGTCTCATGATTCAAAGCGTCTTGGTGAATCTCTTGGAGAATGCGGTCAAGTACACGCCGTCGGGTGGTGGCATCGAGATCACTGCAGAGGAAGAGACAGAGGGCGTCATCGTCTCCGTGGCCGACAGCGGCCCAGGGCTTGCGCCGGGAGAAGAGAAGCGGGTGTTCGATAAATTTTATCGCACCCAACGAGAAAGCGGGAACCTGGGGGTGGGGCTGGGACTGGCCATCTGCCGCGCCATCGTGGATGCCCATGGCGGCCGGATCTGGGTCGAGCCCGGACCGAAAGGGGGGGCGGGGGCGGTCTTTCGATTTCTCATCCCGGGACATGCGTCGCCACCGCATGTCGGGGTGGAAGACGACACGGAAACCGCGGCGTATGGCTAACCACTTTATATAGATTTATGTGGCCGACGATCGTCGTGGTCGAGGATGAGGCGCCGATGCGCCGGCTGCTCAAGACCGTGCTGGCGGCCCAAGGCAATCTGGTCTTCCAGGCCGAGAGCGGCCGGCGCGGCCAGATCGAGGCCGGCACGCGCAGGCCCGACCTCGTGATCCTCGACTTGGGATTGCCGGACCTCGACGGTATCGAGGTCATCCGGCAACTGCGCACGTGGTCCCGCGTCCCGATCATCGTTCTATCCGCACGCCACCAGGAAGCGCAGAAGGTCGCCGCCCTCGACGCGGGTGCCGATGATTACCTCACAAAACCCTTCGGGGCTGCGGAGCTGCTTGCGCGGGTACGCGTCTCTTTGCGCCATGCGGCCATGGTCCCGGCGAACGACGGGCAGAGCAATTTTTCCGTGGAGCACTTGAAAGTTGATTTATCGAGCCGCAGGGTCTCGATCCGAGGCCAGGAACTCCATCTGACCCCGATCGAGTATCGCCTGCTGTCGGTGCTCGTCAAGCACGCCGGCAAGACCCTCACGCACCGGCAACTGATGCACGAGGTCTGGGGTAGCGCGCGCGCCGATCAAGGCCATTACTTGCGCATCTACATGCGGCAGTTGCGCCACAAGCTCGAAGAGGAGCCGGCCCGGCCGCGCTTTTTGCTCACGGAGGTGGGCGTCGGTTATCGACTCGCGGCGGAATAGGCCTTGAGAAACCAGGTCGCAGCCAAACTGGCTATTCCTCTACCAGCGGACACCCGCCGCAGGGCGGGTGTCCCGACCATCGGCCTTTGATCAAGCGGTTATTTCAACGCCTCGATGGCGGCGCCATAGTTGATGTGAAAGGCCGCTCCCTGCATCACGAGCGCGGGTACGGACTTGACCCCGGCGGCCTCCGCTTCTTTCAGACGCGACTTGTTGTTTCCGAGGTGTACGATCTCGACGTCGTACTTCGACGGGTCGAGCGCGCTCGCCACGCTCTGTTCGGCTGCGACGCAAACGGGGCAACCGGCGTGGTAGAAAATGGCTTTGCTCTTCATGATAGCTTCCTCTCATGTGTCGGGTTGATGTTTGGGCGGCATTGAAGTGTAATGTCCGCCCACGTGCAGGAGTACTCTAGCGACAACCATTCGCCCTGCACAGAGGGCACTTTTTGGTTCCCGGGTGACTTTTTGGTGTAACCTATTGATTATGAATAGAAACAAACATCTGCGGCCACCCTCGCAGAGTCACTACGGGAAACTGGAGGATGTGATCGGTTGTAAATGGTCGGTGTCCGTACTACAAGCTGTTTCTGAAGGGATTACAAGACCAGGTGCCCTGGAGCGGCACATCGAAGGCATATCCACCAAGGTGCTCAACGAACGCCTTCGCAAGCTCGGCGGCTACGGCCTGCTGGCCAAGTGTGTCTATGCCGAAGTGCCGCTGAGAACGGAATACTCACTTACGCCGGATGGACACAGGCTGGTCTCCATCATCGAGCACATCAGATCCCTCGATGACCAGATGAAGGGTGCCGGGCAATCCGCTAGAGCGGATGCCGCAAGCGGTGGCGCCGCGCTTCAACGTGAGGGGCGCGGATCGCCAATCGAGGATACTTAGTGCCTCGCAATGGCCCGTCGTTTCATGCTTAAATGACCGAAAGTCTAGATCGATCAAACGCGTGAGGAAGAAGCGGGAATGAAATACCCGAGGCTCGATCTTGACGAGTATCGCCTGTCTAGCAGGGCCCGCTTTTCGCTTAAGGCGATCCGGCCCGACGATGTGCAGGGCTGGGACAAGGACGCGGCAAGAGCGCGGCTCAAAGAGAATCTAGCGGCCCTGGACGAGCTCCAGGAACGCCTTTACGCTGAAGGCGAGCAGGCTTTGTTAATCGTCTTTCAGGCCATGGACGCGGCGGGCAAAGACAGCACCATCGAAGCGGTGACCGACGGGATCAATCCGCAAGGGTGCGCGGTGACCAACTTCAAAGCCCCCAGCACCTTGGAACGGGCCCACGATTTTCTCTGGCGCGTCCATCGGCACGCCCCTCCCAAGGGCATGATCGGCATATTCAACCGCTCCCATTACGAAGACGTCCTCATCGCCAAGGTAAAGGGGTTGGCACCGGCCACACTGATCGAAAAACGTTACGCGCATATCAACCATTTCGAGCAGCTCTTGGTCGACCACGGCACGCAGATCTTGAAGGTCATGCTCCACATCTCGCCAGAATACCAGCTGGAGCAGTTCCGGGATCGGCTCAAGACGCCCTCCAAACACTGGAAGTTCAATCCCGACGATCTCAAGGAGCGGGCCTTCTGGAACGACTACATGGAAGCGTATGAGGAGGCACTGCGCCGCTGCTCCAGGGAGTATGCGCCGTGGTATGCCGTGCCCGCCGAGCACAAGTGGTTCCGCACCATGGTGGTCAGTGAGCTTATTCGCAATGTGTTGGAAGGGATGGACCCGCGCTACCCGGCGCCGGCTTTTGATCCGGATCGATTCGATCCGGATAGTCTCGCATAGACTGATCGCGCGCCTCAGCTCGCCGGCCGGCGCACGTCGGCTGGGGACGGGGTGAGCGCATGTCGCAGGACCTCTTCGGCATCGTCGACGAAGAGGAAGGAGATCTGCCGGCGGAGCTCCTCCGGCACCTCCTCGAGGTCCCGCTCATTCCGGCTCGGCAGGATCACGGAACGGATCCCTGTCCGATGCGCCGCCAGGACCTTGTCCTTGATCCCTCCGACCGGAAGCACCTTGCCCCGCAGCGTGATCTCGCCCGTCATGGCCACCTCGCTCTGCACCGGCCGCCGGGTGGCGAGCGAGGCCAGCGCGGTCATGATCGTCACGCCGGCCGAAGGCCCATCCTTGGGGATGGCCCCGGCCGGCACGTGCACGTGGATGGTCTTGCCCTCGAAGAGCTTGGGATCGATGTCGAGCGACTCGGCGTTCGACCACACATAGGAGACGGCGGCCTGCGCGCTCTCGCGCATGACGTCGCCGAGCATACCGGTAAGGACCAGCCGTTCTTCGGTGCTCGGCATCATGGTGATCTCCACGAACAAGACATCCCCACCGGTCGGCGTCCATGCCAGACCCGTCGCGACACCCGGGCGGCTGGTCCGCAGAGCGACCTCGTCGAAGAACCGCGGCTGGCCGAGGTACCCGAGCAGGCCTTCGGCGGAGATCCGGACCGACTCGCTTCGTCCCTCGGCCAACCGACGGGCCACCTTCCGGGCCACCGCCGCGATCTCCCGATCGAGGTTCCGGACGCCGGCCTCGCGGGTGTACCCCCTCACGATCTGGCGGATGGCTTCCGGCTCGAAGGACAGCTCGTCCGTCGTGAGGCCATGTGCGGCCAGCTCTTTCGGGATCAGATACGCTTTAGCGATCCCGATCTTCTCCTCGTCCGTGTACCCGGACAACACCAGGATCTCCATCCGGTCCCGCAGGGGCCCGGGGATGGTGTCGAGGGTGTTGGCGGTGGCGATGAACAGCACCTGCGACAGGTCGAAGGACACCGCGAGGTAATTGTCCGCGAAGGTGTGGTTCTGGGCCGGATCCAGTACCTCCAGCAACGCCGAGGAGGGATCGCCGCGCCAGTCCGCTCCGATCTTGTCGATCTCGTCGAGCATGAAGACTGGATCACGTGTCTCCGCTCGCCGGAGCCCCTGGAGGATGCGGCCGGGTAGCGCGCCGATGTACGTCCGCCGATGGCCCCGGATCTCGGCCTCGTCCCGCACCCCGCCCAGAGACATGCGCACGAAACGCCGGCCCAGGGCCCGGGCGATGCTCTGGCCGAGGCTGGTCTTGCCCACCCCGGGGGGGCCCACGAAGCACAGGATCGGCTCGCGCGCGGGACTGTCGCCCGGTACAGGGGGCGGCTCGGCGGGCACGGGTGCCTCGCCAAGACCGGAATGGCCCGCCCGGCCTTCGCGCTCCTGCCGGAGCTTCTTGACGGCCAGGTATTCGAGGATCCGCTCCTTGATCTTCTCCAGATCGAAGTGGTCCTCGTCCAGTACCTGCCGGGCCCGGTGGATGTCGATGGTCTCGCCGGCCAGCTTGGTCCAGGGCAGGCTCGCCATCCACTCGAGATAGGTGCGGATCATGCCGTGCTCCGGCGAGGACGGCGAGATCCCCGCGAGCCGGCCGAGTTCACGCTCTGCCTCACGCCGTGCCTCATCAGGCAGACGGGCCTCCTCGATCCGCCGGCGGAGCTCGGTCGCTCCGCTGTCGTCTGCTGCGTCTTCCCCAAGCTCCCGTTGAATGGATTGGAGCTGCTCGCGCAGGTAGTACTCGCGCTGCTTCTTGGAGAGCCGCTCCTCGGTGTCGGTCGTGATCTTCCGGCCCAGCTCGCGCACCGCGACCTGGCGCTGCAACAGGTCCACCAGTCGCCGAAGCTTGGCCGTGACCGGGTCCATCTCGAGGAGCTCCTGCCGTGCGGCTACCTCGAGGGGAACCACCGACGCGACAAAGTAGACCACGTGGCGGGGATCGGCGACGTTCTCCGCCGCGCCCGCCAACTCGTCCGGCAGCTCAGGGGATGCTTCCACGAGCCGGCGGAAGATATCCACCACGGCACGCCGGAGGGCGTCCACCTCCGTGGCCTGGCCCGTGTGGTCCCCGGCTATCTCGATGCGCGCGACCAGATACGGCTCCGTCCCGATCCAGTCCAGCAGTCGGATCCGCTCGATGCCCTGGACCAATAGGCGCACCTTGCCGTCGGGTACCCGACCGAGCTGGTGGATCACTCCTGCGGTTCCAACCGAGTGCAGGTCCTCGGGCGTGGCCGGCTCGGCCTTCGCATCGCGCTGCGCTACCAGCGCCAGGAGTCGGTTGCCGCGCATGACGTCATCGACGAGCCGAACGGAGCGCGGCAGCGCCACGCCGAGCGGGACCGCGGTCAGCGGAAACACGACCGCGTCCCGGAGCGGCAAGACCGGGAGCGCATCGGGGATGGCGAAGTCCCCGGGGCCAGCGCCGGACTCTACTGCCATCCGCCGGCCTCCGCACGCTTGGGCAGGGTGATGCGGAGCAGGCCACGCTCGTAACGCGCCTCGACTCGCTCGGCATCCACAGAAGATGGCAACGGCAGCTCCACCCGGAACGGGCCCTGGCGGATGCCGGCCGCATGGTACACGGCCCCCTCTTGGCACCAGGGAAGCCGACGGCGCCCTTCGACGATCAGCACGTCCTCGAAGAGCTGCGCCTCGAGGTCGTCTTCCTCGACACCGGCGAGGTCTACCATGATCTCGACCGTCGTCGCTGTCTCGTAGGTGTCCGCATCGGGCCGCCAGCGCGGCTGCACCAGAAGGCGCACGCGATCGCTCTGCCAGAGGTCGCCCAACGGCCATGTCTGGCCGGAGCGTACCACCATCGCATAGCGATAAGTCAAGCGTCGGTAGCGCATTACCCGCTTCTTGTCCCCGCTTCACGTTACTCGACGCCACCGCCGCGGTCAATCGGATGGCATCGCTAGAGGCGGTTACGGTGTTTGCGTCGATCGTGGTCAAGCGGTAGGCTACATGCTATACCCCCTACAAAGGCCTGCGTGCGTATTTAAGGGCGAAGCGCTGGCTCAACGGCGGGGCGAGGCAGGAACGAGCAACTCGCTATCGCGAGCGATAAGGCGGCGAGGTAGGCAGGCGCTATCGCTCGTTTTGGTGGCTGGCAAGGTGAAGATCGGGGTCCCGAAGGAGATCAAGGACAAGGAAAACCGCGTGGCGCTCACGCCGGCGGGCGCTCGCGCGTTGGGGAAGGCGGGGCATGAGGTGCTGGTGCAGGGGGGCGCGGGCCTCGGCTCGGGTTTCCTGGATACAGAATACCTCGCGGCCGGTGCGCGCTCGGTTCGTGTCGAGGAGGCCTGGGATGCGGAGCTCGTCCTCAAGGTCAAAGAACCCCTCGAATCGGAATATGGCCATCTCAAGGACCAGATCCTCTTCACCTATTTGCATCTCGCGGGCGCGCCGCGGTGCCTCGCCGAGTCCTTGCTGGCGAAGCGGACCAACGCCCTCGCCTATGAGACCTTGGAGGATGCGCGCGGCAGGCTGCCGCTGCTCGCGCCGATGAGCGCTGTCGCGGGGAACATGGCGGTCACCGTGGGCAGCTATTACCTGGCGCGATTCAACGGCGGACGGGGCACACAACTCGGCAGCGTTCTCGGCACGCGCCACGGCAAGGTGGTGGTCATCGGCGATGGGGTGGTCGGCCGGCATGCGGCGCGCACCGCCGCCGCCATGGGCGCTCACACTTACATTGGCGGCCACGAAGAGCGGCTGCCCGAGATCAGACGGGAGATCTCCGACGGCGTCGATTTCTTCCCCTCGAACGCAGAAAACATCGCGATGCATCTTACCGACGCCGATCTCGTGGTCGGGGCGGTGCTGGTCCCGGGGGCAAGGGCCCCGCACGTGATCACGGAGGAAATGGTCAAGGGCATGCCGCGCGGCTCGGTGATCGTGGATGTGAGCATCGATCAGGGCGGTTGCATCGAGACCTCTCGGCCAACGTCACACTCCGCGCCCGTGTTCGAAAGACACGGCGTCATCCACTACTGCGTGACCAACATGCCGGGGGCTTATCCCAGGACCTCGACCTTGGCGCTCAACTCGGCGACGTTTCCCTATGTCTTGCGGCTGGCGGATGGGGGGCTGTCGGCGTTGCGGGGAGATACGGGCTTTGCGAAGGCGCTCAACACCTATCGGGGCTACATCACCTTAAGGCCGGTCGCCGAAGCCCTGGGCCTGGAGGATCGCTACCGACCGCTGAAGCTAAAGGGGTCGGAATAATTTGAACCTGGGCATGGCACAGGTTATATTCTCGATGCGCGAGATGCCCATAAACCGGTGGGTACCATCATGCAACATGTCATCCGGATCGGGAGCCACCAACGGGAGGAGCTTATCGACATCACCGCCGCGGTCGCGGCGTTCGTTGAAAAGAGCGGCGTGAAGCGGGGCCTGGTCTCGGTCTACGCGCAGGGCTCGACGGCCGCGCTCATGATCCAAGAGAACTGGGACGAGAGCGTGCAGCGCGATGTCGTAGACCTGCTCCGCAAGCTCATCCCCAAGGGGGTCTGGTTGCACGATGCCCAGGACGGCAATGGGGACGCCCACCTGAAGTCAGGGATCGTCGGACCCTCGGAGACCATACCCGTGGTCGACGGCAGGCTCGGGCTCTCGCGCTGGCAGAACGTCTTCTTCTGCGAGTTCGACGGGCCGCGGAGCGATCGGCGCGTGCTCTGCACCCTCATCGCGGACCCGGATTGAGGGTTCGTCCCAAGCCCGCGCCCCATCGTGGTCCGCAGCTGTTCCGGCCACGAAGTTTCCCAGGGATGCGGAGGGAGGGTATCGATGCGCGCGAGCCCAATACCAGCATCCTGGGGAGCTTCGAGCTGCCCGTCATTGGTCGGTACTTTCCGGAGTTCGAAACTACGATTAAGAAAATGCTCGGCTAGCCTGGTCGCCACCGAGCCTGTCTGTTTCGCTCACCAAGGCCAGTAGCAGCGATCATTGCTCTTATGGTCTGCGTGGGCGGTGAACTGGCGGTTTTACTCCATCGCCAGGGACGCTATGGCCTTGTATAAGCCTTGGACCACCTCGGCCATGGCCGCGTAGTCGACTTTCTCGGGGGTGTCCCGGGCGGTGTGGTAATAGGCATAGCGGTAAAAGGCGGTGTCGGTCACCATGAGGGCCGGATAGCCTTGGCGCCAGAACGACTGATGGTCGCTCCACGACACGCCCGGAACGAAAGAGAACGTGGCCACATGCTCGACGGGAAAATCCGAACCCGCCTGAAACGCGGCCACTGCCTGCTTGAGCATCCCTCGCGAGCGGAAGTTGGAGACGAAGGCGATGAAGTTGGCGCGGTCCGGATAGAAATACCGGAACAGCGGCGGATAGCGCTGGCTTCCCGGCACATCGCTATAGGAGCCGAGCATCTCCAGCGACATCATCAGCCGGATGTCGTCGCCCCGTTCACGGGCCGCTTCGGCGTAGACCATGCTGCCCATCTGCCGCCGATAAAAGAAGGGCTGCTCCTCATTGACGAACGCCACGAAGCGCACGGTGCGGTCGGGCTTCTGTCCCGTAAACAGGCGGCTCAGTTCCAGCAACGCCGCGACCCCGCTGGCGTTGTCGTTGGCGCCGGGGCTTCCCCTGACCGAGTCGTAATGGGCGCCGATGAGAATGATCTCACGGGCTCTGCCGTTTCCCACGCGGCTGACCTCGAGGTTCTCGCAGGACAGTCCCTCGACCTCATAGGGCTGCGATCTGACCGGGTAACCCTGGTCGCTCCACTCCCCCCTGATGTAAGCCGCGGCGGCCTCCAGCGCTTGGGGGTGGTAGACATTGCGCTCGCCGATCTCGCCCGCGAGCTTCTCGACATGGGTGCGAAGCCGCTCGGGCGCGCTACGCAGCGGGTCCACCGGGCGCGGATGGCCGACTGTTACGCGGGGATCCTGTCGTTGCATGGGCAACTGGAGAGGCCAGAAGAGCAGTAAGAACAGTAAGGGTATCCCCAACCGGACGACAATAGACCGGCTGCACATCCTGCGAATTCTCCATGCCTCAAGGGTCGTGCGGCTGCGGGATGAGCAGGAAGGGTAAGAGCAACTCCTGACCTACCGCAAGCCTGGCACGTGTACCGGCCAGCTCGCTCGCGTAATGAGCGAGCACTTTGGGCTCCAAGCCCAGGTAGTGAGTCTCTGCGGCACCGAGCTCCCGTGTCATTTGGTCGAACAGCGCCTGCGCGCGTGCCGCATGCTGGCGCACGCCGCGCTCGCGGCCTTCCCGGAGCTTCACCCCAGCGGCGGCCAAGGCGATGAGCCCCTTGAGAAAATCGGCCATCCTCCCG
>JBOIDT010000116.1:0-10124 GCA_050740755.1 Gammaproteobacteria bacterium
GTCGATGTGCTCGTCAGTTGGAATTTCAAGCATATCGTTCGCCTCGATAAGGTTCGCTTGTTTAACGCAGTAAATATCGAACAGGGTTACAAGCCACTTACCATTTACTCCCCGCGCGAGGTAATCAGCCATGCCACGGAGAACTGAATTTCATTCGGTTGAGTTTTTTCGCAAGGTTCGCGACCAGCACGCTAGTGTCTTAGTCGGCAAGTCCCCTGCGGAAATTGTCGCCTTTTTTTCTAAAGCTCAACCCAAGACGCTCAGCAAGGCACTGCACCGGACGCGCCAAAAAGCGGCGCGCCGGTGAGCTTCGTTCGTTGCACATCACTTGACACCATCATCGACGGAGCGTGAATCAATGAAGAGCGTTAGTTTCTCGCTAGAGCAAGGGAACGAGTAGCACACGTAGGGCGCAATAGCGTGCGCGTATTGCGCCGAATGTTTACGGTGCAGAGGGTGCCATCTACTGCAAGGGCTCCGACTGGGCTCTCTACATATACACACACCGAAGCCGGATCGAAGTGCAGTGGAGTCCGCGGAACGCGCGCCACACCCGTAATGGATGATAACGAGCAAGCCCGTGGACCGCATCAAACGCTCATCGCCCCACCCCCCGGGGGCCATCAAGACCCCGACTCGCCGTCCTCCGGCGACTTTTCCAAACCGTGCTTGCGCATCCGGTAGCGCATCGCCATGCGCGTCACACCGAGCTGGCGGGCCGCCTCGGAGACATTGTAGGCGGTCGCGGCGAGCGCCTGCTCGATGAGGAGGCACTCGGCCCGTTCCAGGCTGAGACCCAGAAGGCCGCCGGCGCCTTCCCCCGCCGGCCCGTCTTCGGGTGACGGGGCCTCGGGTGCCGGGGGCAGCATCAGTGCCCCGGCATCGATGGCCGCCCCGCCCGAGAGCAGCACCATGCGCTCCATGAGGTGCTTGAGCTCGCGCACATTGCCGGGCCACGAATAGGCCGACAGCGCGGTGCAGGCCTCGGGGGTGAGGCTGGGTGCCGGCAACCCGTAACGGCGCGCCAGCTGCTCGGCGAAGTCGCGCGCGAGCAGCACGATGTCCGCACCGCGCTCGCACAGCGGGGGCATGCGGATCGCGAGCACGTTGAGGCGGAAATACAGGTCCGCGCGCAGTGCCCCGCGCGCCACCATGGCCTCCGGGTCGCGATTGGTGGCGGCGATGATCCAGGCGCTCACCGGGCGTTCCCGGGTACTCCCGAGCCGCCTCACGGTGCGGCGTTCGAGCACCGCCAGGAGCTTGGCCTGCAGCTCGATCGGGAGTTCGGCGACCTCGTCCAGGAACACCACGCCGTCCTCGGCGGCCTCGATGAGGCCGCTGCGCGCACCGAGGGCGCTCGTATAGGCCCCCTTTTCGTGTCCGAACAGCTCGCCCTCGATGAGGTCCTTGGGCAGGGCCGCGCAATCGACGTGCACGAAGGGCCGATCGCGGCGTGGCCCGGAGTGGTGGAGGAGCTTGGCCATCAAGTCCTTGCCGGTGCCGGTCTCCCCCAGGATCAAGACCGCCGGGGGCGGTCCCGCGGCCCCGGCGCAGAGCGAACCGAGGCGCTCCGCCTGGCCGCGGAGCTTGACGATGCTCGGGTGCTCTCCGAGGAACCGCAGGCCCTCCAGACCCTGTCGCTCGCGCTGCCGGGAGTGCTCCAGGGCGCGTTCCAGCTCGTTGTGTGCGAAGACCTTGTCGATGGAGACCAACAACTCCTCCAGATCGATGGGCTTCTTCAAGTAATCCGAGGCGCGCAGCTTCATGGCCAGGACCGCGTCTTCGACCTCGCCGTAGGCGGTAAGCACCAGGACCGGCACGGCGCTGCCGCGGCGCCCGCGGACCTCGGTCAGGAGGTCCAGCCCGGAGCCGTCCGGCAGCCGCATGTCGAGCAGGATCGCGTCCGGCTCCGGGCCCATCAAGAGGCGCCGCGCGTCCGCGAGCGTGCCCGCCACCTGGCACGCGAGACCGGCCTTGGCGAGCCGCTTCTCGACCGCGCGGGCGAAGACCGCCTCGTCCTCGACCAGGAGCACGCGGCGCAGCGCGCTCATCAAATGGCCGCCCCCTCGCCGAGGGGCATATGGAAGCTCACCCGAGCCCCCCCCTCCGGCACGCGCGAAAACTGGAGCCCGAATCCGTGGGCCTCGGCGACCTTATAGGCGAAGGGGATCCCGAGACCGGTCCCGTAGCGCTTGGTCGTGGGGCCCGGCCCGAGCCCGGAGGGCTCGGGTTCGAACGGCAGTCCGGGGCCTTCATCCACGATGTCGAGCCGGCATTCCCGCCCATCGCGCGCGGTCGCCAGGGTCAGGCGTCCGCCGGGGGGGGAGGCCTCGATGGCGTTGGCGAGGAGCCCCGCCAGCGCCTGCTCCATGAGGTCCACGTCCAGGGGCACGCGCGGTTCCTCCGCACAGCGCCTCTCGTCTACGCGGATCCCCTTTTCCTGGAGTCTGGGAGCGAGTAGCACCACGGCCGCCTGCACGATCGCCCAGGGTTCGGTGGCGACCCGATGCGGCCGCAAGGGATGCAGGTAGGAGACGAGCGCATTCACCCAGCGTCCCAGGCGATCCACGGTCTCGATGACCGCCTCCTGCACCTCCGCTACCTCCGCGGGGCACTCGGCGTGTGCCAGGAGCTGGGCCTCGGCGCGGATGCTCGCGAGCGGGTTACGGATATTGTGGGCGATGACCGGGACCAGCGCCCCCAGGGCCGCCTGCCGCTCGCTCCTGAGCGCGGCGTCGCGGCTCTCGGCGAGGTCGGCCGCCATCTGGTTGAGGGTCTCGGCGAGCTCGGCCATCTCATGGGCCCCGCCGCCCGACAGGCGATGCTCCAAGTGCCCGGCACTCAATAGCCGCGCCCCGGCGATCACCTCCGCCATGGGTTGAACGAAGCCACGCCGCAAGGCGCGCCGGGACAGCAATACCAGCCCGGCGGCGAAGACGATGGGGATCGGCAGGAGCACCGGGGAAAGCCGCGTCCAGCGGCGCATGGTGCGCTCCAGGATGGCGTGCTGCCCGGCGGTGAGGCGCGCGAAGGCCGCGAAAGCCGCTTCGAAGTCCCCGACCATGCGCTGCTCGTAGCCCGATTCGAGGATCTTGAGCCGCACCACGCGATTGACCACGTAAGGATCGGTGAAGATGTTGTTCATGTCGTGCTGGATGATGCGGTAGGCGCGCTGCATGTCCTGGACGGCGAGGGACTCGGGGCGGGACGCGGTATGACGGCGCAGTCCGTTGAAGTGCTGATCGATACGTCGGGAGTAATCGCGATAGAGCGCCAAGGCCGCCGGGTCTTCCATGAGCCGGGCGCGGGTCACCTCGCGGATCTGCCGGAACAGGTCGCTTCGGACCTGATGGGAGGTGTCGGTGAGGGTGCCGAGCCGGAAGGATTCCTGCGTCGTCTGGCTCCAGAAATAGGTCCACAGCCCGCCGAGCACCCCGGTGACCACGACGAGCAGCAACAGCGCCAGCTCATACGCGAGCAACAGGCGTTTCAGGGACCCCAAGGGGTGCTGGGCCGGCATGTGGTCCATAGTAACCATGGTTCTGGTCCAAATGAAACAGCGTGGCCCCGATCTCGCTCGCCCGACGGCCCGGTTCTCGGCGGCATGCCATTACGTCGCTGATTTCGCGCGTTGAATCATGCGGTTGACGGCAGAGTTGGCCTTGATAGCCATGAGTTCTAGCTCGGGATGTCGGGACGCGAAAACCCTAAAGACCTCGTCAGCAAATGCTTGGCCAATGCTTTCGACTTCGGTGAAATCGAAGATCACGGTCTTGAAGCGCTCAACTCGTACGAGGAGGCGTTTCGCCTGTGATCGGGATACTAGTTTGTCGTCGCCACACTGAGCGAGTCTAACGGGAACAACAGTCTTTGTGAAACCGAACGCGTCATCCGATGTGAATCGGTCGAAAACGTTCCTAAGAGTTCGAGACGTGTGGTTGTTCAGCTCCATCCATACCACTGTTCCAGATTCGGGTCGTGCTCTCTCAAGAATCCAATCCTCAGCATCGCCGAACTTATGAGAAAAGTAGACGCCACCAGAAAGGATATCAAATGCGTCAAACACGCGAGAAGTGAAGAAGATGCCCTCCCCCGTGTGGTTGGCCGGGTCGGTAGTCAATTTGCCCTTCGATAACTCCAGAATGGCATGTCGCTCATCCACCAGGCCGAGTTCCGCTTGAATCTTCCTGAAAATGCCGATCCCGTTGTCAACGACCGCAAGCTCGGTGACAGCTGCATTCTTACGTAGCAGAACCTCGACGCTGCTTCCCTCGGCGTGGTCGATCGCGTTGTTGAACATCTCCGTAAAGCCATAATGCCAAATGTCGCAGACGTTTGCCGGAAGCTGGCCTAGAGAGGGCTCAACATCAGACCTCCAAACGATGTCTTCGGCTAACGAATCATTTAATTCGTACTCTTTGAGCCATTGGACAAGAGGGTATAGCCGGTATGCGCGGTTCCTGGTGTTACCGTCAGATTCGAGCGCACGCTCCTCGACAAGCCGCTGGAGGTGCTTGTTTACAGCCTGCCGTGTAATTCCGAAGTGCTCAGCCGCGAACTTGGCGATGTCGGTGGGGTGCTTGTCAACGTGAGAAACGATAAAACGCCGAATCTGCTCACCCCGCGAACGAACCCTAGTCATCTGCCGTCTCGTGCTGTGTCAACCAGGATGCTCAATATTGTCAACTATAAGACGGGCTTTTGTCAACCTTCATGGGTGTGGCGATCCGCTACCGCCGTCGTCCGGCGACTCGTCCAGGCCGTGCTTGCGGTGAGGGTGCCGAGCCGGAAGGATTCCCGCGTCGTCTGGCTCCAGAAATAGGCCCACAGCCCGCCGAGCATCCCGGTGACCACGACGAGCAGCATGAGCGCCAGCTCATACGCGAGCAACAGGCGCTTCAGGGACCCCAGGGGTGTTGGGCGGGCATGTGGTCCGTAGTAACCATGGTTCTGGTCCAAAAGAAACAACGTGGCCCCGATCTCGCTCGTCCGACGGCCCGGCTCGGCCCGCGGGCATTCGGTAAGTGCGTCACCCGCAACGACTTTTTCGGAGCTGGCCCGCCGCCCCCGGAGCTGGCACAGTAGCTGCGCTCTATACCACCGGATCCTTGGTCCCACACGCTGATCCGTGGGAGAATTCAACTACCTAATCCGGAGGAGCATACGATGACTTGGGAGACACCTGCTTACGTCGACATCCGTCTCGGCTTCGAGGTAACGATGTACGTCTACAACCGCTAGCCGCCATCTCTATCACCGGGGTTGACATCCCGTTGCGAACAGGGGACCGTGAGGTCCCCTTTTCGTTTCGCCATCCCATCGTTCGAGCGCCAGGCACCCTAGATGTGCGGAAGGTAAGGCCGTGAGCGCACCCGCGGCGATTCTCACGGAGCGGCTGGCGAAGTCCTATGGGACGGTCGTGGCGCTCGCGGGACTCGACCTCGCCATCGAGGCGGGGCAGTTCTTCGCGCTGTTGGGCCGCAATGGCTCGGGGAAGACCACCACCCTCCAGCTCTTGAGCACCCTCTTGCGCCCGAGCGCCGGGCGCGCCTGGGTCGCGGGGCACGACATCGTCGGCTCGCCGCTGGCGGTGCGGCGGCACCTCGGGATGGTGTTCCAGGAACCGGCCCTGGACCGCAACCTGACCGCGATGGAGAACCTGCGCTTCGCGGGGGCCCTCTGTGGCCATAGCGCCCGCACCGTGCGCGAGCGCGCCTCGGCCCTCCTCCAGCTCTTCGGGCTCACGGACGCGCGCGACACTCCTGTCGGAGCGCTCTCGGGCGGGATGCGGCGCGCCCTCGACATCGCCCGCGGCATCCTGCACCGGCCCCGCATCCTGTTGCTGGATGAGCCCACCATCGGGCTCGACGTGCAGAACCGCCGGGCGATCTGGCAGCACCTCGGTCGCCTGCGCAGCGAGGAGGGCACGACGCTTCTCCTGACCACCCACCATCTGGAAGAGGCCGCGGGCTGCGACCGGGTCGCCTTCATGAGCCGCGGGCGCCTGATCGGACAGGGCAGCCCGCATGAGCTCGTCGGCGCCCTCGGCGAGTACGTGCTCGAGGTCGAGACCGAGTC
The DNA here is from genome assembly GCA_050740755.1 of Gammaproteobacteria bacterium. Taxonomy (GTDB): domain Bacteria; phylum Pseudomonadota; class Gammaproteobacteria; order JACCXJ01; family JACCXJ01; genus JACCXJ01. The sequence continues at coordinate 6,079 of JBOIDT010000116.1, forward strand.
TCCGGCCGAGACCGCCTCGCATCTGCGGCCCAGGTTCGGGGAACCGCTCGTCGAGGGGGAACGGCTGCTGTTTCGAGTCGCCGGCGGGGCGGCGTCCCTGGACCACCTCACCCACGAGCTTCGGGCGCATGCCCGCGCCATCCGCCTGCGCCGCCCGGACCTCAACGACGTGTACCTCTGGATCCATCGCGACCCCTCCGATTACCACCTAGAGAACGCAGCGGGTGCCTCGTGAGGCGGGCGATCGCCGCCATCGTGGCACGCGACCTCAAGCGCATGCTGCGCCAGCGGGGGCGGCTCGTGAGCAGCATGGTGCGGCCGTTGATCTGGCTGTTCGTGATCGGCACCGGATTCCAGGGCATGCTCGAGGGCCTGGGCCGGGGGGGCTACCAGCGTTTCCTGGTGCCTGGGCTTTTGTCCATGGTGGTCCTGTTCGGCTCCCTGCTCGCTTCGCTGTCGATGATCTACGACAAGGAATCGGGGGTCATGCGCATGCTCATCATCGCCCCCCTCCCGCGCGCCGTCGTCCTCCTGGCGCGCACGCTCGGGGCCGCGCTGATCGGTATCTGCCAGGCGCTCTTGTTCATGCTGCTGCTGCTCGCGCTCGGCTATCTCGGGGTCCCGCGCGATCCGGCGCTCTTGGCGCTCGGGCTCACCGCTCAGGCCCTGGTGTGCGCCAGCCTCGGCACCCTCATCGCGGTCTTCAGCAAGGCCTTGGAGGACTTCGCCGTGATCATGAACTTCGTGATCTTTCCCGTGTTCTTCCTGAGCGGCGCCCTGTACCCCATCGAGCACCTGCCGGACGTGTTGAAAGCAGTTGCGCTCGCCAACCCCTTCAGCTATGGCGTCGATCTCCTGAAGCACGCGCTGGGACCGGAGGCCTTGTTCGATCCGGATTTCTCGGTCGGTAGAGATCTCCTCGCCATGCTGACTTTCGTCGTGCTGGCGCTCGCCGTCGCCTGCCGGCGTTTCTCGCAGGCGCCGGTGTTCGAGTCCTTGGCGCGGGTCTTCACGGCACCGAAACGGCATTGACGCGGACTGGAGAGCTTGTGAAGAAACCCAACCCGCGGTAGAGGGGGAATTTTACCGACCCCCAAACTCGACGCGAACTCCGCAGTACCCGTGAGCGACGGGATTCATGAAGCCTCGACGCATCAATGCCGACAAGCCGCATCTCTGGAAGGCCGACATCGCAGCCTCTGTTGATCAGTTCAATCAGTGGTTTATGCGGTTCGCGCCCGAGGCGTTCCGCTCTACGCGCGTAAAAACCACCGAGCACGTCAAGGCCGCGCTCCTCGCCACATGCGATCTGCGGAATCTCGATGCCGCGACGCTCCGAGCGAATCCCAGCGCGCTCCCAACGCTCCGCATGTGTACCGCCCCGCCGCTGGCGGTGGACCGGCTGGTCGGGCTTGCAGGCGCGAACAAGTCCCTCATCGGCAGCATGGAGGAAGGGAAGTTGGCCTCACGGATGAAGGCCGAACTGCTCGAAGAGAACTTGACCAAAGTCTGCCGCGTGCTGACCAAGCTTCTGGACCGCGACATCTTTTCGTGGCTGGACACGGCGAAAGACCCGACCGACCACGAGCGCGACCGGGCGTCAACGATTGTCGCCGACCGGCTGTGCAGCGCCGTGGCCAACCCGATCGTCCGCAACGCTCAGGAGCAACGGCAACTCGCGATGATCGGCGCCTATCTCGACAAACGCGGGTATCGGAAGCAGCCCCACCCCGCCGGGAAGCCGCTGACCGAGATGCAGCCGGCCACGTACAGCTTCCGCATGAATCTCGCCGTCGGAACGACAGTCAAAGTCAACATCCCGGCCGACGTGGTGATCCAGCCCGAGAAGCTGCGGAAGGATCGGCTGCCCATCCTCATCGAGGCCAAGTCGGCGGGCGACTTCACCAATACCAACAAGCGGCGCAAGGAAGAGGCGACCAAGGTACATCAACTCCAGGCGACGTACGGTGAGAGCGTACGGTACGTGCTGTTCCTCTGCGGCTACTTCGGTAGCGACTATTTGGGGTACGAGGCCGCGGAGGGCATTGACTGGGTCTGGGAGCATCGCATCGACGATCTTGCTAAACTGGGTTTGTGACCGGCATGAACGCGCACCATGACAACCCGACCGAGACGCGCCGCCAAGCAATTCAAGCCGCCGTCGATGCAACCAGGTCGGCGGCCGAGCGGAACCGCCTCGGCCAGTTCGCCACGCCCAACGCCCTCGCCATCGACATCGCCCGGTGCGTGGACTCGCTGATCGATGACCGTAGGCGCGGTGTCCGCTTCGCCGATCCCTCGATCGGTTCCGGCAGCTTTTTCTCCGCGGCGCTCGCGGTGTTCGGCTCCAAGCGTATCAGAAGCGCCGTCGGTGTCGAGCTCGATCCGGCCTTCTGCGAGGCCGCCCGGGACCTGTGGTCCGACACCGCGCTCGAGGTCATACAGGGCGACTTTACTCAAGTCGTCTCCTATGCGTCTCGCCCGCCCGCGCCCAACCTCATCCTGGCCAACCCACCCTACGTCCGCCACCATCACATAAACGGCGAGGACAAGGAACGCCTGCAACGGCTTGCGTACGAGATGACCGGACTCGAAGTCAGTGGCCTTGCCGGTCTGTACGTCTACTTCCTCCTGCTCGCCACGGCGTGGATGGAGGACGGCGGCTACGCCGCGTGGCTCATACCGTCGGAGTTCATGGACGTCAACTACGGCGCGGCCCTCAAGCGCTACCTCACGGATCGCGTGACGCTCATGCGCGCCCATCGGTTCGATCCCGACGACGTTCAGTTCGGCGATGCCCTGGTGTCGTCGGTCGTTCTCGTGTTTAGAAAGGCTCCGCCGCCGCGAGGCCACGAGGCCGAGCTCACGTTCGGCGGCACCATGAACGAGCCACACGCCAGCGACCGAATCCCCCTCGAACGCCTGCGCGAGTCCCGCAAGTGGACCGTGTATCCGAGCCACGCCCGGAACGACCGGCACACCGTCAGCGACGGCAGCGGCCCGACACTCTCTGACTTCCTCCGCATCCAGCGCGGCATCGCCACGGGGAGCAACAAGTTCTTCGTGCTCGACCGCGCCGATGCCAAGCGTCGTGAGCTTCCGGAGAAGTATCTCCGCCCGATCCTGCCCAGCCCGCGGCACCTCAAGACCACGGTGATCGAAGGCGACGACGACGGCTACCCGCGCATCGACCGCCAACTGTGCGTCATCGACTGCAGCCTCCCGGAGCATGCTGTCGAACAGCGGCATCCGGCCCTCTGGGAGTACCTGCAAACCGCCGCGGCGCAGGGCATCATGGACGGCTACCTCCTCGGCAAGCGCAGCCCATGGTACAAGCAGGAGCAGCGCACCCCCTCCCCTTTCCTCTGCACATACATGGGCCGCGGCGCAGACGAGAAGCAGCCGTTCCGTTTCCTCCTCAACCGATCGAAGGCCATCGGAACGAATCTCTATCTCATGCTCTACCCGCTGAACGGCCTCGCGGCCATGCTCCATAAGCACCCCGGCCGCACCGCCGACGTGCATGAGCTTCTCGGCCGAGTCAGCGGCCACGAGCTGCGCGGCGAGGGTCGTGTGTACGGCGGAGGGCTGAACAAGATCGAGCCGAGCGAACTCGGTCGCATCTCCGCGGCGCCGTTCGTCGAGCGCTGGCCCGAACTCCGGTCCTCGGTCCAGCGACAGGGAGAACTCTTTGGCGACCAGTCGCGCGAAGCGGGCGCCTAACGAGCCGATCAAGCTGACGGTCGCCTTCGGCGCCCGCAGCTTATCGGCGATGCGTTATGCTGCTCGCTAGCTAGGAAGGCGACACAGGAGACCATTTCATGACCGACTCCGACGACCTCAAGCCGTTCCTCGCCGACTACGAGCGGTACGTGCGCGAAGTTCTTAGGCCCACCCAGGATCGACTTAAGGCCACATTCGAACGCTGGAAAACCCCCGACTACTGGACGCATCACCTCGATCGGCCACGCCCCGCCTTGCCCTCTCCGATCCAGCGAGCGTTTACTCGGATCAAGCGACCCGAAAGCGTGGTCGACAAGATCCTT
>JBOIDT010000117.1:0-9849 GCA_050740755.1 Gammaproteobacteria bacterium
CGCCGAATCGACATCCATCACGTCTTTCCGCGCAAGTGGTGCGAGGACACGGGGATCCCGCCGCGGGTGTTCAATTCGATCGAGAACGAGACGGCGGTGTCGTACAATGAATGAGCGGAAAGGATCGTAACGGTAAACCAGCCGACGCAGGCAATACCCAGAACTGGAGCGAAGCTGAAACGCGCGACGGACGGGTGCACGCATGGCGGGAAGAAACGACATGAGCACGGTCAGCGCGCTGAAACTCGAGCACGTCGGCCAGATCATCTGCGCAGATGTCACTCTTGGCGATCTGACCGTGCTGGTGGGTCCACAGGCCACCGGCAAGAGTATCTTTCTCCAGTTTCTGAAGCTGGTGCTCGACACCGGCTATATCCATGACCAGTTACGCAAGCACGGCATCGATTGGAAGCGGAGCCCTCGGGAGTTCCTGGACGTCTATCTCGGCGAGGGGATGCGCGGGGTTTGGCGGGATGAAGAGGCAGAAAGCATGATCGTGGTGAATGGCGCGCCGATCTCCATGACGAAACTCGTGACGCCGCGCCATCGCAGTTCCGAGGGTTCGGCGTTCTACATTCCTGCGCAGCGTGTACTGTCGCTCGCCAACGGCTGGCCGCGGCCGTTCCAAAGTTTCGCGGCCGAAGATCCGTTCGCGGTGCGCGACTTCAGCGAGACTTTTCGGCTGTTGATGGAACAGGAATTCAGCCGCAGTTCGGACCTCTTTCCCAAGACTAACCGGCTCAAGCGCGAGTACCGCGACCTCTTGTCCGAGCACGTGTTCCGCGGCGCCCGGCTGCTCGTCGATAGGTACGGTTCCCAGAAGCGGCTAGTGCTGCAGCAGGAAAACGTCGACAAGTCGATTCCCGTCATGGCCTGGTCGGCCGGCCAACGGGAGTTCGTACCGCTGCTGATGGGCCTTTACTGGCTGCTGCCGGCGGCGAAAGTGCAGCGCCGCGGTGACATCCGAGTCGTCATCATCGAGGAGCCCGAGATGGGGCTGCATCCGTACGCAATCTCGGTCGTGCTGCTGCTGGTGATGGAACTGATATGGCGTGGCTACCGCGTATGCATCTCGACTCATTCTCCGCAGGTGCTGGACGTCGTTTGGGCGCTGTCGACCATCCAGAAACACGGCGCCGATTCTGGCCGGCTGCTTGACGTATTCGGCGTGCGCAAGACACCCTCGATGAAAAACGTTGCGGACGAGGCGCTCAAGAAAAACGCCCGTGTGTACTACTTCGATCGCGACGGCAGCACGCGCGACATCTCGAAACTCGATCCGGGTTCGGATGACGCGCGGGAGGCAGGCTGGGGGGGCTTAAGCGAATTCAGCGGTCGAGTCAATGAGACGGTGGCCCGTGTAGTGAACGAGAGGCAGAAGAACCGATGACCTTTCGTCAAGCCGTCCAGGCGACACCGGCCATCCGTCACGCCTATCGCCCTGGACTGAAAGCTCTAGCCGAGATCGACAGGGCAAAGATCACGTGCAACAGCCCACGACAGCTGACCGGCAGCATCCACCTGGACGAGGAACTGCGAGGCGCCGAACCCCATTCGGCGCGATGGGACTACGGCGTCGGCTATCGCGGCAGCAAGGCCGAGAACGCCATCTGGATCGAGGTGCATCCCGCTTCATCCGACAGCGTCTCGGACATGGTGAACAAGTTGCGGTGGCTGAAGAACTGGCTGCGGTCTCAGGCTCCGAAGTTGTGGGAATTGACGCGGGGCGACTACCGCTGGGTCTCGACAGACGGGCGGATCGCGATCAGCCCAAATTCGCCGCAGGCCAAGCGCCTTGCCACGGCTGGTCTTCGAGGTCCAATGCGGCGTTTACTGCTGAAGTGACGAGAGGTGGTGCGGGCATATCCACCTTCGACTCGATCAAGACCCAAGTCGCCAAGCTGCTCGACGAGGTCGCCGAGGGCACGAATCCAGTTACCGTTTTCTAGCGCGGCTGGGTGTAGGATGACGAGCACACCCATTCGCTGCTCGTCAGCGTGGCGCTCGTTCCGAACCGGCGCCGTAAAGAGCGCCGGGCAGCCGGTCGAGAAGAAAGCGCCAAAGCAGTTGGTATGTGCGATAGAGCTGTTCACAACCCCTTGACCCTGCGGCGAGGCACGCAGTCGGTCGCATGAGCGGCCCCCACTACGCCATCGGTATCGATCTCGGTACCACCAACTGCGTCCTGGCCTACGTGGACCTCGCGGTCAAGCACGGCCGCGTCGCGGTCCTGCCCATCCCGCAGCTCCAGACGCGAGATACCGTCGCAGCGGGACCGCTCTTGCCCTCGTTTTATTATCTCGGCACCGAGGCATACGAACCGCCTTGCCTCGTCCCCGGACTGGCCCCGACGACCGCGCTCGGCGTGTATGCCAGGGCACAGCTCGATGGGGTGCCGGGCCGGGTGATCCATTCGGCCAAGTCCTGGCTCGCCCACGGCGGCATCGACCGCGAGGCGCGCCTCCTGCCGCTCGGCTCCGAGGCGGTGCCGGATACGGACAAGCGCTCGCCGATCGAGGTGAGCGCAGCCTACCTGGCTTACCTCCGCGCGGCCTGGGACGCGACTATCGGCCAAGCCGATCCGGGGGCCGCGTTCGACCGCCAGCACCTCATCGTGACCGTCCCGGCCTCCTTCGATGAGGCCGCCCAGGCCCTGACCCGCCGGGCCGCGGCGCTGGCCGGGTATCCCGACGGCTTCCGGCTCCTCGAAGAGCCGCAGGCGGCCTTCTATGCGTGGAGCGCCGGGGCCGGCGCTGGTGCCGGGAAGGACACGCGGGCGTGGCTCACGGAGCGCCTCCCCGGGCTTTCGGAGGAGGCCCAGACGGTGCTCGTCTGTGACATCGGGGGCGGCACCACCGACCTCAGCCTGTTTCGCCTCGCTTTCGATTCGGACGCCCCCGGAGAGGATGCGCCCGGAGAAGATACGGGATTGCCGGATATCGAGCGCCTCGCGGTCGGCGATCATCTGCTCCTGGGCGGGGACAACATCGATCTGGCCATCGCCCACCTCATCGAGGCCCGTGCCCTGGGCCAATCTATTAGGAGTGGGCCGGAAAGGCGCTTCTCGCGCCGCCAATGGCAGCACCTCGTGCCCCAATCGATGCTGCTCAAGGAACGCATCCTGTCGGGGGAGGGGCCGCCCGAGGAAGTCTTCCACGTCTCCATCCCCGGCGAGGGCGGGGGCCTTTTCGCCTCGGTGTCGAGCGCGACGCTCACGCGTGCCGATCTGTCCGAGGTGATCCTGGACGGGTTCTTTCCCGTCACCGAGGCTGGCGAACGACCCCGCACGCGGCAGATGGGGCTCCGGGAGATCGGGCTGCCCTACGCGGTCGATACGGCGGTCAGCCGGCACCTCGCGGGGTTTCTCGACGGGCAGGCGGTCGATGCGGTGCTGTTCGCGGGCGGCACGCTGATGCCACGTTTCCTGCAGGAACGCCTGCTCACGATCGTCGAGCGCTGGCAGGACCGGCGGCCCATCGGGCTCGCCCTCCCGGATCTCAGCCTCGCGATCGCGGAAGGTGCGGCCCAGTGCGCGGCGCTCGTGGCCCAATCGCGGCGCCGCATCCGGGCCGGTTACGCGCGCAGCGTCTACCTGGAGCTGCATCGGGAGCGGCCCGAGGATGCGACCGAGCTCGTCTGCATCCTGCCGCAAGGCTTCGAGGAGGGCCGCTCGTCCACCCTCGAGTCGCGGACCTTCGACCTCTTGCTCAACCGGCCGGCACGCTTCACCGCCTACAGCTCGACGCACCGGCGCGAAGACCGTCCGGGGGCCATCGTGCGCCTCGACGAGGGGACATTCAATCCCTTGCCCCCGCTGCATACGACGCTCACGCTCGACGAGGCCGGCTTCGATCCGCGCAAGGCCGAGCCGCGCTCGGTGGATGTGAACCTCGAGGTCGAGTTGACGCCCCTCGGTGTCTTGCAGACGATGCTCGTCAGTGAGCCGCTCGGCCGCCGCTGGCGGCTCGATTTCAACCTGCGGGGCGCGGCGGAGCCGCGCGACGCCACCGGGCCGGCCCCGCCGGGTGTAGCGGACGAGGTGCTGCGCGCGGCCTGTGGACGCATCGCGCACTTCTACGGCAAGAAGCAGGACCTGGGACAAAAGGACAGCGCCAAGCCGCTCATCAAGGACCTGGAGCGGACCCTGGGACAGCCGCGTGCCGCGTGGAGCCTGCCGCTCCTGCGGGGTCTGTGGCCTTCACTTTATCCGGGGATGACCCGCCGGGGCCGCTCGCTGGCGCACGAGAATACCTGGCTGTACCTGGCGGGGTTTCTCTTGCGCCCGGGCTATGGCGCGGAGCTCGATCCCTGGCGCCTGTCCCAGCTCTGGGGCGCCTGGTCGCTCGGTGTGCACCACAAGAAGGAGAAGAGCGCGCAGTCCAACTGGTGGATGATGTGGCGCCGGGTGGCGGGCGGTCTCTCGGCCGAGCAGCAGCGGCGGCTCCACGATGCGCTCATGTCCCAGTTCCGCAAATCGCCGGTCGAATCGCCGGAAGCCACACGCCTTCTGGGTGCCCTCGAGCTCCTGCCGCTCACGACCCGTACCGAGCTGGCCAAGTCGCTCTTCGCGGTGGTATTGCGCGGCCGCGCAGAGGATCAGCCGGCGGTCTTCGGGGCGCTGGCGCGGCTGTGCTCGCGCGTGCCGCTCTACGCCGCGGCCGACGCCGTTCTGCCCCCCGCGCTGGTCGAGGACTGGTTCGAACGCGTCGCCGGGCTCGACTGGCCGAGGCAGGGGCTCAAGGGCCTCGCCTCGGTGTTCTCCGCCGCCTGTCGGGTGACCGGCACCCGCGCGCTCGACATCCACGCCCCGGTGCGGCTCCGGGTGATCGAAAAGCTCAAGCACTCCGGCGCGCGCGAGGCCGACTGGCGCGTGGTCCAGGAGTATCACGAGGTCACGGTCGAAGACCGCAGCGCCCTCTTCGGCGAGGAGCTTCCGGCGGGGCTGCGGTTGCTGGAATGACGTGCGGCGATGAACGCATCCTCCACGCCTTCGCATCCCGCCGGTTATAGCCACCGACGACATTCGCATCACTACGCCGTCGATTCCTCCGCGGCGGAGCGCCGTACCCGCATCGTCATCGCCATCACGGGCGCGATGATGGTCGTCGAGATCGCGGCCGGCATCGCCTTCGATTCGATGGCGCTGCTCGCGGACGGCTGGCACATGAGCACCCACGTCAGCGCCTTCCTGGTGACCACGCTTGCTTACCATCTGAGCCGCCGCCATGCGACGGACACGCGCTACAGCTTCGGGACGGGCAAGATCGGCGTCCTCGGCGGTTTCGCCAGCGCGGTCATCCTGGGCATGGTCGGGTTACTGATGGCCGGGGAGTCGGTGCAGCGCGCCTTCCTGCCGGTACCGATCCGCTTCGACGAGGCCATTGCCGTCGCGGTGATCGGGCTCCTCGTCAATGTGATCTGCGCGCTCCTCCTCAAAGAGGGCCACACGGACCACCCTCACGACGATCTCAACCTGCGTTCCGCCTATCTCCACGTCCTCGCGGATGCATTCACATCGGTGACGGCCGTCGCGGCCTTGCTCGCGGGCCGGTTCTTCGGGTGGTCGTGGCTCGATCCGGTGATGGGGTTCGTCGGCAGCGCGGTCGTTTCCGTGTGGGCCTACGGGCTCCTGCGGGACACGGGCGGCATCCTGCTCGATCTCACACCGGCGTCCTCGGATCTGCCGGCGGAGATCCGCCGTGCGCTGGAATCCGATGGCGATGCGCTCATCACCGATCTGCACGTGTGGCGGATCGGCCCCGGCCGCTACGCCGCGATCGTGTCCCTCGTGGCGCATGAGCCGAGGCCCGTCGAGAGCTACCGGCGACGGCTTCGCGGGCACGAGGAGCTGGTCCATCTGACCATCGAGACCCAGCTGTGCCGCGATCACGACGAGTCGTCCCGGAGCGCCTGACCGGGCGTTCCTCCCCCTCCGGACAAGCGAGGTTCGAATCCCTTCCGCGTGGCCTCACGGGGCGCGAAGACCAGGACGCACACGGTTCCCGATGCCGTCGATGGGCATCACCATGACGCCCGGAGGTGCGCATCGACTAAAGCGCCATGGTAAGCCAGCGCTACCTACGCGATGCGCGGTCCACGGCTGGGCGGTAGCTCCCGGCAGGCCGATGATCAGATCTCGGGGCGGCGCAAAGCGGCACGGCCAAGGGCAAGACGACGAGGGTGAAGAGGGCAACATGAAACCGAAACATGCGTTCGAGGGGGCCCCCGCGACGGCGGCGAGGGTCCGGATCTATTTCGCGTACAGCCAGTCCCTGGCGTATCGGGAAGCCATGGAGCTGTGCCGCGGCATTCCATCCTTCACCAGCACCGGCGAGGGCAACGAGGCGGTCCATTCCATCGACCTGCCCATCACGGACATCGCGGTACTCATGCGATTATCCGAGCTGGTGGGGGGATGGAAGTCGTTCCGGATCACCATAGACGGTGGCGACGCGCGACGCGATGACCTGATTCGACTGGGCGGTGACTGTTATGGCAAGCGCCAGGCCTCCGAGGACCCGGAGCAGTATTGCTTCGGGAACAATCGCCTCGAATACAACCTCTGGGGATGCCGACGGCTCGATATGCCGATCGACGAAGCGGGCCACGATTGGATGGCCTACGGCAGCCTGGATGCACAGGGCGTCTGGCATTTCGATAAACCCAGGATCTCGCAAGCGCTCGAGTCGGCCATGACCACCTGCCGGCTGTGTCCGGTATTCGATCGCGCGCGCGTCCAGAAGACCTTGGACGGACTCCCGGAGACGGTGGATCCTAGGCGGGATAAGCATTGGCGATACCGCGGCGGAGCGCGTATCCAGGAGGGGGGCGGGCCTCGAAACGCCGGCATCGCCCCGGTGGCGGCCCGCATCGCGGAGTACGTGGTCGGCGGCTATCGGCCCAAATGGGACTTTACCCGCGATTGGCGCGACTCCAAGACCGAGATTTTTCTCGGCCCGGTGGATCGGTGGTCGCCGGGCGAGGCGCTGGACGGCGATCGGAGGACCGTCGTGATCGACAGGGAAGAGGTCGTGACGTCCCGGGCGAGCGCGGCGCTGCCGCAAGCCAGGAGGCCCAAGGGCGAGCGAACCGCGCGCTGGCCCCGGGTGGTGGGCGTTGCCCTGTGTATGTTAGCCCTGTATATGTTAGGGTTAGGGGTGTTTCTGGTTTGACCCGAGCCCCTGGCCCGATACGGCCAGGCGGCTAGGTTAGCGTGCGACACGATTGCATCCCGGGCTATCGCATCGACCGCCTCATCGGCAAGGGCGGGATGGCCGCCGTGTATCTCGCGATCCAGGAGTCCCTGGATCGACCGGTAGCGCTCAAGGTCCTCCGGGATCCGGACTCCCCCGAGTTCTCGGAGCGTTTCGTCAACGAGGGGCGGATCGTCGCGAGCCTGGTCCACGGCAACATCGTCACCGTGCACGATGTCGGGATCGCCGAGGGCCTGCACTACATCTCCATGGAATACGTGGATGGCGGCGATCTCAGGAGCCGGATCGCCGACGGGCAGAGCCCGGAAGCGGCCTTGGATCTCGCCGCCAGGATGGCGGATTGCCTGGGGTTCGCCCATCGCAAGGGCGTGATCCATCGGGACCTGAAGCCGGCCAATATCCTGTTCCGGCGCGATGGCACCCCCCTTTTGACCGACTTCGGCATCGCCAAGAACCAGCGCCTCGACAGCGACCTCACCAGGACGGGGAAGATCGTCGGGACCCCGCGCTATATGAGCCCCGAGCAGGCCCTCGGCAGGCCCGTGGATGGGCGCTCGGATCTCTACAGCCTGGGGGTCGTGTTGTACGAGATGCTCACCGGCGAGCCTCCCTACAGCGGGGACTCGGAGGTCGACACCATCCTCAAGCACCTCAACGACCCGGTGCCGGCGCTGCCGGCCGCGTGCCGGCGCTATCAGACATTGCTGGCCCGGATGCTCGCCAAGGACCCGGCGGCGCGCTTCGCCGACGCCGGCGAGCTTCTCGAGTCCCTCGCCGCGCTGGAGAGTGGTGGTCGTCTGGTCTCGCCCGGGCAGACATCGTCACCACGTCGCCCGGGTCCGGTCTCGACACCCCACACCTCGGGCGGGGGTTCCGTCGCGGCTCCGGGTTCTTCCCGATCTATCCGGGGTCCGTGGGCGCTGTCCGCGGTCGGGATCGCGGCGGCGCTGGTCTTGGGCATCGGTGCCCTGCAGGATGAAGGGCCGGATAGCCGATCGGCCGAGCAGGTTACCGCCGTCCCGCCGGACGCCGGTTCTGCATCGCCAAGGTCGGCGGAGGCCTCCGACACCGATCGCCTGTTTCGCCTCGGTCATGCCTATCGTCAGGGTACGGGCGTCCCGGTCGACGATCGCAAAGCGGTGGAACTGTTCTCGGCAGCCGCCGAGCGCGGGCATGCAGCGGCCCAATATTATCTGGGATTGATGTACGCCGAAGGCCGCGGGGTGCCGGAGGGACTGGAGGTCGCGGTGCACTGGTTCGAGCAGGCGGCGCGCCAGAACCTGGTGGAAGGGCAGTTCTACCTCTGTCTGTCCTATGCTTTGGGCCGGGGTGTTTCGCGGGATCGCGTGACCGCCTATGCCTGGTGCCGGACCGCCGAAAAGCGCGGATCGCAGGACGCCAAGGAGTCGCTCGTGGAGATATCCAAGCTCATGCGCTGGCCCGAGATCAAACAAGCGGAAGAGCTTGCGGCGTCGATCGCCGAATCGCTGGGCGCCCGCCCGCCCGTACTGCTGGACGCCCCGAGTCCGACGCGGCACGAGGACCACGCGGACTCGGCTTCCTAGCCCGCTCCCCGGGGCTCGACATCCCCACTCATTGCACCGCTCATGCGGGCCGGTCGCCCGTCGCGCATGAATTCGAGCCAACCCCGGGTCGGTATGGCAGCGTCGATTCCCGCGCGCCCCGGTGGATCAACAGGAGGCGAAAGGGCATTGCGCGCAGGACCTCCCAGCCGGCGGGGACAAGCGCCCTGAGCTCCGCCACCGTGTAGCTCCTGCGGATCGAGATGAGCCCGTCAGGGCGGATGTAGGAGCGGCGGAATGCGACCGCGGTCAGGAGCCAGAACCCGAGGTACGCGAGAGCGGATCGCCGGATGTCGTTGAAGACGACGATGCGCGCGCCGAGGGTTTGGGCCGCGCCCAGCATCGCCCGCAAGCCCGGCGCATCCAAGTGGTGCACGACGTGATTCGATAGCACGAAATCGAAACGCTCCCCGCGTGCGCAGAGCGTGGCGACATCGGCCAATCGGAAGGACAGCTTGGGGCTCCGGGGGAAATGCTGGACATAGGCATAGGCACGGGGGTCGATGTCGATGCCCGTGACCCGGAGGTCCAAGCCGTCCCGAGCGGCCCAGCGCGCGAGCCCTCGAGCGATGTCCCCACCCCCGAAGCCGATGTCGAGAAGCGAATAGCCCCGGCCGCGGTCGCTCATGAGCGGCCGGATAAACCGCGCATACACGAAGCGGCTCCGCGACAGGAGCCCGTTGACGGCTCGGAACTGGTGGTAGGAACGATCGAGCAGCGCCGGATCGCAGTCCGGGCCGTCCATGGCCTCGCTCAGGTGACAGGCGCGTTTGGCCAGGAATAGCGGCATGGTCTTGGAGGTAGGTTGACGACCTGCGCAAACGGACCGCTCGCTCTGCCTCTTTCGTTCAGGCGGGAAGGGTCTTGGCGCCTTCTCCGTGCACGCGCCTACACGCCGGCTTCCCCTTATCGAGCTGTCCGGGAAGACTTCCTTGCGTGCGTCCTTGACCGTTCACATGCTGCGAGTCGAACGGAATTCTAGCCGAACATATTTGAAATTATGGGTACCTCTCCAAGGTCCCTGTCCCTCCGGGACAGGGACTGTCTTTTTC
>JBOIDT010000118.1:0-9159 GCA_050740755.1 Gammaproteobacteria bacterium
CGTTGCGCTCGAGCTTGCTGAAGATGAAGGGCTTGAAGAGCTCGAGCGCCATCTTCTTCGGCAATCCGCACTGGTGGAGCTTCAAGGTCGAGCCCACGACGATCACCGAGCGCCCGGAATAATCGACACGCTTGCCCAAGAGGTTCTGACGGAAGCGCCCCTGCTTGCCCTTGATCATGTCGGCCAGCGATTTCAGCGGCAGCTTGTTGCTGCCGGTGATGGTGCGGCCGCGTCGGCCGTTGTCGAGCAGGGCATCGACCGCCTCTTGCAACATGCGCTTCTCGTTGCGCACGATGATGTCGGGCGCGCTGAGATCCAGGAGCCTCTTGAGCCGATTGTTGCGATTGATCACGCGCCGGTAGAGGTCGTTGAGATCCGAGGTGGCGAAACGGCCGCCATCCAGCGGAACCAGCGGACGCAACTCGGGCGGCAGGACCGGCAGCACGGTCAACACCATCCACTCGGGCCGGTTTCCCGAGCTCAAGAAGGACTCCATGAGCTTCAAGCGTTTATTCAACTTCTTGAGCTTGGTCTCCGAATGAGTGTCGCGCAACTCGTCGCGGATGCGCGCGATCTCGACGGGGAGGTCGATGGTGCGCAGTAATGCATGGATCGACTCGGCACCCATGCGCGCATCGAACTCGTCTCCGTGCTGCTCGATCGCTTCCAGGTAAGCCTCTTCCGCCAGGAGCTGTCCGCGTTGCAAGGGCGTCATGCCGGGATCGATGACCACATAGGCCTCGAAGTACAGGATGCGCTCGATCTCCCGGAGCGTGAGGTCGAGCAGCAATCCCATGCGCGAGGGCAGCGATTTCAGGAACCAGATGTGCGCCACCGGACTGGCCAGCTCGATACGCCCCATGCGCTCGCGCCTGACCTTGGCCAAGGTTACCTCGACCCCACATTTTTCACACACGACACCGCGGTGCTTGAGCCGCTTGTACTTGCCGCACAGGCACTCGTAGTCCTTGACCGGGCCGAAGATCTTGGCGCAGAATAGTCCGTCGCGCTCCGGTTTGAAGGTACGGTAGTTGATGGTCTCGGGCTTTTTGACCTCGCCATAGGACCACGAGCGGATCTTCTCCGGCGACGCCAGGCCGATATGGATGGCATCGAAGTCCTCGGCCAGCCCTTGCTGCTTCAACAGGTTGAGTAGGTCTTTCAATATAATCCCTCCGCCAACGAGGCGCCTCTGTCGTGGTTACCCTGTCGAAGGGCGCCGTGCGTCAACGCTGTTCCAGATCGACGTCGATCCCGAGCGAACGCAGCTCTTTGAGCAGGACGTTGAACGATTCGGGCATGCCGGCTTGCATGCGATGGTCCCCATCGACGATGTTCTTGTACATCCGGGTGCGGCCACTCACGTCGTCGGACTTGACCGTCAGCATCTCCTGCAAGGTGTACGCGGCGCCGTAGGCCTCGAGCGCCCAGACCTCCATCTCGCCGAAGCGCTGTCCCCCGAACTGGGCCTTTCCGCCGAGCGGTTGCTGGGTGACGAGGCTGTAGGGGCCGGTCGAGCGCGCGTGCATTTTGTCATCGACCAGGTGGTTGAGCTTCAGCATGTACATGTAACCGACCGTGACCGGCCGATCGAAGGCTTGACCGGTGCGGCCATCACGCAGCAGGGTCTGCCCCGATACCGGCAGGCCCGCCAGCTCCAGCATGGCCTTGATCTCGACATCGGAGGCGCCATCGAACACCGGGGTGGACACCGGCAAGCCGCTTTGCAGATTATTGGCGAGCGTTTCCACCTCGTCGTCGTCGAGCGAGTCGAGGTCGACGTGTCGGCCGCCGCCGTTATACACCCGCTCCAGGAACTCGCGGATCTCATTCACCTCGGCGTAGGCTTCGCAGAGCCTGCGGATCTTGTCCCCGATGCCCTTGGCGGCCCAGCCCAGATGCGCTTCGAGCACCTGCCCGACGTTCATCCGCGAGGGCACCCCGAGCGGGTTCAATACGATGTCGATCGGCGTCCCGTCCTGCATGAACGGCATGTCCTCGACGGGGACGATGGTCGATACCACACCTTTGTTTCCATGGCGTCCCGCCATCTTGTCGCCGGGTTGCACGCGGCGCTTGACCGCCAGATAGACCTTGACCATCTTGAGCACGCCGGGCGCGAGATCGTCACCCTGGGTGAGCTTGGCCTTCTTTTCCTCGAAGCGCCGATCGAAATCGTGCCGCTGTTGCTGGACCTTGGTCGCATAGGCCTCGAGCTGGGACTGTGGCTCCTCGCCGCGCAGACGGATCGACAACCACTTCTCGCGCTTGATCTCGCCGAGATAGGACTTTGCCACGCGCGTGCCCGCCTTGAGCCCGCCCGGCCCGCCGTCCGTGATCTTGCCGAGGATGAGGCGCTCGACGCGCTCGTAGAGGTCGTCTTCGAGGATGCGGAGCTGATCGTCGAGATCCTGCCGGATCCCGGTCAAGCCCGCCTTTTCGATCTCGAGCGCGCGCGAATCCTTGTCCACGCCGTCTCGGGTGAACACATGCACGTCGATCACGGTCCCGTTCATCCCGGAGGGGACGCGCAGAGAGGTGTCTTTCACGTCCGAGGCCTTTTCGCCGAAGATGGCTCGCAGGAGTTTCTCCTCGGGTGTCAACTGGGTCTCACCCTTGGGCGTGACCTTGCCGACCAGGATGTCCCCGGCGCCGACCTCCGCGCCCACATACACGATACCCGCCTGATCGAGCTTCGAGAGCGCACCCTCGCTGACGTTGGGGATATCGGCGGTGATCTCCTCGGGACCGAGCTTGGTGTCCCGGGCGACGCAGGTCAGCTCCTCGATATGGATGCTCGTGAACCGATCCTCCTCGACGACACGCTCCGAGATCACGATCGAGTCCTCGAAGTTGTAGCCGTTCCATGGCATGAAGGCGACCAATACGTTTTGTCCCAGCGCCAGATCGCCGAGATCGGTCGCGGGACCGTCGGCCAGCACATCGCCCCCCGCGATGCGATCGCCCGGTTTCACCAGGGGCTTCTGGTTGATGCAGGTGTTCTGGTTGGAGCGCGTGTACTTGGTGAGATTGTAGATATCCACCCCGGGCTGGCCGGCCCCGGTATCCTGCTCCTCACAGCGCACCACGATGCGGCTCGCGTCCACGGAATCGACCACCCCCGCGCGGCTCGCGACCACCACGACGCCGGAATCGATGGCCACCGCGCGCTCCATGCCGGTACCGACCAGCGGCCGGTCGGTGCGCAAGGTCGGCACCGCTTGACGCTGCATGTTGGAGCCCATGAGCGCCCGGTTGGCATCGTCATGCTCGAGAAACGGGATCAGCGAGGCCGCGACCGACACGATCTGCTTGGGCGAGACGTCCATGTACTGGACCTTGTCCGGCGTCGAGAGCATGAACTCGTTCTGGAAACGGCACGAGACCAGCTCGTCGATGAGGCTCCCGTCCTCGTCCAGTTTGGCATTGGCCTGGGCGATCACGAACTGCCCTTCTTCGATGGCCGAGAGGTATTCGACCCGATCCGTGACCTTCGTGTCCCAGACCTTGCGGTAAGGCGTCTCGAGAAAGCCGTAGCGGTTGGTCTTGGCATATACCGCCAGCGAATTGATGAGACCGATGTTCGGGCCTTCCGGCGTCTCGATGGGACACACGCGCCCGTAATGGGTCGGATGGACATCGCGCACCTCGAACCCGGCACGCTCGCGCGTCAGACCGCCGGGCCCGAGCGCGGAGATACGGCGTTTGTGCGTGACCTCCGAGAGCGGGTTGTTCTGGTCCATGAACTGCGAGAGCTGGCTGGAGCCGAAGAACTCCTTGATCACGGCCGACACCGGTTTGGCGTTGATGAGCTCCTGGGGCATCGTGCCCTCGGACTCCGCCAAGGTCAGGCGTTCCTTGACCGCACGCTCGACCCGCACGAGACCGATGCGGAACTGATTCTCGACCATCTCCCCGACGCTGCGTACGCGGCGGTTGCCCAGGTGATCGATGTCGTCGACGGCACCGATGCCGTTGCGAACGCCGATCAGCACCTTGAGCACATCGGCAATGTCCTCCTTGGAGAGGACATTGGGCCCCGTGGATTCCGTCCGCCCGACGCGGCGATTGAATTTCATGCGCCCCACCGCCGAGAGATCGTAGCGATCGGGGCTGAAGAACAGGTTATTGAACAGGTTCTCGGCGGCCTCCTTGGTCGGGGGCTCACCGGGCCGCATCATGCGGTAGATCTCGACCTGGGCCTCTAGCGCCGTGCGCGTCGTATCGATGCGCAGGGTCTCCGAGACATAGGGACCTCGGTCGAGGTCATTGACATACAGCGTCCTGACCTCCGCGACCCCGATGTCGATGAGCTTATCGAGGGTCTCCCCGGTGAGCACGGCATTCGCCTGCACCACGATCTCCCCGGTGCTCGTATCGACCACGTCGGTCGCGACCACCTTGCCTAGCAGGTACTCGCGCGGGATCCGCACCTCGGAGAGCCCCGCCTTGTGCAAGGCACTCACGTGGCGCATCGTGATACGGCGGTCCTTCTCCACGATGACCTTGCCCTCGTCGTCCGTGATGTCGAACGACAACGTCTCGCCGCGCAGCCGATCCGGCAACAGCTCCATCCGGATCCCGTGGCGGGCGAGTGAAAACGCGGTGGTCTCGAAAAACGTCGCCAGCATCGCCGCGGCGCTGTAGCCGAGGGCGCGCAAGAGCACGGTCGCCGGGATCTTGCGCCGGCGATCGATGCGCACATAGATATGGTCCTTGGGGTCGAACTCGAAATCCAGCCACGAGCCGCGGTAGGGGATCACCCGGGCGGAGTACAGGAGCTTCCCCGAGGAATGGGTCTTGCCCTTATCGTGCTCGAAGAATACGCCCGGCGAGCGGTGCAGCTGCGAGACGATGACTCTCTCGGTGCCGTTGATCACGAAGGTACCGTTGGTGGTCATGAGCGGCACCTCGCCCATGTACACCTCCTGCTCCTTGATGTCCTTGACGGTCTTGGCGGCGCCCGACTCGCGATCATAGATCACCAGGCGCACCTTGACCCTGAGCGGCGCCGCATAGGTCACCCCGCGGATCTGACATTCCTTGACATCGAAGACCGGCGTCCCGAGACGATAGCTCACGTAATCGAGCGCCGCGTTGCCCGAATAGCTCACGATCGGGAACACCGATTTGAACGCCGTGTGCAGACCGGCCTCTTCCCGTTCCGCCGGGGCCAGCTCCGCCTGCAGGAAGGCATGGTAGGACTCGATCTGCATGGCCAGGAGATAGGGGGTATCGAGGATGCTCGGACGTTTGCCGAAGTCCTTCCGGATCCGCTTCTTCTCGGTGTAGGAATACGCCATGGTTCGCTCCGCCGTTCGCGAGTCAGTCAAGGGCAAGTTAATCCAGGACAAAGGGGCCGGTGGCTCGCGCCACCAGCCGCGCTGAACCGTGACGAGGGCCGTCCTGTGTAGGTCGGCACCAGGGTTCCCGGCACTACTTGATCTCGACCGTTGCGCCGGCCTCCACGAGCTTGGTCTTGACGTTTTCCGCCTCGTCCTTGGGCACCGCCTCCTTGACGGTCGCCGGAACGCCTTCGACGAGGTCCTTCGCCTCCTTGAGACCGAGCCCGGTGAGCGCGCGCACGGCCTTGATCACACCCACCTTGTTCTCGCCGAAGCTCGTCATCACCACGTTGAACTCGGTCTTTTCCTCCTCGACCGGGGCCGCCGCGGCCGCCGCGCCGGTGCCCATCGCCGGGGCCATGGCGAGGGCGGCGGAGACGCCGAATTTCTTCTCCATCGCCTCGACCAGCTCCACGACCTCGAGTACGCTCATATTGGCGACGGCTTCGAGGATCACTTCTTTGGACACTGCCATAATAATCACTCTCCCAAAATGTACTGTGATGTGGCCTGCTTCCCGTCGCGCACGGCGGCGAGCACCCGCGCCAGGCCCGCATAGGGCTCGGCGAGCGTCCGCACCAGCTTCGAGATGGGGGCCTTCATGACCCCCATGAGCATGGCGAGCGCCTGGCCACGCGTGGGCAGGTGGGCGAGCGACTTGAGGGCATCGGGCTCCAAGAGCTTGCCGCCGAACGACACCAGCTTCACGACCAACTTGTCGTTGGTCCGCGCGTAGTCATGGATGACGCGCGCCGCAACGCAGGGGTCATCCGTCGAAAACGCCAGCACCAACGGGCCGACGAGCCGCTCGGACATGCACTCGAAGCGACTCCCCGCGAGCGCACGCCGCGCCAGGGTATTGCGTACCACGCGCAGGTAGACGCCCTGTTTACGGGCGGCATCGCGGAGCGCGGTCATCTTGACCACCGACAGACCGGCATACTCACAGGCGATCGCGGACTGCGCCTCTTGCGCCACGGCCGCGACCTCCCCGACGATCCCCTTCTTTCGTTCCAGATCCAGAGCCACGGCTCACCTCCAGACTCTCCGACGTCTACCGGTTTGCGAACCGGCGGCTACCTATCACCACGCATGGTTAAAACCGCAGTTTTTGATCCTCTCACCTAACCCTCTCCCGGAGGGTCCCGGAGGGAGAGGGGATCCAAGAAGCATTTATGCGCGAGGCCATTACGGCAGGCTCGCCCGGTCGATCGCGACGCCGGGACCCATGGTGCTCGAGACCGTGACTTTCTTTACGTACACACCCTTCGCCGCGGCGGGTTTGGCCTTGTTCAAGGCGGCGATCACGGCGGCCAGGTTGTCCTTCAGGGCCTCGCCCTCGAACGACACCTTCCCGATCGAACAATGGATGATGCCCGACTTGTCGGTCCTGAAGCGCACCTGCCCACCCTTGGCGTTCCTGACGGCCTGGGCGACATCGGGCGCCACGGTCCCGACCTTGGGATTAGGCATGAGGCCGCGCGGCCCGAGGATCTGGCCGAGCTGGCCGACCACCGCCATGCTCTCGGGCGCGGCGATCGCCACGTCGAAATCGATCTGGCCCGACTTGACCTGCTGGGCCAGGTCCTGGAGGCCCACGATATCGGCACCGGCGGCACGTGCCGCCTCTGCCTTGGCGCCCTCGGCAAACACCGCGACGCGCACGCGCTTGCCGGTCCCATGCGGCAACACCGTCGCGCCACGGATGGACTGATCCGACTTGCGGGCGTCGATGCCCAGATTCACGGCGACATCCACCGACTCGTCGAATTTGGCGGAGGCGAGCTCCTTGACGAGCCGTATGCCTTCTTCGAGTACATAGGGTTTCCCAGGGACCAGCGCCTTGCGCCAGCGCGCAACCCTTTTCGTCGGCTCGGTCATGGCGACACCCCTTCGGTCTCTATGCCCATGCTACGCGCGGTGCCGGCGATGGTGCGCACGGCGGCCTCGAGGTCGGCCGCGGTGAGATCGGGCGTCTTGGTCCTGGCGATGTCCTCGACCTGGGCACGGGTGACCTTTCCGACCTTGGCAGCGTTCGGCGTGGCACTGCCCTTTTCGATCCCCAGGGCTTTGCGGAGCAGCACCGAGGCCGGCGGCGTCTTGGTGACGAAGGTGAAGCTGCGGTCCGCATAGACCGTGATGACGACCGGCGTCGGCAGACCCGGTTCGAGGTTCTGGGTATAGGCGTTGAACGCCTTGCAGAACTCCATGATGTTGACGCCGTGCTGGCCGAGCGCCGGTCCGACCGGCGGGCTCGGATTGGCCTTCCCGGCCGCCACCTGCAACTTGACATAGGCTTGTACTTTCTTGGCCACTATGCGTACCTATAGGTTGTCAAACCCACCGTTCTCGGAGACGAGCCGCTCGCGATACGGGCTATTCCTTCTCCACCTGGCTGAAGTCGAGCTCGACCGGTGTCGAGCGGCCGAAGATCAAGACCGCGACGTGCAGCCGGCTCTTCTCGTAATTGACCTCTTCGAGGACACCACTGAAATCGGTGAACGGCCCCTCTCGGACACGGACCACCTCCCCGACCTCGAACAGGACCTTGGGCCGCGGTTTGTCGGTGCCCTCCCGCATGCGCTGCAGGATCTTGTCGGCCTCCGCATCGGAGATGGCGGCCGGCCGATCGCCGCGCCCGCCGATAAAACCCATGACCTTGGGCACCTCACGCACCAGATGCCAGGTCTGATCGTCCATCTCCATCTGCACCAGGACATAGCCCGGGAAGAACTTGCGATCGGTCCTGCGCTTTTGACCGTCACGCAGCTCCACGACCTCCTCGGTCGGCACCAGAATATCGCCGAACCGGTCCTGCAGGCCGCTGCGCCGCACCCGATCCTCCAGGGATCGCTTGACCTGGTGCTCCGCGCCGGAAAAGGCATGCACCACATACCACTTGAAGGCCAAAGCTCAAGCCTCCTGGCCGGTCAACCACTGCACGAGCCAGGATAGTCCGGCATCGAGGACCCATAGGAAGGCGGCGACCGTCACCACCATGAGCACCACGATCAGGGTCGTCCGCACCGTCTCCTGGCGCGTCGGCCAGACGACCTTGCGGACCTCGACCTGGGCCTCCTTCATGAACGCCCAGACGTCGCGGCCCTTCTGGGTACGGAACCCGAGCGCCAGAGCCAGGCCGATCACCGCCAGGAGCCCGACGACCCGCAGGAGCAACGACTGGTCGCCGAAGTAGTAAAAGGCCCCCAATGCCCCGGCGACCAACAGCCCGCAGAGCCCGAGCATGACGGCGTCGAGGTTCGAGGTCGGCGTTTCGGTCTTGGACTTCATGAATACACTCGAGAGCGGGCGCCCGGCGCTGCCCTTCCAGCGAACCGCCTGCTCAGAGGTTGTGAAAAAACCTACTGCGCTTGGGATCTCGCGTTGCGTCCTCGGCGCGCCAAGCAGGGCCACTCCCTGGCCCTGGCTTCCCGGCGGTGCTCGGAATCCTCATGTATTTCAACATACACTCCTGCGCTCCGGCGGAACGCGACCTCCCTTCGCTCGCGACGGTTTTTTCACAACCTCTCAGATCATGGCAGGCCAGGAGGGACTCGAACCCCCAACCTGCGGTTTTGGAGACCGCCGCTCTGCCAATTGAGCTACTGGCCTAGTTCTCTCGGATGCACGTCCATGTGTGCTCGTGGGCACCCTCATTCGGGACGGCCCTTTCCTTCGTATGGCTATTCGATCACCTTGGCGACGACCCCGGCCCCGACGGTCCGGCCACCTTCCCGGATCGCGAACCGTAACCCTTCCTCCATCGCGATCGGCGCGATCAACTTCACCGTGATCTTCACGTTGTCACCCGGCA
>JBOIDT010000119.1:0-8930 GCA_050740755.1 Gammaproteobacteria bacterium
TAAGGCGGTAAGGTAGGGCGGAGGCCGCTTTTTGGCGTTCCGCCATATGGCTGCCGGCCGTAACGGCCCGTGCGGCGGATCGCGCTCAGTAAATCTGCCTTGCCGATGCCACCCTTCCGATCGGGATGGAGACGGCGTTATCGATGGCACGGCTGGGAGCAGAGGTGAACGAATGCGTCGGAACGCCCACAAAGCGGGCTTCCGACCTGCTCGCTCACAAAGGTTGCCTGACCTTTCAAACCGATCCGGCTTGACCGAAAGGCCCGAGGTGTGTCGGGTGTCCCGCTATGGAGCGGACGGGGTAGGCGGTGACGCTATGGGCCAGGGGCGTCGGTGCCAGACAGCGATCGAAACGCCCGGCAAACTTGCTAAGCTTGCTGCCCTTCTGCCCGAGATCGACGACGCGTGAATCCCCACTCCGCCCCCGCGCCTTACCGTTTGAAATGGTTCGACGGCGGGCCGGCGCTGTCGGCCTTTCGGTTGGAGAAGCGTCTCGCGCTCGTGCGCGAGCGCGCCGCCTGGGTGTCGGGGCTCACGGCCAGGTGGGTGTATCTCGCGCTCATTGACGGCGAGCCGCCGGCCACCGCACGGGAGCGGCTCTGGGCGATCCTCGGCGCGCCGTTCGAGCCCCCCAGTGGGCCGCCCACCCTGCTCGTCACGCCGCGCCCCGGCACCGTCTCGCCCTGGTCGAGCAAGGCCACGGACATCCTGCGGGGCTGCGGGCTCTGCGAGGTCCGGCGGGTCGAACGCGCGACCCTCTGGGCCCTCGATACCGGGGCAGAGCCGGGCCCGGAAGCGCTGCTCGCCCTCGCCGCGCCGCTCCACGATCGGATGACCGAGGCGGTGTGGCTGGACCTCGCAGAGGCCGAGAGGATTTTCGTCCCGGCGGAGCCGGGGCCGCTGGTGCGCGTCGCGCTCCTGCGCGAGGGGCGCGACGCCCTCGTGGGCGCGAACGCGCGGCTCGGCCTCGCCCTGTCCTCGGACGAGATCGACTATCTCTTCTCGGCCTATCGGGGGCTCGGGCGCGATCCCAGCGATGCCGAGCTCATGATGTTCGCGCAGTTGAACTCCGAACACTGCCGCCACAAGACCTTCCACGCCGACTGGACGGTGGACGGCGTGCCGCAGGGACGATCGCTCTTTGCGCGCATCCGGGAGACCCACGCCGCCCATCCGGGGCGCATCCTCTCGGCCTACCACGACAATGCCACGGTGAGCCGCGGTTACCTCGCGAGCCGTTTCTTCCCGGTCTCCGGGTGCTATGGCTACACGGAAGAGGAGGTGCACCTCATCGCCAAGGTGGAGACCCACAACCACCCGACCGCCATCTCGCCCTATCCCGGCGCGGCTACGGGCTCGGGCGGGGAGATCCGGGACGAGGGCGCGACCGGCCGCGGCGCCAAGCCCAAGGCCGCGCTTTGCGGGTTCTCGGTCTCGAACCTGCGGATCCCGGATTTCGTCCAGCCCTGGGAAGAGGACCACGGGCGGCCGGCGCGCATGGCCTCGGCACTCCAGATCATGCTGGAGGCGCCGCTCGGCGCCGCCGGCTACAACAACGAGTTCGGGCGCCCGGCGCTCGCCGGGTACTTCCGCAGCTTCGAGCTGGCGCTGCCCGGCGAGACCGCGATCCGGGGCTATCACAAGCCGGTCATGCTCGCGGGCGGTCTAGGCAACATCCGCCCGGGCCACACCCACAAGCGGCCGGTCCCCCCGGGGTCCGTGATCGTGGTGCTCGGGGGGCCGGCGATGCGCATCGGGCTCGGCGGAGGGGCGGCCTCGTCGATGAGCGCCGGCGCGGGCGACGAGCGGCTGGACTTCGCCTCGGTGCAGCGCGACAACGCCGAGATCGAGCGCCGCTGCCAGGAGGTCCTCGATGCCTGTTGGGCCCTGGGCGAGGACAACCCGATCCTGTCGATCCATGATGTGGGCGCCGGCGGCCTCTCGAACGCCGTGCCCGAACTATTACAGGACAGCGGCCTCGGCGGGCGCCTCGAGCTGCGCGCCATCCCGAGCGCCGATCCCGGCCTGTCGCCCTTGGAGATCTGGTGCAACGAGGCCCAGGAGCGCTATGTCCTCATGCTCTCGCCCGGATCGCTCGGGCGCTTCGCCGCGATCTGCGCCCGCGAGCGCTGCCCGCACGCCCCGATCGGCGAGGCGACGGCCGAGCGCCGGTTGCTCGTGCTCGACCGCGAGTCCAACACCCGCCGAATCGATCGCGAGGCCATCGCGCTACCCATGGAGGTGCTGTTCGGACGACCCCCCAGGCTCCGCAAGGCGGCGAGACGCGAGCGCAAGAAGCTGCCGGTGCTCGATACCTCGTGCCTCTCCATCGAGGCGGCGGTCGAGCGGCTCTTGCGGCTGCCCGCGATCGCGGACAAGCGGTTTCTCATCACCATCGGCGATCGCAGCGTCTCGGGGCTCGTATGCCGCGATCAGATGGTCGGCCCCTGGCAGCAAGCGGTGGCCGACTGCGCCGTCACCGCGTGCTCGTTCCGGGGCTACACGGGCGAGTGTATGGCGATCGGCGAACGCGCCCCCATCGCGCTCATCGATGCTCCCGCCTCGGCGCGCATGGCGGTGGGCGAGGCTCTGACCAATCTCGCGGCTGCCCGTATCTTGAGGCTCGACGATGTGCTCCTGTCCGCGAACTGGATGGCGGCGGCTTGTGATCCCGCGGAGGACGCCCGGCTCTTCGATGCCGTGGAGGCCGCGACGGCACTCTGTATCGCGCTCGGGATCGCCATCCCGGTCGGCAAGGACTCGCTCTCGATGCGCACCGTATGGCGGGAGAACGATGCCGAAAAGGTGGTGACGGCGCCGCTCACCTTGGTCGTCTCGGCCTTCGCCCCGACCGCCGATGTGCGCCGGTCGCTCACGCCGGAGCTCAGTCGCGCGTCGGATACGGTGTTGCTCCTGATCGATCTCGGGCGCGGCCGGAACAGGCTCGGGGGTTCATCGCTCGCGCAGGTCCATGGACAGCTCGGCGATGAGCCTCCCGATCTGGACCATCCCGAGGACCTCGGGTCCTTGTTCCGCGTCGTCCAGCTATTGAATGAGATGGGGCTCGTCCTGGCCTACCACGATCGTTCCGACGGCGGGCTCTTCGTCACCCTCATGGAGATGGCGCTTTCGGCCCGGACCGGCCTCCGCGTGAACCTGGGCGCGTTGGGCCTGGACCCGCTCGCCGCGCTCTTTTCCGAGGAGCTGGGCGCGGTGCTAGAGGTCCGCCAAGAGGATGTCCCGGCGGTGCTTCAGACCTTCCGGGCCGAAGGCGCCATCGGTAGCCACGTCCACGTGATCGGAGAACCCATCGCCGAGCCGAGACTCCGGCTCCGGCACGGGGAGCGCGACCTCCCGGGCTTCGCGCTCTCGGATCTCCAGACCGCCTGGTCGGAGCTGAGCCATCGCATGCAGTCGATGCGGGACCATCCGGGCTGCGCCGAAGAGGAATACCGGGGCCTCTTGGACGTGAGCGATCCGGGGCTCTCGGTGACGCCGTGTTTCGACCCTCGCGAGGGCCAGGGCGCAGCGGAAAGCCGTGGCGGGGCGGACACGGGGGTCCGCCCCTGCACCGGCGAGGGCCAGGGTGCACCGGCCATCACCGGCCGGGCGCGGCCTCTGGCCGCGATCCTCCGCGAGCAGGGCGTGAACGGCCATATCGAAATGGCCGCGGCCTTCGAGCGCGCCGGTTTCGAGTCGGTGGATGTACATATGAGCGATGTCATCGTGGGCCGTGTCGATCTCTCGGTCTTCCGCGGACTCGCCCCCTGCGGTGGCTTCTCTTATGGCGATGTGCTCGGGGCCGGCAGCGGCTGGGCCAAGTCCATCCTCTACCACGAGCGCGCCCGAGAGGCGTTCGCGCGCTTCCTGGGGCGCACGGACCGCTTCGTCCTCGGTGTCTGCAACGGCTGCCAGATGCTCTCGCAGTTGACCGAGCTCGTCCCCGGCGCCTCGGGCTGGCCGCGCTTCGCCCGCAACACCTCGGAGCAGTTCGAGGCGCGTCTGGTCATGGTCGAGGTCCTCCCCTCGCCCTCGGTGCTGTTTGCGGGAATGGCAGGGTCGAAGCTCCCCATCGTCGTCGCCCACGGCGAGGGCCGTGCCGTGTTCGCCGATCCGCGGGGCGCCGAAGCGGCGCTCGAGCAAGGTCTCGTGACCATCCGTTACCTCGATCACCACGGCCGGCCCACGAATACCTATCCCCGGAACCCCAACGGCTCGCCACTCGGTATCACGGGTCTCACCAATGCCGATGGCCGAATAACGATCCTGATGCCCCACCCGGAGCGCTGCTTCCTGCGCCGGCAATACTCCTGGCTCCCCCGCGACTGGCCGCACGAGGACGGCCCCTGGTTCCGTCTCTTCCAGAACGCCCGGCGGTGGGTGGGGTAGGCCGCAGGTTCGGGAGGAGCACCGCGCCTCACGCCGACCGCGAGGCTCTGGCGGGTTTGATTGCCGGTGCGGTGTGCATTGGCTTTGCGCCGATCTTCGTGCGCCTGGTGGACGTGGGCTACACCGCCGCCGCGTTCTGGCGCGTGGCGTTGTCGCTGCCGTTCCTGTTTGGGCTGTGGTTTCCGCACCGCAGGGACCCAGACTCGGAGGAGGAACCGGCCGCGCTGCGGTGGCTGTGGCTGGGCGGCGCTTTCTTCGCCGGCGACCTGGCGGTGTGGCACCAGTCCATCGTTCACACCTCCGTCGCCAACGCCACCCTGCTGGCCAATCTCTCGCCCATTTTCATCACCGCCGCGTCATTCTTCCTGTTCCACGAGCGCGTGACGTGGGGCTTTCTGGTCGGTTTGGTTCTGGCCCTGTCCGGCGCCGCGGTGCTGATGGCCGACAGTTTCACCATCGGCCATGACACCCTGCTGGGAGATGTTTACGGCGTCATCGCCTCGGTGTTCTATTCCGGGTATCTGCTGGGGGTGTCGCGCTTGCGCAAGCGTCATTCCGCCTTTGAAGTAATGTGGTGGACCACGCTGGCCTGCGCGGTAACGTTGCTGCCGATCGTCTGGCTCTTGGGTGAACCCATGTGGCCCGAATCTCGTTCGGGGTGGGCCGTGCTGCTGGGTCTGGCGTTGGTCTCGCACATCGGCGGACAGGGGCTCATCGCCTGGGCGCTGGCGCATCTGCCGGCGGCATTTTCCTCCGTGAGCCTGCTGGTGCAGCCGGTGGCCGCCGCGGTGTTCGCCTGGGTGCTGCTGGCCGAGCCCTTTGGCGTTCAGCAGGTGGTGGGTGGCGTCGTCGTGCTCGCCGGGATCGTCCTGTGCCGGCTGGCGATGCTGCGACGCTAGCCATGCTCTGCGGGCAGCGTTGCAAGACAAGGGCCGCTACCGACTCAGGCCGATCAACTCTATAGTCTTGTGGTTAGATTCGTCCGTAAACCCCGAAATAGACTGCAAAATTATTTATTACAACCTGTACGGTAAGTAAACTAATTCCGTATACCAAAATAGACCCGAGATGCTTGTTTAATCCAAGTTTGGGACCGAGTTTATTCAGCGTGTATGCCCCTCCTAAAATAATTGCAGCCATAGGTACATTTTTTATTATCAACCCGGCATTAATGCCGAATTGTTCCATCAAATGTCTAGTAAGATCATTAGCCTCCGCATTAAGATTATTTTGTTCGTGAAGGTATAAAGAAGTAGATGTAATATCTAATACTTTTATACCTAGGTAGGCTAACGACGCATAATATAAATGACCGAATCTATCAAATAGCTTTCGATTGATATCTCGTAATTTGTCAATTAAGTTATCCATGTCATTTACGAGCTGGACGCGTCGGTCTGTGGCATACCTCGATGGTTTGCAGGAGTGAAACAGTCAAAACTCTAAATTTTTCCTTGCCACCTCTGGAAGCCGCGGTTGCAGGAGAGGATCGCGCCGTCGGCCGTGAGCGTCGCCGCGCCGTGGGGCACCTGCTCGACCAGCAGCCGATAGGGCTTGTCGGCCGTCTCCAGGGCCATCTTCTCTGCGTTCTGTCCCGCTCGGTCGGCGCAGTCGGAGACGTACTCTTCCAGACCGTGGCGGGTGAGCGTGCCGTCGCCGCGCTCGCCGGTGAGGATCGCCGTGACCCCCTTGTACTTGAGCCAGCGGAACAGCCGGCGCAGCTCGGAGCACAGGACGGCGGCGGTTGGACAGGCGCGTTGAGCATATAGTCTACACGAGCAAGCGGCTGTTGAATATGAACCGCGGGGTACAGGGCATGCCGGCGCTCGGGTGCTGTGCCGGCTAACCAATGGGATTGTATCCGCCGTGGCACGAATGCCCGTGTGCAGCAGGGCGCCGATCCACGGCGGATAAAATCTGTTGGGCCAAACCGCTGGATCGAATCTGTTCAACACCAAGAACATCACTTGTTCTGCAAGCACTGTGGCGTGCGCGCGTTCGGGCGAGGAAATTCCCCGGATCTCGGCGGCACCGTCTACGGCGTCAACGTCACCGCCTCGACGACGTGACTATCGACGAGCTCGTCAATGCCCCCTCACCTACCTCGATGGACGTAACGATGACTGGCAGTAAGCACCACGCTTAGCTGGGTATGTCGATTTGAGGCCCCGCCAAGCGACTATTCAGTACCCGGAACCCTGACCACCGACCTGGAGCATGCCATGAAGTACCTGTGCCTGGCCTACGAGGAAGAGAAGCAGCTCAACGCCCTGTCCCAGAGCGAGTGGGACGCCCTCAGGAGCGAGACTCTGGCCTATGTCGAGGCCCTGCGGAAGAGCGGTCACTTGATCGTCACGCACGCACTCCAAAGCGTTCGGACCGCCACCACCGTGCGGGTTCGAAGCGGCAAGCAGTCGGTGACCGACGGCCCCTTCGCCGAGACCAAGGAGCAGCTGGGCGGGTTCTTCCTGATCGACGCCAGGGACTTGAACGAGGCCATCCAGGTCGCGTCGCGGTGGCCGTCGGTGCGCCTTGGGAGTATCGAGGTGCGGCCGATCGAGGAACAGCTCAGGCAGGACAGACGCTACGGTAATCACAATTGATAGCGGCGGCGTCCCGACCGCAACAACGCCACAAAGGAACTTTAGGAGAGATCACCATGACCAAAACGAATGTTCCACATCCAAAAATCGTGTCGCGGGACGAATGGCTCGCCGCGCGCAAACAGCTCCTTGCGAAAGAAAAAGAGCACACCCGTCACCTGGACGCAGTCAATGCGGAACGTCGCAGGCTGCCGATGGTTCGCCTCGACAAGGACTACGTATTCGAGCGCGTCGGTGCTAAGGCGCGGCTGCTCGATCTGTTCGAGGGCCGCCGTCAACTCATCGTCTACCACTTCATGTTCGACCCGAAATGGGACCAGGGCTGCCCGGGCTGCACGGGTTTTGTGGACGCGCTGGGTGATCTGTCGATGCTGCAGGCCCGCGACACGACATTGGTGCTGGTGTCCCGCGCGCCACTGGCCAAGCTCGATGCGTACAAGGCACAGAAGGGCTGGATCCTGCCGTGGGTTTCGTCTTACGGCAGTCCCTTCAACTACGACTTCCACGTGACCCTGGACGGATCCGTCGCCCCTCTCGAGTACAACTACCGGGACAAGGCGGAGCTTGAGCAGCGGACGCACGAGCCCTATTTCACGTCAGGCGAGTCGCACGGCCTGAGCGTCTTCTTCCGCGTCAACGACGACATCTTCCACAGCTATTCGACCTACGCCCGAGGCTGCGAAGGGCTCACCGACGCTTACAGCCTGCTCGACAGGACCCCGTACGGCCGGCAGGAGGACTTCGAGGATTCGCCGACCGGGTGGCCGCAGAAGCCAACCTACGGCTAAGCGCTCCGCCACTTACCGCCCTGTCGAATCCAAGTCAGGACAATAGATAGGTAGCGCTTTCGTGATCTGGGCGTCTGCGACGAGGAATAAACCGCGCCCCATATTCAACATCGCATCGGAGAGATCCATGTTCAAGACCATTGCCATCATAGCCGTCATTCTGATCGTCGCGCTTCTCATTTATGCCGCGACCAAGCCTGACACGTTCCGTGTCCAGCGCTCGGCAAGCATCGAGGCGCCGCCGGAGCAGATCTTTCCCCTCGTCAACGACCTGCACAGTCATGCCAGCTGGTCGCCCTGGGAGAAGAAAGATCCTGCGATGAAAAGAACACACAGCGGCGCTGCAAGCGGCAAGGGCGCCGTGTATGAATGGGATGGCAACAAGGAGATCGGCAAGGGGCGCATGGAGATCACGGAGTCAACTCCACCTTCCAAGGTGGTGTTTGCGATGCATTTCATCGAGCCGTTCGAGGCCCACAACACCGCCGAGCTCATACTGGAGCCGAGGGGCGACTCGACGACCGTCACCTGGGCCATCTACGGTCCTCAGCCCTATCTTGCGAAGCTCATGCATGTCTTTTTCAACATGGACGACATGATCGGCAAGGAGTTTGAGGCCGGCCTCTCCAGCCTGAAGGCCATCACTGAAAAGTAAGCGATGGCCGCAGACAGATCAAAGGCCAGCACTGCCGCGGGTTCGTCCATGAGCCCCCTCACGAGGTGCCAACCGAGCCCGCCGATCTGGCGGCGCTCATCGCCGGGGGCGGCGCGGCGTCGGTGTGAAACGGCGGGCGTGGAGCCGCGCAACCGATGGCGGCTACATTTGTCTTAGTTGACTGGTGTAAACCCATGGTTTACACTTTGTCACATGATACGGAGCTTGCGGCACAAGGGATTGGCCAGGCTTTGGTGCGAAAACGACCAAAGCGAAGTGCGGGCGGATCTGGTGAGGCGGGTGCGGCTCAGGCTGAGCGCACTCAACGCCGCCACATCCACAACGGAACTGAGGGTACCGGGCTTCGGTTTGGGAGTAGATCCCCCTCTGAGGCTAGAATCAATGAGTTAGGCGAAGGTCGGTCGTTGTATGTGACAATTTTGTCGGGGGGCTAGGTAAGTGAAGGGGCAGGAGATCTCTGGGATAATGGGAAGT
>JBOIDT010000120.1:0-8828 GCA_050740755.1 Gammaproteobacteria bacterium
CGCGCTTGCACGATCTGCGCGAAGGGATCGGGTGCTTCCCGCTCCTCCACGCCCGCCTCGCCGCCGGCCTTTCGGAGCACCCGCCGCCGCTCTTGCGCGAGGGCGGGGTCATCGCATCGGGTTTCGACGCCGATCTGGACGCCCTCCGGCGCCTGTCCGAGGATGCCGGGCAGGTGCTCGCCGAGATCGAAGCCCGGGAGCGGGAGCGGACCGGGGTGGCGAGCCTCAAGGTCGGACACCACCGCGTCCACGGCTATTACCTCGAGCTGGGCCGCAGCCATGACTCTCGGGTGCCCGCCGACTATCGGCGCCGCCAGACCCTCAAGGGTACCGAGCGCTATGTCACCGACGAGCTCTCTGCCCTGGAGGAGCGCATCCTCCGCTCCGGCGAACGGGCCCTGGCGCGCGAGCGTGTGATCTACGAGGGGCTCATCGATGCGGTCCTCTGCGCGTTGCCGGCCTTGCAGGCGACGGCCGCTGCCCTGGCCGAGCTGGATGTGCTGTGCGCCTTCGCGGAGCGCGCCGAGACCCTGGCCCTGTGCCGGCCGGAGCTGGTCGAGGCGCCCGGGATCACCATCGAGGGCGGCCGGCATCCCGTGGTGGAGCGGGTCCAGGAGACGGCCTTCGTGCCGAACGATCTCCGCCTCGACGGGACGCGACGCATGCTCATCATCACCGGGCCCAATATGGGCGGCAAATCGACCTATATGCGCCAGACAGCGCTCATCGTGCTGCTCGCCTACAGCGGCAGCTTCGTGCCGGCGCGGCGCGCGGTGCTGGGGCCCATCGATCGGGTGTTCACCCGCATCGGCGCCACCGATGACCTCACGGCGGGGCGCTCGACCTTCATGGTCGAGATGACCGAGACCGCCTGCATCCTGCGCAACGCCACGGCCGAGAGTCTGGTCCTCAT
Source organism: Gammaproteobacteria bacterium (assembly GCA_050740755.1). Classification (GTDB taxonomy): domain Bacteria; phylum Pseudomonadota; class Gammaproteobacteria; order JACCXJ01; family JACCXJ01; genus JACCXJ01. Next base: position 914 of record JBOIDT010000120.1, read on the forward strand.
CGACGAAGTGGGGCGCGGGACCAGCACCTTCGACGGCCTGTCGCTGGCCTGGGCGAGTGCCGAGCACCTGGCACGGGAGACACACGCCTTCACGCTCTTCGCCACCCACTTCTTCGAGATGACCGGACTCCCCAAGGCGGTCGAGGGGGTGCAGAACGTACATCTCGATGCCCTCGAGGTGGGGGACGAACTGGTGTTCATGCACGCCGTCAAGGACGGCCCCGCCAACCGCAGTTACGGTTTGCAGGTCGCCCGGCGCGCCGGGGTCCCGCCAGTGGTGATACGGCGGGCCGGGGAACGTCTCGCCGAGCTCGAACGCGGCGCCCCACCGAACCCCCGGCGCGATCACGCACAGCTCGACCTGTTTCCCGAACGTCCCGTGCCGCGGGCGCTCGCGGCCTTGGAGTCACTCGACCCGGACGGGTTGACGCCCAAACAGGCGCTCGAGGCGCTCTACCGCCTACGCGCTCTGGTCGACTGAGAGGGGGTGAAAAAACCGTCGCGAGCGAAGGGAGGTCGCGTTCCGCCGGAGCGCAGGACCGTTTCGCCGGGAGCGAAACGGAGCGCAAGCCCCGAAGGGGCGAGTCCCAAGGACGGGACGAGCAACCGGAGTGTATGTTGAAATACATGAGGATTCCGAGCACCGCCGGGAAGCCAGGGCCAGGGAGTGGCCCTGCCTGGCGCGCCGAGGATGCAACGCGAGATCCCGAGCGCAGTAGGTTTTTTCACAACCTCTGAGGCGTGATCGTCCTGGCAGCGCTCGTCCGCGGTCGCAGCGGTCTATAATGGCGACCCTCATAGCGGCAAGCCAGCGGATCCCGACCCATGACCTTCGTCGTGACAGAATCGTGCATCAAATGCAAATACACCGACTGCGTGGAGGTATGCCCCGTCGACTGCTTCCACGAGGGGCCCAATATGTTGGTGATCGACCCCGATGAGTGCATCGACTGCACCTTGTGCGAGCCGGAATGTCCGGTCGACGCGATCCTGTCCGAGGACGATCTGAGCGAAGGCCAGCGTCATTACCTGGACCTGAACGCCGAGCTCGCGAAGCTGTGGCCGGTCCTGAACGAACGCAAGCCACCACCCGCCGATGCGGACGAGTGGAAGGACGTCAAGGACAAGCTCACGCACCTCGAGCGCTGATCCGGCGTTCGGACGGCATCCCGCCTACCGCGCGCCCGCTCCGGCCCCGACGGCGCTCGACCTCGCTTGGCTCCGTGATGGAAGCGCCGAGGCCGAGGGGGTGCGCTTTCAACTCCGTGTGCCGGGGCGCCGATACCGGTCCGCCGGCACGGGGAGCCGGTCACCCGCGAACAACGGCATAGACATGACCCATCATGACGGTCGCCGGGGCGGCACCGCCCGACCGGCCTATGCCCCCTGGTCGAACTACCGCGACGGGCCCGGTGATGAACGGGGCCTGGCACGCCGCCCGTTGACGTCATGAGCGCCCGCCCGACCCTCGAAGTCGCCTGCCTTTCCGATCCCGGGCTCAAGCGAGCGCATAACGAAGACCACGCGGCCAGTGACCCGAGCCTCGGGCTGGTGGTGATGGCCGACGGCATGGGGGGCTACCGGTCCGGCGAGGTCGCGAGCGCCTTGGCGGTGCAGACCATCGTGCGCCACGTGCGCCTGTTCCACCATCAGGAGACCGGGCACAGTCCGCCCGAGTCGATCGGGTTGTCACCGGCATCGAGGGTCCTGCTCGACGCCATCGGCAGTGCCAACACGGCGGTATTCCAGACCGGCCGGCGGGAGGCCGACTGCGAGGGCATGGCCACGACCGTGATCGCCGCGTTGTTCATCGAGGATCGGATAGCCGTGGGGCATGTCGGGGACTCGAGGCTGTACCGTGTCCGGGGGGCATCCATCGAGCAGATCACCACCGACCACTCGCTGGTCCAGGAACTGATCGAACAAGGGTTGTGCACTCCGGAGGAGGCGCAGGAGAGCGCGCCCAAAAACCTGGTGACCCGCGCCATCGGCATCCACGCGAGCGTGGACGTGGATGTGTACGAGGAAGCGGTGCTGCCCGAGGATGTGTTTCTGCTCTGCACCGACGGGCTGCATGATCTGGTAAGTAATCAAGAAATGTACTTAACCCTGCGTGAATATAGTGCTAATCTTGTAGAAGCGGCCGGGCGCTTGGTGGCCATGGCGAAGGAGCGCGGGGGTCACGACAACATCTCGGTAATGCTGGCACGACCGCGCGCGCGGCGCCGGCCGCGGTGGGGCGGCCGGCTGCGCCGGTGGCTCGGTTAGAACAATCAGGGGCGCGACTATGGCAAAACTCGTTCTCAGCCTCGGCGGGGCCTTCCAGGCGGAATTTCCCTTGAACAAAGAGCGCATGACCATCGGGCGCAAACCGGACAACGACGTCCAGGTCGACAACCTCGCGGTCAGCGGCAAGCACGCGCTCATCATCACCATCCTCGACGACTCGTTCGTCGAGGACCTGGGGAGCACCAACGGCACCTACGTCAACGGCAAGCTCATCAAGAAGCACGCGCTACGGCACGGCGACGTGATCGGGATCGGCAAGCACGAGGTCAAGTACGTCAACGAGCATGCGACGGCCGATGACGAGGAGCTGGAGAAGACCATCGTCATGAAGCCGGGCTCGGCGAGCGCCGCGGCCGCGATCGCCAAGGCCCTGGGACGCGCGGCGCCCCCGCCGGCACCCGCCGCCACGCCGCAGACGCCCCGCATGCCGCTCGGGAAGCTGCACATCCTCAGCGGCCCCATCGCCGGAAAGCAGCTGGAGCTGGCCAAGGCCTCCCTCACGCTCGGGCGACCCGGCGTGCAGGTGGCGGTGATCTCCAGGCGCGCCGAGGGCTATTTCTTGACGCACATCGAGGGAGAAGCCAGCGGCGCGCCCAAGTTCCCCATCGTCAACGGCGACCCGGTGGGAGCGCGCAGCTACCAGCTCAGGAACCACGACGTCATCGAGCTGGCCGGGATCAAGATGGAGTTCGTCTCGCTCTCCTGAGAGTTTGCGAAAAAACCATCGCGAGCTCGACGGGATATCGGGCAATTGTTGCGCCTCGGCCGTAGGGGCACCCCTTGTGGGTGCCCACAAGGGACACCCCTACGGCTACGACGAGGAAGAGGCAATCCGGCCCAGGCAATCGAGGTAGGCCTCTTCGTCGGGTAATCGCCGCTCGCGCTCCGCCCTCCACGGGGTCTCGTCTTGTACCAGCATGGCCTAACTAAGCCGTCCGCGAGCGGCGCGGGCGCGCCGGGTTCATGGGCCACTCGCACAGATCGGCGATGAGGCACGCCCCGCAACGCGGCTTGCGGGCCGTGCAGGTATAGCGCCCGTGCAGGATCAACCAGTGATGCGCGTCCTTCCGGAACGCCTTCGGAACCGCCCGCAAGAGGCGCTTCTCGACGGCGAGCGGCGTCCGACCGGGTGCCAGGCCGGTACGGTTGGCGACCCGGAAGATATGAGTATCCACCGCGATGGCCGGTTCACCGAAGGCCGTATTGAGGACCACGTTGGCGGTCTTGCGCCCGACCCCGGGCAGCGCCTCGAGCGCGCCGCGTTGGGCCGGCACCTCGCCGCCATGGCGTTCCTCCAGGAGGGCGGACGTCTTGATGATGTTGCCCGCCTTGGCGTTGTAGAGCCCGATGCTCTTGATATGCTCGCGAAGCCCATCGATCCCGAGCCGGAGCATTGCGGCCGGTGTGCCGGCCACGGCGAAGAGGCGCTCGGTGACCTTGTTGACGGCGACATCGGTGGCCTGCGCCGAGAGGATCACCGCGACTAGGAGCTGGAACGGACTCGAATAGCGAAGCTCGGTCGTGGGACGGGGATCGTGCGCCTGGAGACGCTCGAAAAGCCTCAAGCGTATTCTTGCGTTCACTCAGGTGACTCGGACCGTCGGCGCCGGAAAGTATACTACCTGTACCGATCGATGCGACCCCCCGCGAGCGGCGGACGGCCATGGACCTACCGATACTGGTGTTGAAGAAAGGCGAGGAGCGCCGCCTGCGCGCTGGCCATCTCTGGGTCTACGGCAACGAAGTCGATGCCGACGAGACCCCCCTGCACAGCTTCGCGCCCGGACAGCCGGTCCTTTTACGGGCCAAGGCCGGTACGCCGCTCGGCACGGCCTATGTCAACCCGCACACGCTCATCTGCGCGCGCCTCGTGAGCCGGGACCCGGAAGAGCCGTTCGGAAGACCTCTCATCGTCCGGCGCCTGCAACAGGCGCTCGGTCTCCGGGAGCGGCTGTTCCGGGAACCCTATTACCGCTTGGTCTACGGCGAGGGTGATTTCCTGCCGGGTCTCATCGTCGATCGGTACGGCGGGGTGCTGGCGGTGCAGTTGAACACGGCCGGGATGGAGCGCGCAGAGGACGAGGTCATCGATGCACTCATGGAGGTGGTGGCCCCCGAGGCCATCCTCCTGCGCAATGATTCGCCGGCCCGCCGGATCGAGGGTCTGGATACGCACGTGCGCACGGCCTCCGGGGTCGTCCCGGAGGAAGTGGCCTTGACCGAGCATGGTGCGCGCTTCGAGGTGCCGTTGGCCCGCGGTCAGAAGACCGGCTGGTATTATGACCACCGCGAGAACCGCGAGCGCATGCTAGGTCATGCGCGGGGCGGACGGGTGCTCGATGTCTACAGCTATCTGGGCGCATGGGGCATCGAGGCGGCCGTCGCGGGGGCCGAGCGCGTCGTCTGCATCGAGTCTTCGCCGATCGCGACCGCAAGCATCGCCCGCCATGCCGCCATCAACCAGGTCGCCGACCGGGTGGAGGTCGTGCAGGCGGATGTCTTCGATACCTTGAAGTCGTTCGATCGATCCGGCGCACGCTTCGACCTCGTGGTCCTGGACCCCCCGGCCTTCATCAAGCGCCGCAAGGACCTGGAGGAGGGATCCCTCGCCTATCGCCGGCTGAACCTATTGGCGATGACGCTCCTGACTGCCGGCGGGACGCTCGTGTCGGCGTCTTGCTCCTCCCACCTCCTGCCCGAGCAATTCCTGGATGCGCTGCGGCGCGCGGCACGGCGGCTCGACCGCGACCTCCAGGTCGTCGCGCAGGGCCACCAGTCTCCCGACCATCCCGTACACCCGGCGATCCCGGAGACGAACTACTTGAAGACGCTGTTCTGCCGGGTGCTGTGATGAGCGCAAGACCGACGGTATCGCTCGTCCTCGGCAGCGGCGGGGCGCGCGGCCTCGCCCACATCGGGATCATCGAGGCCATCGAGCAGGCCGGCTACGAGGTGCGCTCGATCGCCGGCACCTCCATGGGCGCGCTCGTCGGCGGCATCTACGCCGCGGGCCGCCTCGATGTCTATACCCGTTGGGTCACCGCTCTGTCCCGCATCGACGTCTTCCGGCTCTTGGATTTCGCCTACGACCGCAAGGGGCTGTTCAAGGGCGAGAAGATCATCAGCCTCCTGAAGGACCTGATAGGCGATCACGAGATCACGCGCCTGCCGGTCTCCTTCACCGCGGTCGCGACGGACCTGAAAACTCAAAAGGAGGTCTGGTTCAATCGCGGGCCGCTCTTCGATGCCATCCGGGCCTCGATCTCGGTGCCGACGATCTTTACTCCCTACGCGTACCAAGGCATGCAGCTCGTGGATGGGGCCTTGATCAACCCCATCCCCATCGCGCCGACCTTGCACGACCAGACCGATGTCACGGTGGCGGTCAACCTCAACGGCCCGCCCGACCCGGGGCTCGAGGACCCCGCGCGCGAGCCCGAGGCCGAGCCGCCGCTCCGGTTCTATCACCGGCGTATCGCGGAGTTCATCGAGACGCTGTATCAAAGGCGCGAGCAGCACGACCCCGGCGACATCGGGCTCATCGACATCGCCGCCCGCAGCATGGATGCGATGCAGACCGTCATCGCGCGCTTTCGGCTCGCGGCCTACCTGCCGGATGTCTACATCGAGATCCCCGGCAATGTCTGCGCCTTCCACGAGTTCCACCGCGCCCGCGAGTTGATCGAGATCGGCCGCACCCGGGCCTGTGAGGCCCTCGCGCGGTTGCCGAAACGCGCGCCCCGGCATGACGTGACCCCGCTGTAGTAGCTCTCAAGGCTGACCGCCATGCATGGCCGCGACTATTCGCGGACGACGGAGCCACCGGACGGCAGGCCCGCTGATGAGATGCGCTTCCTTCGAACCTGTGACGGGGCCCGTATCGCCTACTGGGTTTCGACGCCGACGTCGCTGCAGGGGGCGTTCGTGCTGCTGCACGGCGCCGCGAGCAACCACACGCGCTGGTCCGAGTTCTGCGGCACCACGGCGCTGCGCGAGCATTGGGCGCTCTTGCGGCCCGATCTGCGCGGCCAGGGCGCGTCGCTGCATCGCGGCCGGATCGGCATGGGCGAATGGTGCGCCGACCTCGCCGCGTTGCTGGATGCCGAGAGCCTTTCGAGGGCCGTCATCGCCGGCCATTGCCTGGGGGCCAATCTCGCGCTGCGGTTTGCCGCACGCTTTCCGGCCAGGACGGCCGGGCTCGTGCTGATCGAGCCGATGCTGCCCGAGGCGCTCGCCGGAACGATGCGCTGGATCCGTCGATTGCGGCCGGCACTTTGCGGGCTGGTCGCGCTAACCCGAAGCTTCAACGCATTGGGATTACGACGCCGGCGCCTCGAGCCGCTCGATCTCGAAGCGCTCGACCGCGAGACGCGGGCGGCGTTCGCCAGGGGTCCGGAAGGCGAAGGGCGGCTCGCGAAATACGCCTCGCCGCTCCTCGATCTGCGCAGCACCGCGACCGGCGCCTACTTGCAGGCGTTGCTCGCGGTGACCGAGGAGCTGCCCGCACCGGGTGCGCTCGCGACGCGCGTCCTCGCGCTCCTTTCCGAGCGCAGCGCGTTTACCGACCCGGCGGCGACCAAGGCCTTCCTGGAGCGGCTGCCCGATTGCGAGATCGTCGCCGTGCCGGCGCGCCACTGGATCCCGACCGAGGAGCCGCAGGCGATGCGCGCCGCGATCGAGGACTGGCTGCGGCGCTGCTTTCCGGGCGGCGCCTAGTTGACTTCCTGGCGGGCGCGGTCATCGCGCTGGGCCGGCTTATGATCCTCGTTGACCTTGGCGAACGCGGGCCGGTCGCCGGGCATCTTGAGCGCCGCCAAGGCATTGAGTCGCCGTACGTCCTTTCCTTGCTGATCGGGGATGGGGCCGACCGATGCACGTGGTCGCCTGCGCCCATGAGCAGTTCGATAACGCGGCACGGCTTGCCCGTTGAAGGAGAGTGGAGTACAGGAGAGGGCCCGGCGGCTGCTGCGAGCGCGAGGCCGCCCGCAGCCCGCAACTGGTCGGTGCGCCGGAGTTCAGGAGCAGGTAGCCCGTCGTTGGCGCGAGGAGTACGATAACCGTGGTTGAGGAGCTTCCGAACGAACGGGTAATGCGCCTCGGGAGGGGATGTAATATGGGCGCTGGGTTTGAGATGCTGATGTCCGATTCGCCGCTAGGGGTCCTGATCGGGCTGGGACTCATCGGCGCGGTAGGTTTCTTCATCTATCTGGCGCTGCAGGGCGATAAGCCGGACAAGCCGAAGTAGAGGCATGGCCGCCGCCCTGCGTCGACAACCGGCGTGTGCAGCAGCGGGGCGCGGTGGGGCGGACACGTACGGCCTCGGCCGATTTCCCGCCACCGCTCGATGAGCAACCACTCGGCCGCCTTGCGGTTACCCGTCATTGTCGGGGTCGCCAATCGCGAGTATGTCGACGAGTGATGGACGCGCTGCGCGGGATGGACGAGGAGCTGCGCAAGGAGTGGCCCTACCCGCGCATCCTCCCGGCGCCACTTGAGATCGCGGGTGTCGACAAGTTGCTCGACTCGTCTGTCGTCATCCTGGCCCGGCTCAGGACGTGCCGGGGCAGCCAATGGCGCCGGTGACGCACCTGCACCGGCTGGCCGAGCCCGCCTACACATCGGCCGG
>JBOIDT010000121.1:0-8795 GCA_050740755.1 Gammaproteobacteria bacterium
GGTCGTACGCCTGGTGGACCGCAACGAATACAAACGCCGCCAAGCCGCCCCCGGGGTGCGCATCAGCCGCCGCGCCTTCGGCCGCGACCGGCGCTATCCGATCAGCTCGGGGTATCGGGAGGATTGAAATCCCACCCGCCGCTACTCGGCAACCCGCACGGCCCTGACCTCTTCGATGGCCGGGTGGCTCGGGTAGTTGTGTTCCAGCACCCGGAGGGCATCGTCGGCCCAGATCGTCCGAGATCATTCCATCCTGGGGGCGCCAATCCCGGTTTTCACCGGAGGCGATGCCTGGCTTTGCCAGCGCGCCGGTCCACACACCCAGCGCTGCAGAGGTTCACGCTGACGCGCTCCATCCCTCGGCACCAGCCCGCCTGGGCTGCGCCCGGTTGCTCACAAAACCGCCGGGAGCGGGTTTTGAACGGCGGACGCCGGCCCGAAGGGCGAAAGCCAGGGAGGGCTTTCGTAGGCGGGTGTTCGGTATCGACATCAAGCAGTGTCCGCGAGTAGCGGCGGCACCTTGACTTGACGATCCTCGCCGCAATCGAAGATCCCCCCGTGATCGCCAAGATCCTCGCCCATCTCGGCTTGCCCGCCCGGGCACCGCCCCGATCGCCCGCGCGGTCATTCGATCGACTCCAAAGGGCCTGATCCCAGGGGGCGACCCCCGGGGCGACCCCCTCCCAGCCGGTTCAACTCCCCGAGCCAACAGCCTCCTTTGGCCGGCACTCGCGCGCGACGCCAAAAACGCCCCCGAAGCCGGGCACCTCGGACGGCTGAAGGCCCGAAACATGCCGCATCCTGGACCGACGGATCGCGTCCTTGACAACCCGCGGGTACATCCGTACTCTTCCGCTCGCCGAAAAAGGGCATTTGAAATTCCTATATCTAGGTTCTGCAGGTTTTTCTTTGGGACGGCCAAGACAAATCCATCGACGTATTGCATGTGAACTCTCCTTTGGTTGCTTCGATTAACATGGCGAAACTCCGAGTGCTTTGTTCTTAGTACCTGCTGGTCGTCGGAATTCACCGGTCACTTTCGATACGGCCTTTGCAATCGTCAGCAGGCGCGATTCATCCCAGCGTTTGCCTACGATCTGTACCTTGAATTGAACGGCCGTTGCTCGACTACCGTTTCGCCGAACTCGCGGTGCGGCCTCCTTTATACTGCCTTAGCGCCAAAGCGGCATCGATATTCTCGCGGCGACAGATTGGTGTGCCCTCTTGAGCAAGCGGCGAAACGCGCCATCGTATCGCTGTATCCGATGGCGATCGACAATCTCATCTATACGCAGGCTCGTGTTTTCAAACAGCGTGGCGGTCTGCAGATTCGCCATATGCTAAATTGTGCCCACGGAGCGGAGTGGAGCCCATGAGCGATTTTGATCAACGAAAGCCAAACGTCCGCAACCATGGCCAGCGAACTTGAGCAGGGTTGGGCGTGCTATGCGCAGCGAAAGTGGGCCGATGCCTACGATTCGCTCTCGCGCGCCGATCAGGCCACGCCCCTCGTCGGTAAAGATCTTGAGTTGCTGGCCATGGCGGCGTATCTGATCGGTCGCGACGAAGACTATCTGAGTGCGCTCGAGCGCGCCCATCAGGCGTATCTGGACGCTGGCGAAAGCGTGCGAGCTGTCCGTTGCGCGTTCTGGCTCGGTCTGCGTCTTCTCTTTCGCGGAGAGACGGGGCGCGCAACTGGATGGCTCGCCCGTGCCCGGCGGTTGCTGGAACGCGAGACACACGAATGCGCCGAGCGGGGCTATCTGTTGTTGCCGGTCGTAGAACAGCAGCTTGGCGCCGACGACTGCGAGTCCGCATACGCGACTGCAGCGAGCGCCGCCGAGATCGGGGAACGCTGCGGAGACACAGACCTCATCGCCTGCGCCCGACACCAGCAGGGTCGGATTCGGTTGCAGCAGGGGCAGGTCGAGAAGGGGCTCGCGCTGCTGGACGAGGTCATGGTCGCAGTCACCGCGGGGGAGCTGTCTTCGCTCGTGACGGGTTTGATGTACTGCAGTGTGATCCAGGCTTGTCAGGAGGTGTATGCGTTCGGCCGCGCTGGCGAGTGGACCGCCGCGCTGGCGCGGTGGTGCGAGGAGCAGCCTGAGATGGTCGCCTTCACGGGGGTTTGCCGCGTGCATCGCGCCGAGATCATGCAGCTGCGCGGCGCCTGGCAGGATGCGATCGAGGAGGCGCAGCGCGCCTGCGAGCGCTCCCAGGGGATCGACCAGCATGCCACCGCCGCGGCGTTCTACCAGCAAGCGGAGGTGCACCGCCTCCGCGGGGAGTTCGCCGCAGCCGAGGAGGCTTACCGAAGCGCGAGCCAGTGGGGGCGGGACCCACAACCGGGTCTAGCCCTGTTGCGGCTGGTGCAAGGACAAACCGACGCGGCGGCCGCTGCCATCCGCCGCGCCGTGAGCGCGACGACGCACCGACTGCAGCGCTCGAGGCTCCTGCCTGCATACGTCGAGATTATGCTGGCCATCGGCGACATCCAGGAAGCGCGGGGGGCCAGCAGCGAGCTGGAGGAACTCGCCGAGACATTCGAAATCGACGTGCTGCGTGCGATGGCTGCACAGGCGCGAGGCGCGATCGACTTGGCCGAAGGCGACACTCGGGCTGCGCTCGGCCCACTGCGTCGCGCTCTCGAAGTGTGGCGACAGGTCGAGGCGCCCTACGGGTCCGCACGCGTGCGGGTGCTGATGGGAATGGCGTGCCGCTCACTTGGGGACGACGAGGCCGCCGAGCTCGAGCTCGGCGCGGCCAGCGCTGTATTCGAGCAATTGGGAGCCGGGCCGGACCTGTCCCACACTCACGCGCTCGTCAAGGGAGCAACGCCCGATTATCACCACCATGGGTTAACACCGCGCGAGCGGCAGGTGCTGCGCCTGGTCGCCACCGGCAAGACGAACAAGGCCATCGCCACCGAACTGTTCTTGAGTGCGAGAACGATTGACCGGCACGTGAGTAATATCTTCACAAAGCTGGACGTTCCGTCGCGGGCAGCGGCCACGGCCTACGCGTACGCCCACAAGCTGATCTGAGCCGTCTCACTCTGTCCTGCGTAAAACCACCCATATCGCGCTCGGCGTAAATTGGGTAGTTCGTCCGACGCGCGGTCCCGCCCATCGTCGTAGTGTTCGGCTGCGGAAAATCGCCGCAGACACGATGGAGAAAGCCATGACTACTCAGGAGCAGACGCGCGCCGCATCGGACGAGTCGCGAGACGCGGAGGCGTGGGGCAGCCGACCGCGCGCCGGCGCAAGCGTGCGTGAACGGCTGCTCGCGGGAATGCCCGTCACGGAGCGCCGGCTACAACTTGCCGGCGTCTCGACCGCGGTGTTGGAGGGCGGTGACGGTCCGCCGGTCGTCCTGCTGCACGGTCCGGGAGCGTACGCTGCCCATTGGATGCGGGTGATCCCCGGTCTGGTGGCGACGCATCGCGTGGTCGCACCCGATCTCCCGGATCACGGCGCATCGGAGGTCGGCGACGGCGCACTAGACGCCGATCGCGTGTGGGCGTGGCTCGGCGAGCTGATCGAGCAGACCTGCGCGTCGCCGCCTGCACTCGTGGGCCAATTGCTCGGCGGCGCGATCGCGGCGCGCTTCGCAAGCAACCACGCTGGCCGGGTGAGCCGGCTGGTGCTGGTCGACACCTTCGGCCTGACACCGTTCGAGCCGGCACCTCAGTTCGGACTCGCCCTGAACGACTTTCTCGCGCAGCCGACCGAGCAGACGCACGAACTGATGTGGCGGCAATGCGCATTCGATCTCGATGGTTTGCGCCAACGCATGGGTCAGCGCTGGCAGCCGTTCGCGGCGTACAACCTCGACCGCGCTCGCACGCCGAGCGTGCAAGCCGCCTTGCACGCCCTCATGCAGCAGTTCGGGCTGCCGGCGATCGCCCCGGCTGAGCTCTGGCGAATCGTCGTTCCCGTCACGCTGATCTGGGGCCGTCACGATCACGCGACGCCGCTGTCGATCGCCGAGGCCGCGAGCGCGCGTTACCGCTGGCCGTTGCACGTGATCGAGAACGCCAACGACGACCCTCCCATCGAACAGCCCGAAGCGCTTCTGCGCGCGTTACGCACCGCGCTCGCGCTTGACCGGTAGTGCAAAGGAGGAAGCCGTGTGAAGGCACCGCTCCGCTCTTTCGGCACGCAAACCCGAAATCCCGCATCTTCTTCACGAGCAAATTACGATGAACAGTATTTATGCAATCTCAGAGTCCAACACGAATCGGCAACCCAGAGTCTGGCTGACGGCAAGTCGAAGTAGCAGAGGAGCAGCGGAGACCATGGAATCGACTGGTACGCGCCATCGGAGACGCGTGGCGCAACTCGTCGTCCTGGCAACGCTCGTGTTCGCTGGTTCCGTGTTGGTCGGACAGCCGCCGGCGCACGCCGCCGCACCGCGGGTGACGGGACTAGAACGTGTCAATGGCGCCACCCCTACTAATTCGCTATCACCGAAGTACGCGTTCGCCGAGTGCCCATACCCCAAGAAGGTGGTCGGCGGAGGAGCCTACGCCCTGCACGACGATCCGACCCCTTTCCCCGCCTCGTGCTGACCCGCAGTGCGCCGTACGAGTTCGGCTCGGTCTCGGGGTTCCGGGCAGCCGCCGTCGAGGCGTCTCCTACCGACGATAACTGGTGGGTGGTAGCGTGGGCGATCTGCGCAGACCCGTTGCCGGGTTACCACATCGTCCACAGCAAAACCGCGCCGTCATCTGCGGACGTGCAGACCGCGGAGGCGAGGTGCCCCAGCGGGCGGCGCGCGCTCGGGGTGGGCGCGGAAATCCTTGCACCTGCCAACTCGCACGGAGTCGGGCTCCAAGTGGTGCGCGCATCCGGTAACGGCGACCTCACTCGCGCCCAAGCGCACGAACAACCACAGGGCTATCCCTATGACTGGCAACTCGTCGCCTCCGCTATCTGTGCCGATACCCCGGAGGGCTACCAGGTCAGGTACGGCGAGTCCGAAGAGCAGGCGTCGGAAACGACGAAGTACGCTCAGGCATACTGCTACGGGCAGATCACGGGTGCCGGCGCTGCCGTCAGCAACGTCGCACCGGGGAACGTCGCGCTTTACTTCGTCGTTCCGAGGCGCCCTAGCGACGAAAGGACGAACTCGGCGGCGGCGGCCGCGGAGATCACGCCGACATCGGAGCCTTGGGACTTCATCGTCGCGCAAGCCATCTGCGTGAGGTAAATCTGCCGCAATGTGATGTCACACCAACAATCGCTTCCCCCGCATGGGGAAAATTACCCACGCGAGCCTGTGGCAAAAATTGGGTGGTTCGCCGGATGCGTGACCCTATCTCTTTGCCTTAGGTTGCGACTATGGATCCCCACGGCAAACAGGAGCGAGACATGAGCACTTTGGCACAGACACGAGACGCACCCTTCACTCTACGAGGAAATTACGATGAAGCGTATTTATACTTTCTCAGAGTCCGCCACGAATCGGCAACCTAAAGCCTGGCCGATCGGCAAACGACTCGGCGGCGCGATCGTCGCAGCCCTTGTTTTGTTCGGCGCACGCGCTGCGCATGCCGATGCGGTGACCGATTGGAATGCGATCATGGAAACGACGGTGTTGACGCAGCCGGACCCGTTCCTGCAGTTGCGATCGGCCGCGATCACGCAAGTCGCAGTGTTCGAGGCCGTCAACGCGATCGCCGGCGACTACGAGCCGTATTTCGGCAGCGTGACAGCGCCACCCGGAGCTTCGCCGGAAGCGGCCGCCATCGCTGCGGCCCATGGGGCCCTCGCGGCTCTGCATCCGGACAGCGCCGCGGAGCTCGACGCTATGCGAGCCACCTCGCTCGCTGCGATTCCGGACGGTTGGGCCAAAGACGCGGGCATCGCGGTCGGCGAGGCAGCGGCGCTGGCGCTGCTTGCCGAGCGAGAGAACGACGGCTCGATCGACGACACGCCCTACACGCCTGGCACCGGGCCAGGCCAGTACCGGCCAACGCCGCTCGACTTCACACCGGCATTCCGGCCGGGTCTCGGCCAGGTGAAGACGTTCGCGATCAAGAGTGGAGCGCAATTCCGCATCGCACCGCCACCGGCGCTCGGCAGCCGCAGGTACGCGCGCGACTACAACGAGGTAAAGAAGGTCGGCGACCTGCACAGCAGCGAACGCCCACCGGATCGCGCCGATGTTGCGCGCTTCTACGCCGTCACCGACACCGTGCTCTGGTATCCCCTGGGGCGGCAAGTGAGCCAGGCGCAAGGCAAGACGCTCGCGGAGAACGCGCGCACCTTCGCGCTGCTCGGCATCGCGATCTTCGATGCCACGGTCGCGGTGTTCGACAGCAAGTACTTTTACAACTACTGGCGCCCGGTGACGGCGATCCACAATGGCGACCGCGATGGCAACCGCCGGACCGATCCGGACGCGAACTGGGCCACCTTCGTTCCGACGCCTCCGTTTCCGAGCTATCCATCGGGGCACGCCGGCTTCAGCAACGCGGCGCGGCGTGTGCTCGAGCGCATGTTCGGCGCGGAAGGGCACTCGATCACGGTTGCCAATCCGGTGATTCCGGACGTGGTGCTGCATTACACGAGCTGGAAGCAGATCACCGACGATATCGACGACGCGCGCATCTACGGTGGCGTGCACTACCGCTTCGACCAGGAAACGGCGGCGCGCCAGGGACGGCGCGTCGGATCGTACGTGCTCCGGCATTGGTTGCGCCCTGTGCACTCGAGCGACTCTTGCGCATCCCGGGAGAACGAAGATGAATGCAATAAGTGAATGGAGCCGATCGGGACTGCTCTCGATGGCGCTGGCACTGCAGAAGGAGCCGAGATGAACAAGGTCTACGACGCGATCGTCGTCGGCGCGCGCTGCGCCGGGTCACCGACGGCGACGCTGCTTGCTCGGAAGGGCCACAAGGTTCTCGTCGTCGACCGGGCGACGTTCCCGAGCGACACGATGTCGACGCACCTCGTTCATCCGCCGGGAGTGGCGGCGCTGCAGCGGTGGGGCCTTCTCGACCGCCTCGTCGCAACCGGATGCCCGCCCATCGACGTGTATTCGTTCGATTTCGGACCCTTCACGATCTCGGGGGCACCCGGGACCGACGAGGCCCCTGTCGCGTATGGTCCCCGGCGGACCGTGCTGGACAAACTGCTCGTCGACGCTGCGTCCGAGGCGGGTGCCGAGGTTCGCGAAGGGTTCACCGTCGATGATGTCGTCATCGAGGATGGTCGCGTCACCGGCGTTCGCGGCCACAGCAAGGGTGGCAAGAACGTCACCGAGCGCGCTCGGGTGGTCATCGGAGCGGACGGCCGGCATTCGCTCGTTGCGCGCGCCCTCAGGCCCGCGCAGTACGCTGAGAAGCCGCGGCTGCTGTGCGGCTACTACAGCTACTGGAGCGGGCTGCCAATGAACGGTCGCTTCGAAGCCTTCACGCGTCCGCAGCGATCGTTCGCGGCGTGGCCCACGCACGACGACCTGACGCTGCTAGTCGGCGGCTGGCCCTTCGCGAAGTTCGCGGCCAACAAGAAAGACATCGAAGGCAACTTCCTGGAGATGTTGGAACTGGCGCCATCCTTCGCCGACCGGGTGCGCGCAGCCCGCCGCGAAGCGCGCTTCGTTGGCACGGCCGTGCCGAACTACTTCCGCAAACCCTTCGGCCCGGGCTGGGCACTGGTGGGGGACGCTGGCTACAACAAGGACTTCATGACCGCCCAGGGGATCCAAGACGCCTTCCGCGACGCCGAGCTATGCGCTACGGCGCTCGACGAGACGTTCTGCGGTGCCCGCAGCTTCGACGCCGCGATGGGCGAGTACCAATCCACTCGCGACGAGCACGTTCTGCCGATGTACGAGTTCACTTGCGAGCTCGCGACCCTTGCGCCTCCGCCGCCCGAGCGTCAGCGGCTGCTGGCAGCCATGCACGGCAATCAGGAAGCTATGGACGGGTTCGCGCGGGTCAACGCCGGAGTGACGTCGCCGGCCAACTTCTTTTCCGAGGAGAGCGTCGGACGGATTGTCACCGATCATGTCAACTCACTTCATCCACCCCACAGGAGTCGGGCGTCTCAGCCACTGGGGACTGCTGGACAAGGTCGCCGAATCGAACTGCCCCCCAGTCAGTAATTGGATACTGAGCATAGGGTCCGTGACCCTTAATTAACGGCCGCCCGCCGCCCATCGACGGCATCGCCCGAAGCCTATTGTCCGCGGTGCATGATTCTCGACGACCATGCAGCGCAGCAGGCCGCGCGAAGGATTCGTGGTACGCGATGTTCTTATGGTGAGCGCGTTGTCGGCATACGCGGCGAGATGCGCGGCGGCGCCAGCATAACTGAGCGAGCGTCCCTCGTGATAGGCGCGGATGGGCTGCGCTCTGTCGTGGCCCACGCTGTTGATGCGCCGATCTATGAAGAGAGGCCGGCGCTGTGCTGCGCCCATTACACATACTGGGCCGACGTTCCGATGGAGGGCGCTGGATTCTATGTGCGCGACGGCCGAGTGATGTTTGCTTTTCCCACCAACGACGGCCTTGTCTGCACCTTTATCGAGTGGCCCAGGGACGAGTTCGAGACCTTTCGCTCCGATGTGGAAGGTAAACTTCCTGCAAACTCTGGAATTGGCTCCCAAGCTTGCCGAGAAGATCCGACGCGGAGAGCGCGCTCGGCACTTCGTCGGCACGGGACTGGTCATTCTACTTTACACATCATGCCGACTGCCTGGCCTAGGGAAGGTTGGGTGGTGGCGAGGAAGGGCCAAGCGGGGCGCCGGGAGGTGGGCGATATGCGATGATATGGTTGACCGAC
>JBOIDT010000122.1:0-3240 GCA_050740755.1 Gammaproteobacteria bacterium
GTCTCTATGCGATTTTGGCCGGGGGCAGTTACCTCATGTTTTTCGTCGTGAGGCGCGAGCGGCATCATCCGGGTTACCGTCCCGACCCTGACGAGCTGCGCAGATCGGTCTTATGGTCGCTCTATTCAGTTTCCGGAAATGCGCTCCTCATGTTGCCGATCGAGGTATTGATCCTGTCGGGCGCGAGCGAGGTCTATTTCTCGGTGGCCGAGCACGGTTGGCCCTATCTGCTCGGCAGCATTGTCGTCGTCCTGGCCGTCGCCGAAACGTCCATCTATTGGATCCACCGCGCCCTGCATACCCGTTTTCTCTACCGGCACCTGCATGTCTTCCACCACCGGTTTCGAGAGCCCACGCCGCTGGCCAGCCTGGCGTTTCATCCGCTCGATTCGTTTGCACAGGCGTTGCCCTATCATATCTGTGCGCTCTTGTTGCCCCTGCACCTGTGGGTATACAACGGCTTCGTCACCCTGGTGACGATCTGGGCCGTCATGATCCACGATCGCATCCGCTGGACTCCGTTGAGCTTCGTCAACCATGCAGGATGTCACACGGCCCACCACTGGTATTTCCGGTATAACTACGGACAGTTCTTCACCTTCTGGGATCGATTATGCGGGACCTATCACAGCCCGGCGGATCTGCCGGAACGGTTCTCCGCCTCCTGGCCGCCGCGGCGGGCAACGTGATCCCGCCCCGTCATGCCCGCGGCCACAGGGAACAGGATCCTGGTGAGCACACGTTCGGATAGACCGATACCCCGCGTCGCGCTTCACGGTGCGAGGGAGGCGCTGACCACCGGATTGGGTGCGGGCACCCCGATGCGCGCTATAATCGATAAAACGGGGCGATCAGCGACGAAACGTGTTCCGTATCACATGCTTGCCGTAGATCCGGCAGGTGCGGAAGACGGTTTTGTAATCAAGCGTGCTGAAAAGCGAATCGGCGAGGCCGAACGGCAGCATGGTCGGGATTGGGCCGCGGGCATACTCGAGGATCCAGGCGTGATCGACGATGCAATAACACTTCGCCTGGCCCTTGCCCAGATAGATCGTATCCCCAGGCCTATAAACCGTCTTTTCGGTCTGCCCGGCGGCGTAGTACCACATCTCGCCGTCGAGCAAAAAGCAATGGTCTTCGATGAACGAGTACCGGCCGGTATGCCCGGTGGTACCGATGGGTGTGCCGAAAAAAATGAGATACTCCTTCCACGAAGCGTACAGGATGGTCAACATACCCATGGCACCCCCGGCATTGTTGAAGAACCATTCGGGCTCGGTGGTGATCCGGCCCGGAAAGCTTCTCGCAAGCTCGTTCGTGATGACCTGAAAGATCTCCGGGTGCGGCAGGCCGATGCTCATCTTCGAGATTTCGCACACGCGCGCGGGATCGAACACGTATCCCATCAGTCTCCTCCAGGAGCGGCTCAGATCAGTACAAGCCCGGTACGATCCTGTAAGGCACGAGTCGGCAATACCGTTCCCAGTCCTGTCCGTACTTGCGCGCGCAACGTTGGTCATCGCGTAGGGCACGATGCGCAAGCAAGATCACCAGGAACGTCACGTAGACATAGGGCATAAAATGTTCGAACAGCGCCGGTACGCTCCAGAAGAAGGCGCCCAGGATCTCCGTGAGGTAATGGAAATGGCGGCTGATCCCCCAGAAGCCCGAAGCGAGCAGGAGACTCTGGCCCGGATCGCGGGTCTCCGTGAAGTAGCGCGCACGGATGGTCCGTGGCGGCATGCCCCAGACCCTGCAACGGCCGTTCGTGGCGCGCACGTGCTGCCGCTGCCGATCGGCAAGGTAGGTCGTCATCACGCACGTCGCGCCCAGGATGAGGAGGGTGGCGGCCAGTGGGATGCCGAGGTGGCGCGGGTGATTGACGAGATAGAGGGTGGCGGAGGTATAGACACCCGGGAGCCATACGAGACACCCCCAGCAGATATAGAAGCCCGCGCGATCGTGGACGATATCGAGGGTCCTCAGGTAACCGGTTTCCCACCAGAAAAACTTCGCGATATAGAGGAGCTGCAGCGCTAAGGCGACCAGCATCGAATCGCTGAGGCCGTGTAGCTCGCGCTGCTTGGCGGCGAAGGAGATGATGATCACCGCCCAGCCCATCATGCCGATGCGGCAGTTGGTGAACTGCTTCACGTCCCAGCCGAGGATGCGCGGGTAGAGCTCGGTACCCCGGTAGAAATCGAACCCGGGACTACCGCTGTGTTCGGTGTCGCTGCTCGAGGGGGCCACCCGTCCCTTCACATACAACACGAGGCACAAGATCAGGGCGGACAGGTTAAGCGCGCCCAGGATCCCGCCGAAGTGCTCGTATACGATGCCGGGGGAAAACCACCGCAGATAAAGCCCTCCGAACCAGTAGAGCGCCAGGGTGATCGAGAACGCGCAGAGGCCGTTGGCCCGGTATACGGGGATGTTTCCGCGCGGCGTGACCGGGCCGTGAAACGATCTGCCCGGCGCCACCCGCATCAACAGGAGTTGCAGCCCCCCGAACACACCCAGGATCATCCAGGCCTCCGGTGTGCCGAACATCACCGGCCGCCAGATGGCGTAAATCGTCGTGAACAACCCCTCTCGCGAGCATAGCTCCCATAGCGATAGAAGGGATCCTCCGAGCGCCACATTGGTGTACCAGAGCACGATGACGAAGGGCGGCGCACAAAGCATCAGCAGAATGGATGCGAGTGTCGGCATAGGGGTGGCTATGAAATATCGTGCTTCGGTGACGCGCGGCAAAGAACCGACCCTCACCGTTCGGAGCAGGACCTCGAGGTTCCGGCCGCGCCCCCAGCCGGCGGCCCAAGGGTACACCTTATCACACTCCGATCAGGTGGCGGATATCCACCCCGGCGCCGTGGATGCGGCCGAGTTCACTTTGGCGGAGGTGACACGGCCGGGCGACGGAGACGGGCTCGCCCGCGCCGGGAGATCCTCATCGAGCGTGCCGACTCATGGATCGACTATCCTTATCAGGGTGAAGACCGGGATCAGAGGACCAAGCTCGTCTGGCCGGCGCAACCGGCTCATCGTCGCGGCGCTCATTGCCGGGCTCGCCGTGAGCACGGTCCGGGCCGACACGTTTCGCTGCGGCACGCACGTCGTCAGGCCCGGCGACACCTCGTTCGAGGTCTTGAGGAAGTGCGGTCGTCCCGCTTCGCAACAGCAGATCTCGGGGGCCAACGAGCGCTTCGTCGAACAGTGGTACTACGAACCGGGGCCCGG
>JBOIDT010000122.1:3340-8581 GCA_050740755.1 Gammaproteobacteria bacterium
TCGAAAGGGTTGATGAAACGGCGCCGTTCGAGAGGTGTTACGTACGAGAGGAGATTTTGGATGCAACCCGGCGAGCGGCCGGGCCAGGGGGGCGTTGCTCGGGGCGACGCGGGCGAGCCGCGCGCTAGTGCAGGATGTCGGGGAGCGAGAGCCTGAAGACGGCGATGGGGGCGTCGAAACGCACCCCGTCGTCGCCGATCATCTGATAGCTGCCTTGCATGGTCCCGACCGGGGTCTCGATCATCGCGGCGCTGGTGTAGCGGAACGCCTCGCCCGGTCGCAGATAGGGTTGTTCGCCGACCACCCCCTCGCCGCGCACCTCGCGTACCTTGCCGTTGGCGTCGGTGATGATCCAGTGCCGCGTCATGAGCTTGGCAGGCAGGGTCCCGATGTTCTCGATGGTGATGGTGTAGGCGAACACGAACTGGTTGGCCTCGGGCGCGGACTGCTCCTCGATGTAGGCGGCCTCGGAGCGGACCACGATGCGGTAATGAGCATCTGGCATGCAGCGCATTTGACCGGATCGATCGCCGGGGCGCAAGCCTTTCGTCGACCTCAGGCCGGTCGGGCTAAGAGCCCGTCTTGCGTCCCAGACGGCGATAGGTGATGGCCTCGGTGAGCTGCGGGGTCTCGATGACCTCGAGGCCGGCGAGATCGGCGACGGTGCGGGCCACCTTGAGGATGCGGTGCACGGCACGCGGCGACAGGCCCAGGCGCTCGATGGCTCCGCCGAAGAGTCGCCGATCGCCCGCCCGCAAGCGGCAATCGCGCTCGATCTCGGCCAGGCCCAGGCGGCTGCTGGGCTTGCCCGCGCGTTCGAGCTGCCGCGCCCGCACGCGGCCCACGCGCTCGCGCACCAGGGCGCTGGTTTCGGCCTCGGGCGCCGGCTGGAGCAGCACCTCTTGCGGGATGTTCGGCACCTCGATGCTCATGTCGATGCGGTCCAGGAGCGGGCCGGAGATCTTGGACCGATAGCGTCGCACCTGCTCGGGGCTGCAGTGGCAACGACCGCTCGGATCGCCGAGATAGCCGCAAGGGCAGGGGTTCATGGCCGCGATGAGCTGCACGCGCGCCGGGAAATCGGACTGCTGCGCGGCGCGCGAGACCGTGATGGTCCCGCTCTCGAGCGGCTCGCGCAGGACCTCGAGCACGCGCCGGTCGAACTCGGGCAGCTCGTCCAGGAATAGGACCCCGTGATGGGCGAGCGAGATCTCACCCGGCCGGGGGTGGCTGCCACCGCCCACCAGGGCCACCGCCGAGGCCGTGTGATGAGGCGCGCGAAACGGCCGCCGCCTCCAGCTCTCGGGCCGAAAGCCCTGGGCGCTCACCGAGTGCACGGCCGCCGACTCCAAGGCCTCCTGCTCGTCCATGGGCGGCAGGATCCCGGGCAGGGCGCGTGCCAGCATGCTCTTGCCGGTGCCGGGCGGACCCACCATCAAGAGGTTGTGGCCACCGCCCGCGGCGATCTCGAGGGCGCGTTTGGCGTGGTACTGGGACTTGATGTCCGCCAGCTCCACGTGCTGTCCGTCGATCGGGGCCACGGGCGCCGGGGCGCAGGACTGCAGGAGCGTCTGGCCCTGAACATGGGCGCAGACCTCCAAGAGGTGCTCGGCGGGAAAAACACGCAGGGCATCGACCAGGGCCGCCTCCGCGGCATTGTCCCGCGGGACCACCAACGCACGCCCGGCGTTTCGCACCGACAGGGCCGAGGGCAGGATCCCGCGCACGGGCCGAAGCTCGCCGGTCAAGGCCAGCTCGCCCACGAACTCCAGGCCCAGGCAGGCGGCGGCATCGAGCTGACCGGATGCGGCCAGGACGCCCAGCGCGATGGCCAGATCGAAGCGCCCGCCTTCCTTGGGCAGATCGGCCGGCGCCAGGTTGATGGTGATACGCCTGAGCGGAAACTCGAACTGGGAGTTGAGCAGCGCGCTGCGGACCCGGTCCTTGCTTTCCTTCACCGCCGCCTCGGGCAGGCCGACGATGGACAGCCCCGGGAGGCCGTTCGACAGGTGCACCTCGATGGTCACGAGCGGCGCCTCGATCCCGACCTGGGCGCGGCTGTAGACGACGGCGACGGACATGGGTGTTGGAACTACCGGCCGGAGTGTGATCGGGGTGTCATCGGGGCATCATCGGGATCGGTCGGAAGCGCGCACGGCCTGATATCGGCGTGGCGGTGGTCCCGTTGACCGCGGCGAAGCACCGGGGCCGCGGCGCCCGCCCGCCGATCGTAGCTGCACCTGGCCACACGCTTGTCCCGACACTGGACGGCTGCGCCCTCGGACAACCGCATTCCGCACCACCCCCTGCCTCGGGCAAGACGTTCTGCTGCCGAAGAAAAACAGACGCCCGACCCCGCCTATGGTATAAGCACGGCGCCCATGTCATGCCTGAGACGGTGGAATCGATCGAGCCAGGTTGGAGAGCGCGATTCATCGTCTCAGATGGAAGAGCGATCTGCCTGGCACGGCCTGCGGCCGGGCGGGTGTCCTCTAGGGACAGGCACCCTGTCCCGGGGGCAATGCCGATGATACCGACCGAACCCTAAGGAGATCCGTGATGACTACGCGTAGACAGACGCGTTCCCAACCCTACCGCTACCTTGCGCTTGCGACCATCGTCCTCGCCTCTACCGCCCCACCCCTCTCGGCCCAAGACACGGAGAAGCGTGTGATCGAGCTGCGCGGGGCCGAGTCCCTCGGGATCGGCGCCTCGCCCTCGAAGGACGCCACGGCCAAGGTGGGTCAGGACCTCCTGGCCCTGTACGCGGAGTACCAGGCGCACCTGAAGGACACGAGCGGACAAGGACCGCCCGCCCCGGCCTTCAAGTCGAGCAATGCGATCGCGCCCGTCGCCGGGGGATCCGTCGTCATCGATGCCACGGCATCCGACGACCCCGAGGCCCTGGCCGCCGATCTGCGCGCGCTCGGCGCAGAGAACGTCACGGTGTTCGGACGCATGGTCTCGATCCGCCTGCCGATCACGGCCATCCCGGCGCTCCAGGACCTCTCCTCCCTGCAGTTCGCCCGCCCCGCCTATGCGACCACTCACGTCGAGGACGTGGGCGGTTAGGGCGGCGCCGCGATGCGAACCATCCTGAACCTCGCGCTCGCGGCCGTTGTCCTCGGCTCGATTGCCCCACCGGCCTCGGGCCGGGACGCCGTCCCTCCCGTGATCGAGCTGCGCCGGACCGAGACCCTCTGGATCGGCGCCTCGCCCTCGAAGGCCGCCATGGCCGAGGTGGGCGCCGATCTCCTGGCGTTACACGCGGAGCACCAGGCATACCTGAAGCAGACGAGCGGGCGAGGGGTTGCCACCCCGGCCTTCCGGTCGAGCAATACGATCGCGCCCATCGCCGGGGGATCGGTGGTCATCGATACAGCAGCTTCGGGCGATCCGGAAGCCCTCGCCGCCGATCTGCGCGCGCTCGGGGCGGACAAGGTGACAGTGTTCGGGCGTACGGTCTCGGGCCGCGTGCCGATCAGGGCCATCCCCGGGCTCAAGAGCCTCTCCTCCCTGCAGCTCGCCCGTCCCGCCTATGCGGCCACCCATGTCGGCGACGTGACCAGCCAGGGGGACGCCGCGATGCGCGCGGACCTCGGTCGCACGGCCTTCGGGGTCGACGGCACCGGGGTCATGGTGGGCACTCTGTCGGACAGCTACGACTGCCTCGGGGGCGCCGCGCTTGGCGTCGCGAGCGGCGATCTGCCCGCGGGGGTCATCGTGCTGGAGGAGCTGAACCCGTGCACCGACGCGACGGACGAAGGGCGGGGCATGATGGAGCTAATCCGTGATATCGCCCCCGGAGCCACCCAGGCTTTCCGCACGGCGTTCAACGGCCAGGCCGATTTCGCCCAGGGCATCATCGATCTCGCCAACGCCGGGGCGAAGGTCATCAACGACGATATCATCTATTTCGCCGAGCCCTTCTATCAGGACGGGATCGTCACCCAGGCCGTCGATACCGTCAAAGGGATGGGGGTGGCCTATTTCAGCGCGGCCGGCAATGCGGATCGCCAGGCCTACGAGGCGCCCTTCCGCCCGAGCGGCCAGTTCTTCGACATCGGCTTCGGGTCCGAAGAGGCGCACGACTTCGATTCGGGTGCCGGAGTCGATACCTGCCAGCAAATCACCATCCCGGTGGGCCGTACGTTGACGCTCGTCTATCAATGGGACCAGCCCTTCTTCTCGGTCAGCGGCCCGCCGGGCTCGGCAAGCGACATGGACATCGTCCTCACCAACGAGGCCTGTAACACCCTCCTTGCCGGCAGCGCTACCGACGACGTCGGCGGGGATCCCGTAGAGATGTTCTCCTTCACCAATGCGGGTCCCGCCACCACCTTCGGCGTGATCATCGGGCGGTTCTCCGGGCCGAACCCCGGGGTGATGAAGACGGTGAACGTCGGGAGCAGCGCCATCACGATCAACGAGTTCGATACCAAGACCGGGGCTTCCTGGGGCCACAGCGCGGCACTCGGAGGGCTCGGAGTCGGCGCTGCCGACTACCGGCAGACGCCCGCGTTCGGGCAGGACCCGCCGATCATCGAGACGTTCTCGTCGGCCGGGGGCACCCCCATCCTCTTCGACACCTCCGGCAACCGGCTCGCCACACCGGAGATCCGCCAGCAGCCGGACATCACGGCGCCGGATGGGACCGACACCACGTTTTTCGGGAGCGACACGGATGGCACCGGTTTCCCAAACTTCTTCGGGACCTCGGCCGCCGCCCCGCATGCCGCCGGCGTCGCCGCCTTGATGATCGACCTGAATCCGTCGATCGGGCCTGATGCCCTCTATTCCGTCTTGAAAAACACGGCCGTCGACATGGACGATCCGGCGACGCCGGCGTTCGACACCGGCTTCGACTGCGGCAGCGGCTTCGGGCTCATCCTGGCCGACGCCGCGCTTGGTGCATCGCTACAGCCACCCCCGCTGCCACCGCCTCCGGTCGCCTGTGCGGTTCCGCCCCCGCCACCGCCACCTCCGGTCCTGTGTATGGGCCGCCCGGCGACCATCGTCGGGACCGATGGCAACGACCACCTCGCCGGCACCCCGGACAATGATGTCATTCATGGACTGGCCGGCAACGACACGATCGCCGGGCTCGACGGCGACGACATCATTTGCGGTGGTCCGGGTCGCGATAAGCTGTTCGGTAATCGCGGCAACGATCAGCTGTTCGGAGGTGGGGGAAACGATGTCCTGAAGGGAGGACCAGGCCGGGATCGGCTGTTCGGGCAA
>JBOIDT010000123.1:0-8567 GCA_050740755.1 Gammaproteobacteria bacterium
AGGGGCCTTTCCGCTATAATGCCCGGCCATGTTCAGACCGCTCGGGCTCTGCATCGGGCTCCGCTATACCCGGGCCAAGCGCCGCAACCATTTCATTTCCTTCATCTCCCTCACCTCGATGCTGGGTGTTTCCCTGGGCGTCATGGCGCTCATCACGGTCTTGTCCGTCATGAACGGCTTCGAGCGCGAGCTTCGATCCCGGATCCTGGGGATGACGGCCCATGCCACCGTGATCGACCGCGCCGGGCCCTTGCGGGACTGGCAGGCGCTGGCCGACACGGTCAAGAGCCATCCGCAGGTAGTGGGCGCGGCGCCGTACCTCCGGGCCGAGGCGATGCTGACGCACCTGGGCAACGTCCAGGGCGTGGTGGTGCAGGGCATCTTACCCGAGGTGGAGCGGGAGGTGTCGGTGATCGCAGAGCGCATGGTGGCCGGGCGTCTGGCCGGTCTCGCCCCCGGTCGGTTCGGCACGATCCTGGGCGTCGAGCTCGCGCGTACGCTCGGAGCCGACATCGGAGACAAGATCACGCTCATCACGCCGCAATCCATCGCCACCCCCGCCGGGGTCCTGCCGCGGCTGAAACAGTTCACGGTCATCGGGGTCTTCGAGGCGGGGACGCACGAGTACGACAGCGCGCTCTGCCTCGTCCACGTGGCCGACGCCGCACGGCTCTTTCGGATCGATGGGTTCACCGGTATCCGCCTGAGGCTGGCCGATCAGTTCGCCGCCCCCCTCGTCGGCCGCGAGATCGCCTCGCGGATCGCACCCCGTTACCGGGTCGTGGATTGGACACAGGAGCACGCGAGCTTCTTCCGGGCCCTCAAGACGGAGAAGGTCGTGATGTTCGTAATCCTGATGCTGGTGGTCGCGGTCGCGGCCTTCAATATCGTCTCGACCTTGGTCATGGTGGTGAACGACAAGGCCGCGGACATCGCCATCCTGCGCACCCTGGGATTCGGTCCGGCTGGTGTCATGCGGATCTTCATCGTCCAGGGGACCGTGATCGGGTTCGCGGGGACCTTGCTCGGAATGGGTGGCGGGGTGTGGCTCGCGACCCACGTCGATGCCGTGGTGCGGGCCCTCGAGGGGTCGCTGCACACGCGCTTCCTGCCCCCGGACCTCTATTACATCAGCGAGCTGCCCTCCGACATGCGTTGGCCGGATGTCTTCGCGATCACGCTGGCGGCGTTCGGCACCTGTCTCGTCGGCACCCTGTATCCCGCCTGGCGCGCCGCCCGTACCCAACCCGCCGAAGTGCTGCGTTATGAATGACAGGGACGATGGGGTCGTCCTGTCGTGCCGTGATCTGCACAAGACCTTCAGCGAAGGGGGTTTGGAAGTCGCGGTCCTGCGCGGCGTGAACGTCGCCGTCGCGGGCGCGGAACGCCTCGCCATCGTGGGGGCGTCGGGCTCCGGGAAGAGCACGCTCCTGCACCTCTTAGGGGGCCTCGACGTGCCGAGCGCGGGCGAGGTATGTATCGCGGGCCGGGTGGTCAACAAACTCGGCGAGGCGGCACGCGGGCGGTTGCGCAATCGCACGCTCGGTTTCGTCTATCAATTCCATCACCTGCTCCCGGAGTTCACCGCCCTCGAAAACGTCTGCCTGCCCCTGCTCATCGGCGGTACCGGCACCCGCGAGGCACGCGAACGCGGCGAAGAGGTGCTGGTGGGCGTGGGCCTGGGCGATCGGCTGGCACACAAGCCGAGCGAGCTGTCCGGCGGCGAACGCCAGCGCGCGGCGGTGGCCCGCGCCCTGGCCAACCGGCCGGCGTGCGTGCTCGCGGACGAGCCCACCGGCAATCTCGACGAGCACACCGCCGCGCAGGTCTTCGAGGTGATGCTGGCACTGAACCGGCACTACCGCACCACCCTGGTGATCGTGACCCACGACCTGCAGCTCGCCCGGCGCATGGACCGCGTTCTGCACCTGACGGACGGGAGACTCGATCCGTTCTAGCCCGCGAGTCCGAGGCGTTTCTGCCGGCGCGTCCTCCAGCGTCGCAGGAGATGCCAGCGCCACACGCCCTGAACCGTAAAAAAGCCCAGGATGGCGAAGATTGCGCCCAGTGCCAGCGATCCGACGGACAGCACCACCCAGCCGCTGCTCACGGTGTTCGCCAGCCATTCGAAACTGGGGGTAAACTCGGCGCTAGGGGGCGCCTGCAGCAGCCAGGCGCCCGTGTGGTAGGCGAGCACGCTGAACGGGACCACGGTCAAGGGGTTCGTGGCCAGGCAGGCCAGGATCAGGATCGGCAGATTGATGCGCAGCGCCACCGCGCAGATCGCCGCGAGCGGCATGTGTACGGGAAGTGGGATGAAGGCGATGAAGAGGCCGATGGAAACCGCCCAGGCCGCCGAGCGGCGATTGATGTGCCACAGGCCCGGGTGGTGAAGCCGGTGGCCCAGGAAGGTGACGAAGCGGTTCCCGTACAGGGCCTGGCGGCTCGGCAGGAAGCGATGAAAGAGGTCTCGGAGGTCCATGGCTCTCGGGGAAACGAGTGCGGGTACGGATGCGTTTATCGGCCCTGGCCGCCGGACCGGATGCACAGGCGCCGGAGATGATACCGCCCGGCCACATCGTCACGGAAGACGGCTCGTGCATTCCGGCGCCCTGAGTTTCCTCGCCGGGATCCTGCTCGCCCAGCAACTCACGGAGCTGCCGGAGCTCTGGTATGCGCCCTTGGCCCTGGCGGGGCTCGCGGCCATTGCCGTCCCGCGGCTGCGGATCGCGGCGTTCCTCATGCTCGGGTTCCTGTGGGCCGTATGGCGGGCCGACCTCGTGCTCTCCGACCCGTTGCCGGGGGCGCTCGAAGGTGAGACCGTCACCCTGGAGGGTCGCATCGTGGGCCTCCCGCTCGATCTCGGTGACGCGCAGCGGTTCGATGTAGAGGTTGCCAGGCTCACGGGTCTGGGGCGCGCCTGGCCGCCGCCCGGGCGCGTGCGCCTGACCTGGTATCGTCGAAACGCCCAGTATCGAAACGAGCGTCGGCCGGTGCCCGGGGAGATCTGGCGCCTCCTCGCGCGCCTCAAGCGTCCGCACGGCATGACGAACCCCGGCGGGCTGGACTACGAGGGTTTCCTGTTCCGGCAGGGCGTGCGCGCCGCCGGCTATGTGGTCTCGGGGACCGCGAACACGCGCCTCCGGCCGGCCCAGGGTCAGGTCATCGAGCGCCTGCGGATGGCCATCTCCTACGCACTCCGGCATCATTTAGGGGACCGGCCGGAAACGGGGATCGTCACGGCCCTGGCGGTAGGGGTCCAGCAGGCGATAGGCCCGGTGCAGTGGGACGTCTTCAACCGCACCGGCACCAGTCATCTGGTCGCGATCTCCGGCTTGCACGTCGGTTTCCTGGGGCTCATCGGTTATCTGCTAGGACGCTGGTTGTGGTCTCTGCCCGCGCGTACGGTCCTTTATCTCGCCGCACCCCGCGTGGGCGCGGTCACCGGTCTCTTGATGGCCTGGGGTTACGCGGCACTCGCGGGTTTCGCCGTCCCCGCGGTGCGTTCGCTGGTGATGATCGCGGTGGTCATGATCGGTCTGTGGTCCCACCGAAGCTGGTGGCTCATCGACCTCCTGGCCGCGGCGCTGTGGGTGGTCCTCTTGCTCGACCCGCTGGCCGTTCTGGCGCCGGGGATGTGGTTGTCGTTCGGGGCGGTCGCGATCCTCCTGTATGCCATGGCCGGGCGCGTTTCGGTCCGGGGCCTGTGGTGGAGGTTCGGCCGGGTCCACTGGGTGATGGGGCTGGGGCTCATGCCGCTCTTGTTTTTCTTGTTTGGTCAGAACCCCGTGCTGGGTCCGCTCGCCAACCTACTGGCGGTCCCGTGGGTGACCTTCGTTGTCGTGCCATTGGTGCTCCTCGGCACCGCGTTGCTGTGGGTCTCGGAGCCACTCGCGACCCTGCTTCTGCAGGGGGCCGTCGAGGCCTTGGCATGGATCTGGATCTACCTGGAGGGCCTGTCCGATCTCGAATTCGCGACCTGGCACCTACCTCGGCCGACGCCGGGGGTTGCCGCGAGCGCCGTCATCGGCACCTTGCTGCTGCTCGCGCCGCGCGGCGTGCCGGGGCGTTTCACGGGTCTCATCTGGCTCCTGCCGCTTTTCCTCCAGGCGCCCGCACGTCCGCCGCCGGGTGAGCTATGGTTCACGGTGCTGGATGTCGGCCAAGGCCTCTCTGCCGTAGCGGAGACGCACCGCCACGTCCTCGTGTACGACACCGGGCCCAGGTTCAGCGAGCGCCTCGACGCGGGCCGGGCGGCCGTGGTCCCCTTTCTGCGGGAGCGCGGCATCGCGCACATCGATGCCTTGGTGGCGAGTCATGGCGATAACGACCATCTGGGCGGCCTAGAGAGCCTCTTGGCCGAGGTGTCGGTCGGCCGTATCCTGACCAGCGTCCCGCAGGAGATCCCCCCAGAAGCGAGAAATAGGGGCCGCACCGTCCCCTGCGAGGCCGGCCAGCACTGGAAGTGGGAGGGTGTGTCGTTTACGGTGCTGCATCCAGAGGCCGGCGCCACCGGCTCCGACAACGAGCGCTCCTGCGTGCTCCGGGTCTCGACCGGCGCCCGCGCGGTGCTCATCCCGGGCGATATCGAGCACGGGGCCGAGGCGCGCCTGGTCCGACGGCTCGGTCCGGCATTGCAGGCCGAGGTCCTGGTCGCACCCCATCACGGCAGCAAGACCTCATCGACCCCGGGCTTCGTCGCGGCGGTGTCTCCGAGCTACGTGGTTTTTCCCGCGGGCTACCGCAATCGCTGGGGTTTCCCGGCGCCCGAGGTCCGCGAGCGCTACGCCAACCGCGGCGCCGAAACGCTGAGCACGGCGGAGGCCGGCGCCATCCGGTTCCGGATCGGCGACGGGGTGGGAAGTCCGGCGCGGTACCGGGATGAAACCGCGCGTTACTGGAACGCCCGCTGAAGGTGCGTCGTGTCCCGCGCCGGGGAAGTCTCGCTAGCTAGCGTTTCACGAAGCCCGAATCGCGCTCGGGTCTCTGCGGGTCTTCGGCGCGGCGGGTCGTCACCGGTTTCATCAGGTCGATGAAATCCAATAGAACCTCCGCGGTCTCATGGAGAAGCGGTGCGCCGACGTCGACCTCGTCTTTGCTGTCCTTACGTACCGCGCTGTCCTTCACGGGGGTCGGACCCCCGGCGAAGGCCAGGCGCAGTTGCTTTTCGAGCTCAGCGCGCATCCCCTCCCAGGCGCTCCGCTCGGCACGACGTTTGTCTTCCGCCAGAGTGACTCGGTTCCGTTCTTCTATCTGCTGCGCATGCTCCGCTTGCTCGGTGAGGAGCTTGAAGATCGGGGAGCTTGCCAGCCGCTGCTGGTGACGCGTGCGCAGATCAAAGAGGGTACGTTGCGGCACCCCCGCTGCGGGGACGTACTCGGCGGGATCGACGCGGTCCCAGGGCAAGGCGTGCTCCAGCCCGCGCTCCCCATGATCGGACGATTGCAGGGGTGTCGGGAAGGTGACGTCCGGTTCGATGCCTCGGTGCTGGGTGCTGGCGCCGTTGACTCGGAAGAACTGGGCCACCGTCGCCTTGATCTGGCCAAGGTTCCCGCGGCCCCGGCGGCCCAGACTGTCGAGGTCGATGAGGTTTTGTACGGTGCCCTTTCCGAAGGTCGGTTCGCCGACGATCAGCCCGCGCCGGTAATCCTGGATCGCGCCGGCGAAGATCTCCGACGCCGACGCACTCTGCCGGTCCACCAGGACCGCGAGCGGTCCGCCGTAGGCAATTTCCGGATCGTTGTCTTCGTTGATATCGAGATCGCCATCGGCATCACGAACCTGGACGACCGGCCCTTCCTGGATGAAGAGACCGGTCAGCTCATTGGCCTCCAATAACGATCCGCCCCCGTTGCCTCGCAAGTCGATGACGATGCCCCGCGCGCCGTCACGGACCAGCTCGCCCATCAGTTGGCGCACGTCGCGTGTCGTGCTCCGGTAGTGGCGGTCCCCGCGCGCTCGGGCCTCGAAGTCGATGTAGAAGGCCGGGAGTTTGATCACGCCGATCTTGCTGATCGAACCCGACCGGCCGACCTCTATCATCGACTTCTTGGCGGCCTGGTCCTCGAGCTTGATGGTGTCGCGCGTCAGGGTGATGGTCGTGGTCCCGGCCTCCGGCGCGCTGCCTTTCGGGATGATCCGCAGCCGGACCACCGTGCCTCTCTTTCCCCGGATCAGGTCCACGACCTTGTCCAGCCGCCATCCGATGACATCCACCGCTTCACCTTGCCGGCCCTCGCCCACGGCCACGATGCGGTCATCGTCGTGCAGCTTTCCACTCTGGTCGGCCGGACCGCCGGGAACCACCTGCTGCACCACGGTGTATCCGTTTTCGCTGCGCAGCACCGCGCCGATGCCTTGGAGCGACAAGCTCATCCGGATGCGGAAGTCCTCGGAGCTGCGCGGTGAGAAATAGGCCGTGTGCGGTTCGATGGACAAGGCGTAGGCGTTGATGAAGATGTCGAAGACGTCGTCGGCATTGAGCTGATAGGTCTGCTGAACGAGGCCGGCGTAGCGATCCGTGAGGGTCTTGGTGGTCTCCGCAGGGTCTTTCCCCGCGACGCGCAACTCCAGGACATCGTTCTTGACCCGTTTCCGCCACAGCTCTTCGAGCTCGGCGCGGTTCGCGGGCCAGGCCGCCTTGCTGCGGTCGATGACGTGGTCTTCCTCGACGCGGAAGTCGAATGGCTGTCGCAGTAGCGCCTTGGCGTAGGTCATGCGCTCGTCGAGACGCCGGCGGAACACCTTGAAGATCTCGAAGGCCGGACCGATCTCTCCTTCGCGCAAGGCCTCATCGAGGCGATCCCGATGGACGGAGAAGGCCTGCACGTCTTGCTGCAACAAATAGCTGCGATTGGGGTCGAGGGTCTCGACGTAGCGCTTGAGCACCTCGGCCGAGAGCGCGTCGTTGAACGGCACCTTCTTGTAGTGGTAGGTCGACAGGTACCCGGCGATCAGGATCGTGGCGAGCCGGTGCCGTGGGCCCGCCGCCAGATCATCGTCGCCGACCCGCGGGTAGCCGGCCCAAGCCCCGGCGCACAGAAAGGCCAGCGCCGCGCAGTACCACCGTAAGTATTTCATACGCCACCCCTCGGAATGTGCGAGGTGCAAACCCTTGCCCCCCGCGATGTTCGGCCGCGCCTGAGGTACAGCGCCAGGCCGGAAACGGACCCCGCGAAATCATGATGGCGCTACCGACCGGAGCCAGCGCTCTGGCGCCCCGCCCGAGGCCGGCGTCCACCACCTGGGTCAATCCTCGCCACGACTAGACGGAAAGGAAAGGCAAAGCACATGCCCGGCAAGTGGGCTGGTCCCTGGACATGACGGGTAGGGCTAAGCCGCCGCTAGCTAGAATGGCGGGGGCCGGCACCCATCACGTACCCCGCCGTGACTCGAGCGCGACCCGCCATACGTTTGGCTGGGGGACCTGGATTCGAACCAGGGTTGACGGAGTCAGAGTCCGTAGTCCTACCGCTAGACGATCCCCCAAGTTTCTCCACTGGAGGCGCGGGATAGGCGCGCCCGGCGTCCCGGCAGGGCCTTATCGCTTGGAGTACTGCGGCCGCTTCCGAGCCTTGTGCAGCCCGACCTTCTTGCGTTCGACCTGGCGGGCATCGCGGGTCACGAGACCGGCGCGCCGGAGGACGCCCTTGAGCCCTTCGTCGTAGGCGATGAGTGCGCGGGTGATACCATGCCGCACCGCCCCGGCCTGGCCGGAGATGCCGCCGCCGCTGACGGTCACCTGGAAGTCGAACTTCCCGCTGAGGTCGGTGGCCTGCAAGGGCTGTCGTACGATCATCCGCGCGGTCTCTCGCCCGAAGTAGGCCTCCAGGCTGCGCCGGTTGATCGTGATCGACCCTTGGCCGCGCCGACAAAATACCCGCGCCGTCGCGTTCTTGCGCCGCCCTACGGCCTGATAGACCGACTCGGCCATTCGGGATTCTGACATTGGGGATTCCGCTATCGGGGATTCTGACCTCACGTCAGTTGTAGCACCTGAGGCTGTTGAGCGCTGTGGCTGTGCGTCGCGCCGGGGAAGACCTTGAGCTTCCGATACATGGCGCGTCCCAGAGGACCCTTCGGCAACATGCCCTTGACGGCCTTCTCTATTACCCTGTGCGGCGCCTTGGCGAGCAGCTCCTCAAAGCGCGCTTCCTTGAGGCCGCCGGGATAGCCGGAATGCGAATAATAGACCTTGGCGTGCGCCTTGTTGCCGGTGACCCTCACCTTGGTGGCATTGACCACCACGATATAGTCGCCGGTGTCGATGTGGGGGGTGTACTCGGGCTTGTGCTTGCCGCGCAGGCGCTTGGCGATCTCGCTCGCGAGCCGTCCCAGGACCTGACCCTCTGCATCGACCACGTACCAGTGGTGGGTGACGGTATCGGGTTTGGCTACGAAGGTCTTCATCACTGCGACATTCTATCAAAAGCGGGCGGCATTCTATCAGAAGCGCGGCATCGTAGGCAGGGAGCCGGGTGCTGTCAATTGACTGTTACTGTGACTGTGACGGTGTGGCCCGGTCGATCCGACGGTGTAGGTGGGCGGCCGTCGCTTGTGGGCGCCCA
>JBOIDT010000124.1:0-8286 GCA_050740755.1 Gammaproteobacteria bacterium
TACCGGGCGTCGGACTGGATGGCCAGGAGCTTCGCGACAGCCGAGGCGGGCGCGCCTTCCCAGGCTGCCGCCTCTTTTTCCTCCGCCTTCATCGTCTTCTTTGTCATCGCGGGATTCATGGCCGGCTATCTCATTACACGCCTCTTTCTCGCACGCGCGTTTAGCCGGGCCGACCAGCCGCCGGCGCCCCAGGTGGCTTCGTCCCAGGCCGGGGTGGATACCAACAGCGAGACGCTCAAGACCTTCTGGAAACCGGACCGCAAGGCCGATCCGACCCACGAGAAACGCCTCAAGACGTGGCTCACCGAGAAGGGGATCCACGAAAGCGTGGTTTCCTTCCTGAACAAGGCGGAGTATGCTTCGCAGCGCGCCCAAGCCATCCGAGAAATTCGGATTCCCGACATCGACAGGATCAAGAGCTTCTGGAAACCGGGCGGCATGGTCGATCCGGCCCACGAGAAAGAGCTCATGACGTGGCTCACCAAGAATGGGATCGACGAAAGCGTGGTTTCCTTCTTGAGCAAGCCGCAGTATACTGGGCAGCGTGCCCAAGCCATCCGAGAACTTCAGATTCCCTAAACGGAGACTGCATCATGAAACAACCCCGACTTGAAGTCCTTACCGATGTTCCCAAGGACAAGGTTCCCGAGCTTCTCGAGGATTTCGAAGCCACGGGGGCCGAGGACGTGAAAGCTTCCCGCCAGGCGGACGGTAGCTACCGCGTCGAAGCTCTTTTCACCGAGGATTCCCGCTACCGCGCTTCGGGTGTGCCTTCGCTGTAGCCCCCATCGGCGCTCGGGCGCGCCGCGCGCCGGACCGGCACACCCCCACTCGATGGTCGCGGGAGGCTTGCTCGAGGTGGCGTAGCAGACGTGGGTTGACCCCTTTGACTTCGTGGATGATCCGCGTCGGGATGCGCGCGAGCAGCTCGTACGATAGGCGCACCCAGTCAGCCACCATCCTTTCCTGGCTCTCAACGATGCGTCCTCGAGACCTCGCCCGCGGCCCGCCTCGTGGCGGTGGATAACGACCCCCTGCTCGGGGATCGGGGTCATACGCCCGTGCCCTCTTGCACCCACGGATTCCGCGGAGGAGCCACTAAATGCCGACAGCTAGATTCTCGGATCATATTGTCCATGCGTTAAGTTCAAATGCATTCCATTTCGGGGTTACTACCGTTTCCGCTCGTACAAGTACATGAAGTGGATCCGTCTCAGAAGGTAGCGGGATCGGCGGGTCTCGCAGCGTATCTTGTGGTAGGCGCGCCGCTCATGATCCGGCCTTCCAGCCCGAGCCGTTCCAGGGTGCTCGATACCTTAGCAATGGGGCGCCATCTCTTTGACCGCGTGCTCGGGGCTGCTAAGATTTGTCGTGGATCCCAAACGCATCAGCCTAGACGTTGGCGCGAATTATGGTCTTTTCACGCATTTCCTCGCCCGCTACTCTCCCCATGTCCATGCATTCGAGCCAAATCCGCTGCCGTTTAATGTGCTTAAACGCGTCGTCTGGATAGGAATGTTACCGTATACCACATGGCGCTTACCGACCGGACCTCCGACGTCGAATTGGTTGTGCCGAGGGGACGGAAGGGGTGGACGAATAACGGTGCGTCCCTAGACCGAAAACGAGAAGGTCATTTCGCGATCGTCAAGGTGCCGGGAAGTCGCATCGACGATCTTGATCTCAAAGACATCGGGTTCATCAAGATCGATGTCGAGGGGCACGAGAACGTCGTTCTCAAGGGTGCAATCGCTACTTTGCAGCGCGACCGTCCGAATCTGTTCCTGGAAAACGAATATGCGCATGTAGGTGCGGCGGCAGACGACGTATTTGGATTACTTCGTGATCTAAACTACGACGGCTTTTCCCTTGGCAATGG
The DNA here is from genome assembly GCA_050740755.1 of Gammaproteobacteria bacterium. Classification (GTDB taxonomy): domain Bacteria; phylum Pseudomonadota; class Gammaproteobacteria; order JACCXJ01; family JACCXJ01; genus JACCXJ01. The sequence goes on from JBOIDT010000124.1 coordinate 1,880, forward strand.
TGTGGTTAAGCACATATCGAATTTTTCGTGGGAGCGATATCAAGTCGGGCCGCGCCGAGAATCAGGCAGGCCTGAGCGCTACGTGAAGAATTTCATCTTTATCCCGAAAGAGGGCCGCCCTTCGGTCGGGTAGTATCAGCACAGCGATGCCCGCCGGCGCGCAACGATCGTTGCTTGTCTTACGCCAACCTGCAAACGATCAATCTGCTTCACCAGAGTGCGTTTCGTCACGGAGCCTTCCGCAGGCCGACCTCCAGGTTGCAGGAGACTGCGATTTCACGGACATCAATCAAAGCGGGAGCCGACACGTTCCAGGCGTAGAGCTCGTCGACTGAATTGACCGCGAAACTTGCCCTGGCAGTAACGTTTTCATCGACAACAGGGGGCTCGATCCATTCGCACGCGCCCTCGACTATCTCGGGTATCGACCGGTACAAGCCAAGTCTCGAACTTTGACGCGTTCCATGGGGGTGTTGATCGATATCGTCAAGAAGATATAGATCGATCGCGTGAAACATGAGCCCGCCGGGCTTTAGGACGCGTGTACAGTCTCTCATCGATGCCGAGAAGAATTCGTGGTGAATGTGTTCTACAGCAGAGATCGATATGACGTAGTCGAAGTACTGGCTCGGAAGTTCTTCAGAAAACGAACCCATATATTCTCTAATAATTCGAATCCCACGGCCCTTCTGCGCTTTAATCGGGCCGCCGCCAAGTCCTTCAAACTTGTCGAGGTTCCAGCACTCGTTGCGTTCTGCCAGTAACGGGAGAACGCGCGAGTTGCCGCCCCCGAGTTCCAGGATACGTTTCTTCTCAACCCCACGCAGGGCGTACAGGATGAAGGCATCCTGTACGTCCTTTAGTGTGCCTCTATTCGGTTTGGCCGCGCCCGCGTCTAAATAATGCCAGTACTCCTTCTTCGTAGTCACGCGAAACATTGCATAGTCCTTAATATTTGTGAATTACACTGAGAAATCGCGAACGGATATCATTGAATCTTCCGCTCCATGCGCCGAGCGATCTCCAAATTCGGATCGGAGGAGAGGATGAGCATGGAAATTTCAACGCGGTCTTGCAACAGGTACTGTTGCGTCGGACGGGCCGGTGATGGGGTGGTCCGCACGGGGGCGGGCCTCGGCGGGTACACCGGGACCGCGGGCCTTTGCGCCGATCCCGGACGCCTTGGCGGACCCCCGTCTTTCTCGGGCCGTCTGGGCCCATAGACCGTGGGGGCGGGACGAGCGGCCCGGGGGAAGGGGAAAAGGCTATGGACCACATCGTTGTCGTATGCTGTGACGCGAGCGCAAAGCCGCGGATCCCTGCCCGGTTGCGGTAGTGATAGGATAAGCATCCTTCGATGCGAGCGCACGCAGGGGCTTGACGATGCGGCTGGATCTCGTGCGGACGCAGGCCATGAGCCTCTGTCACCGCACCGGAAGAGACCGCATGACGGTCGTGACGACCTACCGGATCTGCAAGGAGCGGGAGGTTTGCGCGCCTGCTGCCGGTTCCGTTCTTCCTTCGGAAAATGCTCATCGCATCACGCCATTTTTGGACACACACCGGGACGCCCGTCTGGTGCCTGTCGAGGCAGACTGGGGCCGTGATACCGGCGCCGGCCGGCAGATCCTGCCGGGTGAGGACGGGATGGACGGGTATGCCCTGCTCGAGAAGGCCGAAGGCGTTTAGCTTGATGCGGCGGCTCGCCGGCCGGCCATGGGACGACCTCTATGATGCCGGTTTCGGAGACCCGGGCGCGAGCGCGTGAACGGTGCGATGCCAGCCGCTCCCGGCGCCCAAGCACTGCTCGTCCTCTGCCTGGTAGGGGCCTCCGCGGCCGAGGCGGCGGGTTCGCCGATCACCATCGAAGATGCCACTTTGCGGCGCTCCCACGGGCTCTATGTGCTCGACGCGACGCTGCGCTTCGGGATCGCCGGTGAGCCGCTCAAGGCGCTCCGGAGCGGTGTGCCCCTGACCCTGCTCGTCGAGGTCGAGATCTCGGAATTGCGGGAATATTGGTGGGACAAGCGTATCGGGGGGGTCCGGCAGCGCTATCGGGTCGAGCATCATGCGCTCTCCGGCCACTACCTCGTCACCAACCTGATCACCGGTGAGCAGGACAGCTTTCCTTCGATCGAGGACGCCGCCGATGCGCTCGGCGAGCGCAAGGAGATCCCGGTGATCGACGAGCGTTCCCTGCGGCCCGGGTACCGCTACGAGGCGGCCGTCCGGGCGCGCCTCGACCTCGCTGCCCTGCCGGGCCCGCTGCGCCTGGTCGCCTACCTGTCATCCGAGTGGCGGATCGGGAGCCCCTGGTACCGATGGGAATTGAACCCATGAGCGGGCCCATGTCTTCTTTCCCTTCTGGCCGGCGCTCGCGCGGGACCCTGTCGGCGGGCATCGCGCTCACCCTGCTGTTGCTCGCCTCGCTGATCCTCCTGAGCGATGTCACCCACGATGCGGCGCGCTTCGGCGAGCTGTACGTCGTCCTGCTCGCCATCAACGCGGCCGGACTGGTGCTCTTCGTCGTGCTCATCGCAGTACAGATGCGGCGCCTGTATCGGGATCTGCGCGAGCGCCGGCCGGGGGCGCGGCTGCGGGCGCGCCTCCTCGGCCTGTTCGTCGCGCTGGCGTTGCTCCCCGCGCTCGTCGTGTTCGTGTTTTCCCGTGACTTTTTACGATGGGGCATCGACAGTTGGTTCGACCTGCGCATCGAGCGCGCCTTCGAAGACGCCCTCAAGCTCAGCCGTAACACCATCGACCAAGGCACCCGCAAGCTCCTGCGCCAGACCGAGGAGCTGGCCGAGCAGCTGACCCAAGGCCCCCCGGACGGCAGCCCCCTCGACCTCCGCGAGCTGCGCGACCCGGACAGCACCATCGTCGCCAACCCGAGCCTGCCCATCGGGCTCGATCATCTGCGTACCGAGCACGGCGCCGACGAGTTGCTGCTCATGTCCCGGCGCGGCGCCATCGTCGCAATCAGCAGCGCCAGCCCCGAGATGATCCCCGAGCTCCCGAGCGCGCCCATCCTGCTCCAGCTGCGCCAGGGTCAGTCCTATATCGGGCTCGACCCGATCCGCAGCGGCAAGCTGGCGGTACGGGTCGTGGTGCCGGTCGAGGAGCTCGGTCCGGGCGGCGACCCGGGCTATCTGCAGGCACTCTACCCCGTGTCCCGCGATGTCAATGCGCTGGCCGAAAACGTGGAACGCGCCTATGACAAATACAAAGGGCTGGCCTATCTACGCAAACAGCTCAAGCTGAGCTTCGCAATGACCCTCACCCTGGTCTTGGTGTTCACCATCCTGGCAGCGATCTTCGCGGCCCTGTACTGCGCCCGGCGCGTGACCGCCCCGATCCGCGATCTGGCCGAGGGCACCCGCAGCGTGGCGGCCGGCGACTACAGCCAGGAACTGCCGGTCGCGAGCCGCGACGAGCTCGGCTTCCTGGTCCAGTCCTTCAACGACATGACCCGCCAGATCGGGCGCGCGCGCGACGAGGTCGAGGCCCAGCGGGCCTATCTGGAGGCGGTGCTGGGGCGCCTGTCCTCGGGCGTCCTGACCCTCGACAGGCAACTGCGGCTGCGCACGGCCAATGCCGCCGCGAGCAGGATATTGGGCATCGATCTCGATACAGAGCGCGGCACCGCGCTGGCCGTGGCGGCGGAACAGCATCCTCACCTGCGGCCGCTTTGCGAGGCGGTACGGGGTGCGGCCCGCGCGGGGACGGCGGACTGGCGGGCAGAGGTCCAGCTCTTCGGTGCCGGCGGCCGCCAGGTGCTCCTGTGCCGGGGCACGCCGCTCATGGGCGGCAGCGACCGCGACAGCGGCTATGTCATCGTCTTCGACGACATCACGGCGCTCATCAAGGGCCAGCGCGATGCCGCTTGGAGCGAGGTGGCGCGACGCCTCGCCCATGAGATCAAGAACCCCTTGACTCCCATCCAGCTGTCCGCCGAACGCCTGCGCCGCAAGTACCTCGGGACCCTGCCCGAAGCGGAGGCCGAGGCCATGGACCGGCTCACCCACACCATCGTCCAGCAGGTCGAGACCATGAAACAGATGGTCAACAGCTTCTCCGACTACGCGCGCACGCCGACCACGCAGGGACAGGAGTGCCGCATCAACGACCTCGTGACCGAGGTGCTGGACCTGTACCGCAGCGTCGATCGCAAGGCCCGGTTCGAGACCGATCTGGACCCGGAACTGCCTCTCGTGGTGGCGGACCCCGGGCGCTTGCGGCAGGTGCTCAACAACCTCATCAAGAACGCCATCGAGGCCACCGAGCCCGGCGCCGCACCGTATCTCACGGTCACGACGCGCCACATCGGCGACGACGGCCATCATTTCCTGGAGCTCCGGATCGGCGACCGGGGCCGAGGGGTCGCGGAGGCGTCCTTGGACCGGATCTTCGAGCCCTATGTGACCCACAAACCCAAGGGCACGGGCCTGGGTCTCGCCATCGTCAAGAAGATCATCGAGGAGCACGCCGGGGTGGTGTGGATCGAGAACAACCCCGGGGGCGGGGCGTCGGCGGTGATCCGGCTGCCGATCACGGGGCTTGGGTATCAGTATTATAAGTATAATGGGAGCAACGCGGTCGAAAGCAGACGGCCCCTGAACAGCGGTCTCGAGAAGAAAGTCGTATGAGCGCCGGCCAGATCCTGGTCGTGGATGACGAACCGGACATCCTGGGCCTGTTGCGCGAGATCCTGGGCGACGAGGACTTCGAGGTCGCGACGGCCCACAACGCCGCGGAGGCCCGCGCCGCACGCCGCGCGCGCCGGCCGGACCTCATCCTCCTCGACATCTGGATGCCCGACGAGGACGGCATCTCGCTCCTCAAGGAGTGGTCGCGGGACGACGCCGAAGACATCCCCGTGGTCATGATGTCCGGCCACGGCACGGTCGAGACCGCCGTCGAGGCCACCCGCCTCGGGGCCTACGACTTCATCGAGAAACCCCTGTCGACGGCCAAGCTGCTCCTGACCATCCGGAGGGCCCTGGAGGCGGCGGCGTTGCGCCGCGAGAACATCGGGCTCAGGGCCCAGGGCGCGCTCACCGCCGAGCCCATCGGGAGCGGCCCGGCGATGTCGCTCCTGCGCGAACAGGTGAGGCGCATCGCCTCGCACCCCACCTCGGTCTTCATTGCCGGCGAACCGGGCACCGGCAAAGAGGTCCTGGCGCGCTATCTCCACGAAGAGAGCCCGAGGGCCCAGGCGCCATTCGTCATCGTGGCCGTCGCCGGGCTCGCCACCGAGAACCCCGGCGCCGAGCTCTTCGGGAGCGAGGACCGCGGCACGGTCCACTTCGGCTCTCTGGAGAAGGCCAACGGCGGGACCCTGCTCCTCAAGGACATCGCCGATCTCGATCTGGGCCTGCAGGCGCGGCTCCTGAGCGCCCTCGAGCATCAATCCTTCCTGCGCGTCGGCGGGCGCGAGCCGGTCCAGGTCGATGCCCGCATCGTGGCGGCCACCCGCCACAACCTGCTGGAATTCGTCCAGGGCGGGCGGATCCGCGACGACCTCTACTATCATCTCAACGTGGTCTCGCTCAGGATCCCCCCGCTGCGCGACCACCCCGAGGATGTCCCGGACCTTCTCGATCACTACGTCGAGCGCTTCGCGGCACAGGAGGGGCTGCCGCGCCGGCGTTTCAGCCTGGCGGCGCAGAAACGCCTGCGCGCCTATGGCTGGCCGGGCAATGTCCGCGAGCTCAAGAACCTCGTGCAACGCCTGCTCATCCTGGGCAGCGGGGCGGTCATCGAGGCCCCCGAGATCGACGCAGCCCTCGGGGTGCGGCCCAGTGCCCCGAGCGTCGAGCCGGTACCGAGCTTCGACCGCCCGCTCCGGGAGGCCCGCGAGCAGTTCGAGCGCGCCTATTTCGAGTATCAACTGCAGGTCACCGGGGGCAGCATCAGCCGCGTCGCGAACCGCGTCGGGCTGGAGCGCACCCACCTCTATCGCAAGCTACGCGCCCTCGGGATCGATCCGAAACAGGTCTCGGCGAGCTAGGCGCCGATGTCGCAGGCCGGCAAGCGGCTGGAGACCCTGGAGAAACTGCTGCGCCAAGGGCAGGACAGCGCACTCCTGCGTTTCGGTCTCGGACGGGCCTATCTCGAGGCCGGGCGGATCCAAGAGGCGGTCGTACATCTGGAGGCCGCCGTCACCCTCGATCCCGGCTATTCCGCCGCCTGGAAACACTACGCCCGGGCCTTGCTCCAGACCGGCCGGATCGAGGAGGCGGCCATGGTCTACGAACGCGGGATCGCGGCCGCCCAGGGCCGCGGGGACTTGCAAGCCGCGAAGGAGATGGCGGTATTCCTGAAACGGCTGCGGCGCGCGGGGGAGAAGAACGCGCCGACTTAGCCTATCGAAACAGTCCGGACACGCCCTTGACAAGGATGCTGTC
>JBOIDT010000125.1:0-8255 GCA_050740755.1 Gammaproteobacteria bacterium
CTTAATTACTTACACGGCCCGGTAGATCTCCGCGCCCGCCGTGCTCACCGGCCGTCGATCTCGGGCCAGCGTGCGAGCAGGGCGCGGGCGCAACGCTCGGCCTCGCAGAGGGGCACTGCCAAACGCGGCAGCGCCGCGCCCTCGGCCCAGCGCTCGAAGGCCGTGACCTGCCCGCTCGCGAGCAGCGCATCCACGCCACGGCTCGGCCGGCTCGAGCGGCGCCTCGGCACCGGTAGGAGCCCGGTCGCGGCACCGGCGCTCAGGGCCTCATAGAGCATCGACACGCTGTCCTCGGTGACCCACACCGTTCCCGCCTCGGCGAGCGCCTCGGACAGCCATTCGGGCCCGGTCTCTTCATGCGGCACCCAGTCGCAGTTCGGGGCCGCCCCGGTAGATAGCGGGATCGCGCGGAGCAGATGGCGGGTACACGCGGGGGTGCGGCGCGAGTCGGCGATCCGCCACGCGACCATCGGGTTCGCATCGAGGATGGTGCGCACCATGCGCACCAGCGAGCGGCCGTCCCAGCGGTGATGGGACGAGGGCCCGCCCACCAGGATGAGCCCGATCCCCGGCTTGGCGCAGTCCGAGGCGCGCACGGTGTTCAAGACGCCCTGCGTCACGAGCACGTTGTCCCGAACCGGTGGACGGTCGTGCGCGGGAATGAGGCAGAGGTCGAACCAGCAGAGCGGGAGGCTCGGCTTCATGAGCACGACCGCCCTGCCCCCACGAGCGATGCGTGCGGCGAGCATCGGCAGGTGGGTCGCCTGCCCCGCGCCGATGAGGAGCGCGGGGTCCGGTAGGCCCGGCCCGGGCCTGAACCAGGCCGCGATCGTCGGCCACAGGGCCCGGGACCCTAGGTCGCGCCCGTTCAGCTCATGGCATTCGAGGGCCGTGAGCCGTCCGAGCGCCCGGATGAGGCCACGGCTCTGGTTGTCATGTCCCGGCTTCCCGTCCGACAGGCGCCACACCACTGCCCTAGCCATGTCGAACGGCGCTGGTGCTGCGGCAGCCCAATCCGCGACTCAGATTTTTGGCGATTCAGGGTTTGTGAACGAATCTACCGCGCTCGCACCCGATCCTTGCCCAGCTCCGCACCGCTCGACCAGGATGAAGTCCGCGCCGCAATAGGGGCATTTGGCTTCTCCGGTGCCCTCGATGGGGAGATAGACCCGCGGGTGTGAATCCCAGAGGCTCATTTCGGGCAGCGGGCAGTGCAGCGGCAGGTCCGCCTCCATCACCTCGTAGCGGTTCCGGTCGTTGGGCGTGGCCTTCCCCGGCGCCCGCGACACTGCGCTCACTACGGCCTTCTCAGCCATCCACCAGGGTCACCCAATCGGGGTGCTCCTGGCGACGCCCGTGCACCTGGTCGAAGTACAGCGACTTGAGGCGTTGGGTGATGGGACCCGGGCCGCCGTCGCCGATGACGCGGCCGTCCACCTCGCGGATGGGCGTGACCTCGGCCGCGGTGCCCGTGAAGAAGCACTCGTCGGCGATGTAGACCTCGTCGCGGGTGATGCGCTTCTCCTTGACCGGAACGCCGATCTCGGCACACAGCGTGATGATGGAATCACGCGTGATGCCCTCCAGGGCCGAGGTCAGATCGGGCGTATAGAGGACCCCGCCGCGCACCAGGAAGATGTTCTCGCCGCTGCCCTCGCACACATAGCCCTCCGGATCGAGCATCAAGGCCTCGTCATAGCCGCAGCGCAAGGCCTCCTGCAGGGCCAACATGGAGTTCATGTAGTTGCCGTTCGCCTTGGCCTTGCACATGGTGATGTTGACATGATGGCGGGTATAGGAGGAGGTCTGGATGCGGATCCCCCCCTCCTGGCCGGCGGCGCCGAGATAAGGCCCCCAGTACCAGGCCGCCACCATCGCGTGGGCCTTCAGGTTGTCGGCGCGCAGCCCCATCCCCTCGGCACCGTAGAAGACCAGGGGCCGGAGGTAGGCGCTCTTCAAGTCGTTGTCCCGCACCACCCGCCGGCACACCTCGGTCAAGGTGGCGTGGTCGTAAGGCATCGGGATCCCCAGGATCCGGGCCGAGCGGAACAACCGCCCGATGTGCTCGGCCAGCCGAAAGATCGCCGTACCCCGCGCGGTCTCGTAGGCCCGGATCCCCTCGAAGACCCCCATGCTGTAGTGCAGGGTGTGGGTCAACACATGGACCTTCGCCTCCCGCCACGGGACCATCGCCCCATCCAGCCAGATGAGCCCGTCACGATCCGCCATCGTCATCGCCAGCCGCCCCCACGCCCACGTCCGGAATCGGCACCGCCCTGCGGCCCGCCCGACCGCCGCCGCTCACCGCGCCGCATATTGCACCACAAATTCGATGCCGGGCATATCACTCCGGCCGCGTCAGATCGGCCCTACCCTGACCCCATCCTTGTGTGCTCACGCCGGGAGCTCGTAGACCACCTTTCCCTCCGACACCCTGATCACGCCACGCTGAGCGAGCTGGTCCAAGAGGGCCTGGATCTCATGATCGGATAGTTTATTGGCAAAGCAGGTCTTGATGGTGTTCCTGAGCGTCTCGAGCGTGCGGGGTTTGCACGCCTTGTGTTTGATCAGGCGGTCCAGCAGAGCATCGACCCGTTCGGGAACCGACTCGGCATTGGCGACCTTGATCATGGGAATATCGGTAACTGCGGCGGATCGCTGACAGAAGATCCTCTGGGCCTTGAGATGCTTGATCAGCGGGTCGAATCCCGTGTCTTTGGAAATGATGTGGAAGTAGGCGTCGGGGTACGCGGCAGCCAGTCGCCCGATGTAGTACGCGATGTGAAAATCGAGGGCATTGGTGCCGTTCCCATCCATTTGGATGTATTCCACATCAGGGCCGAAGGCTTGGAGCGCACGGACCATCTCCAATGGGATCTTGCACTGCGTGGCGCCCAGAAAGACCTTGATCTTCAACGGGCCGCCGTACGACAGTCCAATGCTCTTGGGCTGGACATTCTCGAGGTCCACCAATACGAAGTTCGTCCTCACCATGTCCTTCGGCTGCGAGCAGGAGGGGGGCGAAAGCCTGTAGGTGGCCTTAGCGAACGCGCGACCCAAGACCTGAGCCCCGCCACAGACCCGTGAGGGCCAGGAGCTCACATCGCGAAGCCGACCCCGTCGACCAGCGCGCCCGGCAGGTGCTGGCTCGACAGCGAGCGCCATTCGTAGGTCCCGGGATCGACGATCGACTCGCGCTCCCGGGTGAGGGCGATGAGCCCATCGCCCAGGAGGTGATAGAGGCTCTCGTCCAGACGCATCGTCGGGATGGGTGCGGCGATCTCCCCGCCCTCGACCCAGAACGAGGCGTAGCGGGTGGTGGCGGTGATGCGGCACTCGTTCCAGTCGGAAAAATTGCCGTACCACAGGTGATCGACGTAGATCCCGGTGTCGAGCCTGGCCAGCACCTCGTTCTCCGGCAGATCGCCCGCGGCGAGTGCGAGCGAGCGGGTGCCCTCGACCTCGGCGTTCGGTGTCACGCCGTACTCCGCGGCGCTGCGGCGGTCCGCGAGACAATCGCGGAATTCGCCCGCTTCGATCAAGACCACCTGCTCGGGTTTGATGAAACCCGCCGAGGTGAATGCGGGTGTGTAGCCCTCGCGGTGGGCCTCGAGGGCGGTGATGGCGGGGTGCAGACGCCGGCCCTCGCGGATCATCTTGAGGAGGGGCGTGTGCAGGGTCTTGTGGCTGCGCATCCCGAAGGCGCTCATGCCGAGGAGCCCCAGCACCTCGCCGAGCGCATACGGCGAGAGATAGACCCGATAGCGCCCCGGCGTAATTGCCCTGCCCTCGCGGGTCTGCGCCGCGAGTCGATCCCGGAGCTCGGCCATCCTGTGCCCCAGGGCCGCGGGGTTCCAGGACTGGCCGGCGTACAGGCACTTGACCGCCTGGGCGCCGTCGCCGTGGGCGCTGATATCGAGGTTGAAACCGCCGTTCGCGTACCAGTTGCGCTGGCCCAGGCTGTTGCCGAACCCGCGACAAAAGCCGCCGTTGGCGAACAGGCCGACGAGGTCCAGGCCCTCGCCGAGCTCCATCACCGTTGTAATCGCCGCGCGGCTGTCCGGTTCGTCCGCGGTTCGCACTTCGGCGGTGGATTGCGGCTCGCCGGCATAGAGGAGATGGGGATCGTCCCCGGCGACCGCGAGCTGGGCGCGCAGCCGCTCGATCAGCGCCCGCAGTTTTTGCGCATCCGAAGGCCGATCGGCCCCGAGGCTCAGCGCGCCCTGGGCCTCGCGCCGTTCCCGTATCAGGCTCACCCGGCACTCGCGCTGCACGACGTGCCCGGCCTGCCGGACCCGGTTGTGGTTCAGTCGGACAAAGTCGGAGTCTTCTCCGAGGAAACTGGCGAGAAACACCTCGCCCGGAAGGCACAGCCGCGTGAGCTCGTCCATGAGCCGGTCGAATGCCTCGCGCGCCTCATCCACCGCCGAAGACCTCGACATCGCGAAACACGCAAGCGGGGGCCGCGTGGCCCACCTGCATGGTCTGGTTGGGCTCGCCCTTCCCGCAGGTCGAAAGCCCCATGACCCGCCAGGTGCTCCGGTCCCCGACCGCGGCGAGGCCCCGCCAGAAGCTCGCCGAGACCCCGCGATATCCCGGATCCCTGACCGTTTCCCGCACCTCGCCGTCGCGGATCACCGCCCCGTACTCGCAACCGAACTGGAATTTATTGCGCCGATCGTCGATCGACCAGGAGCGGTTGGTATCCATGAGCACCCCGTGTTCGATGCCGCGCACGAGGTCCACGAAGGGAGTCGCGCCGGGCTCGAGATTCAGGTTGGCCATGCGATCGATCGGGGGGCGGTGCCAGCCCTCGGCGCGGGTGCAGGCGACGCCCGGAAGGCCGGATCGGATCTGCGAGCCGGCGCCGCCGAGCGGCCGCTCGAGGACCCCGGCCCGGATCAGATATTCGCGTTCGGCAGGCGTGCCCTCATCATCGGCGGCGAAGCTCCCGAGCTCCCCCGGTACGCCGGGATCGTAGGTGACATCCAGGAGCTCGGAACCGTAGCGGTAGCTCCCGAACATCTCGGGCGTGACGAAGCTGCCCCCGGCGTAGTTGCGCTCGTCGCCCAGGATGCGGTCGAGCTCCAAAGGGTGGCCGATGCTCTCGTGGACCTGCAGGATCATCTGGCTCGGCAGGAGCAGGAGGTCCATGCGGCCGCTCGGGCACGGCGGTGCTTCGACCAGGATCAGGGCCTCTTCGGCGACCCTGCCCGCGACGCTCGTGAACCCCACGCCTTCTAGCACTTCGAGGCCGCCCTGGCGAGCGCAGTCGCCGCCGAAGCTGCGGCGCTGGGTGCGATTGCCGTGGTGGGCGAGCACCATGAGATCGGCCGTGATGTCGCTGAAGCGCTGGTCGATCTCGCCGCCTGTGCTCGTGACCATCACCGTGCGCGTCGTGCGCAGGTGCAGGCCCGCCTCCCAGTCCACGATGCGCGCATGGCATTTGAGCCGCCGTGCGCAGTCGTGCAGGAGGCCGATCGACTCGGCCAGCGGGGCCCGTTGCCAGGGGGACTCCACGGGGCTCCGATAGGCGAGGGAGATAGGCGCCCCGCCCACGGGCTCGAGGTGTGTGATCCGAAGGCCCGGGAGCCCCAGGCTCCCGACCCGTCGCGCCCAGTCACGGGCCTGCCGGGCCGCCGCGCAGAGACCGGCCGGCGTGGTATCGGGGGTCGCGGCGTAGCCCACCCCCCGGCCGTCGAACACCGACACAAAGAACCCCGAGGTGCTGCGATAGGACGGCGGCTGCAGCACCCCCTGGCGGACCCTGAGCACCTGTTCTTCGGTTTCCACGAGGCGCAGCGACCAGAAGGCCACCGGCGGCATCACCGCGACGCCGGTACGCTTCAGGTCGCCAGTCGTTTCGGGAACGGGATGCATGCGTCGATGAGGGCGGGAAAGGCGACTGTCATGGGTATCGGCGCGCCGGTGTAGTAGCCCTGGGCATAATCGATGTCGAACTGCGCCAGTAGCTCCAGGACCTCGCCGGACTCCACATGCTCGGCCACGGTCCTCTTGCCGAAGGCCCGGGCGATCTGGGCCATGGCCCGCACCAGGGCCTGGTCGTCCGGGCGTTCCAGGAGATTGCGCACGAACGAGCCGTCGATCTTGACGTACTCCATGGGCAATTCCTTGAGATAGAAAAACGACGCGAATCCCCGTCCGAAATCGTCCAGCGCGAACGAGCAACCGAGCCCGCGGATGGCCTCCATGAGGCTGCGGGCCGCGCCGAAATCCGCCACCGTCGCGGTCTCGGTCATCTCCAGGATGAGCCGCTTGGGGTCGAGCCCCGTGTCCCGCAAGAGGTCCGCGAGGAAGGTCAGGAGCTCGGGGTCGTTGAAGGCGTGTGCCGACAGATTGACGGCGAAGGACACGTCCTCGCCCATGGCCGCGAGGCGCGCCTGGGCCCGGACCGCGTCGGCGACGACCATGCGGTCGATGCGGCCGATGAGGCCGACGCGCTCCGCCACCTCGATGAACTGGGCCGGGCTGATGAGGCTGCCGTCGTCGTGCCGCATGCGCAACAGGACCTCGTAGTGGCTGATGCGCCCGGTGCGGGTCTCGACGATCGGCTGCACGGCCAGGACGAAGCGTTTTTCCACCAGGGCCCGTTCCACGCGCTCTTTCCACAGGACCCGCTCCTGCATCGCGCGATGGCCCTGGTCCTCGGGCGAGAACAGGTGGCAGCGGCTACGCCCCGATTCCTTGGCCTCATACAAAGCCAGATCGGCGTGGGCCAGGAGGTCTTGGACCGTGTCGCCGTGTTGCGGAAAGAGGGTGATGCCGATGCTCGCCGAGACCCTGTGCACGCGATCGCCGGCGCGGATCTCGATCTCCTGGATGTGGGCCAGGATCTTATTCGCGACCTGGACGGCCTCCGATTCGTCGGCCTTCCCCAGGACGATGGCGAACTCGTCACCGCCCAATCGGGCGATGACGTCGACTTCTCGGAGCACGCGGGGCAGCGACTCGCCGAGGCCCTCCAGCAGGCGATCGCCCGCCGGATGGCCGCTGGTATCGTTGACGTATTTGAACTGGTCGAGGTCCACGAACACCAATGCCCCGCTCTGGCGATAGCGCTTGGCCCGCGCGATGGCCTCGTCCAGCTCCTCTTGCAGGCGGCGGCGGTTGAACAGATGGGTCAGCGGGTCGTGGTCCGCGAGCCAGGTGAGCCGGAGCTCGGCGCTCTTGCGCGCGGTGATGTCCATCCCGACCGAGAGGATCATGGCCTCACCTTGCGCCTTGAGGATCGAGTGGTGCCAGACCACGTTGAGGTTCGTTCCGTCCTTGGAACGCAGGTCGCGCTCCTCCTCGAGGTGCTGGCGGCGTCCCGAGATCAGATCGACGAAGTGTCCGAGGGGTTCGTGAACCGCATCGTCACCGACCAGCAGCTCGGCGAAGGGCTTGCCCTCCAGGTCTTCTCCCGAATACCCCGACAGCACCCGGGCATGGCGGTTCGCGGTCCTGATGACGCCCTGGCGTGTCTGGGTCAAGATGATGACCTGCCCGGTCTCCAGGACGCTGGTGACGAAGTCGCGTTCGATGCCGAGCTCCTCGACGCGCGCCTGCAACTCCCCATGCAGGGTCTCGAGCTGCGAGGACAGGGTGACGGCGGTCTCGTTCAAGACATCCACCTCGTCGCGCCAGAAATGCCGTAGCGGGGGGGCACGGATCGCCGATCGGAGATCGGCGAACGCGGCCCGCGCCAGGAGAGGCAGGTTGCCGGCCGCGCGCCTGAGGCGCGAGAGGGGCCCCCATAGCACCGCAAGGAGCAGCGATTCGGCGACGACCAGGCCGCACAGGCCGATGGTGATGTTCTGGCGCGTGGTCTTGCGGATCTCGCCGAGTGCCTCGGTGACATCGGCGATGACCACGACATAGCTGCGGCTCGTCTCCGCCGTGCCCGCAAGCGGCGCCATGCGCAGCTCGAAGACCTGGTCGCCGACGTGCTCATAGCGCGGCGTCCCGAGCTCGGCGGGGTCCCGGTAGCGGGCCGCGGCCGCGCGCAGCACGGGGACGTTGTGGCGGTCGTTGCTCAGGGCCACCACCGTTCCCCGCCAGTGGGGGATATAACGGGCCGGCAGGGCGGCGTCCTCGGCCGTGCCGGCACCGATGGCGACGAGACCGATGTCGGTCCCCGAGACCTGCTGGAAATCGAGCACCGCGTCGGCCGGCGAGACCCCGAGCACCAGCACCCCTGCCCGCCCACCCGTTCCGAGCACCGGTACGGCCGTGAACTGCAGGCAGACGCTCGA
>JBOIDT010000126.1:0-8232 GCA_050740755.1 Gammaproteobacteria bacterium
GGAGCTCTTGGACCGCCGGCCGGGGCTTGCGGCGATCAATGCGAAGTACGCCGGCGTCAACTGGTATCGCCATCACCTCGATCGGCTCCGCACCATCGATCCGGGAGCGACCCGCGCCGTCGGATCCAGATGACACCCGAAGGCGAAAAACACCTCGAAGCGCTCGCCCATCGCGTGCGCGGCCATATCGTCCGCATGGCGACCGGGGGGGGTTGTTTCATCGGGGCCTCGCTGTCGTGCGTGGATCTCTTGACGTATCTCTATGCCCGCTGGCTCCGATTCGATGCGGCGCGGCTAGAGGACCCCGAGCGCGATTACCTCTTGCTCTCGAAGGGACACGATGTCCCCGCGTTGTACGGGCTATTCGCCGAGCTCGGGGTCCTCGATCCGGCACGCCTCGAACGACACCTTGCGCCCGGCGACGACATCTACTGGCACCCGAACCGTAACATCCCGGGCGTAGAGTTCCATTCCGGCTCGCTCGGCCACCTGCTTTCGGTGGGCCTCGGCATCGCGCTCGACGTGAGGCTACGCGGCGGCGCCAACCGCGTGGTGGTGGTCCTCGGCGACGGGGAGCTGAACGAGGGTTCGGTGTGGGAGGCGGCCCTGGTCGCGGCGGCCAAGGGCATCGACAACCTAGTGGCCATCGTGGACCGCAACGGTTTTCAGGCCAACGTCGCGACCGAGGACCTGATCCCGCTCGAACCCCTCGAAGAGAAGTTCCATGCCTTCGGCTGGGCGGCGTTGCGCATGGACGGCCACGACTTCGATTCCATCGAACGCGGCCTGGCGCGCATCCCGATCGATGCGGGCCGGCCGAGCGCGGTCATCGCGGACACCGTGCGCGGCAAGGGGCTGCCGAGCTTGACGGCCCGCGCCGACCGCTGGTTCTGCAACTTCACCTCCGAGGAGGTCGCGATGCTTCTAGACGAGCTGGAGGGGACACGACACGCGGTGCTCGCGAGCGAGACCATCGTCGCGCGCTAGGCGCGTCTTGCACGAATCTGGTTGAAGCACATGCAACCCCTGGCTTAAGATGCCGGAGTGAACTTCACATGGGACGACCCCAAGAGAAAGAGCAATCTTCGGCGGCACGGTATCGACTTCGCCGACGCGGAGCGCGCCTTCTCGGGTCCGACGTTTACGTTTGAAGACGATCGTATTGCTTATGGTGAGCAGCGTTTCGTCACATTGGGCTTGCTCCAGGGCATCCCCGTTTCCATAGTGCACACTGAGAGCGACGATGAAATCCATATCATCTCCTTCCGAAAAGCGACCAGACGTGAAACGGAAATCCTCATCCGAAACCTCCAAGACGGATTGGGCTCGCCTGAAGACGATTAAGGACGGGGATATTGATCTCACCCCAGACCATCCCGAGGCGGATATCGCTCATATCCGCAAGGGTCTCGTGCGGCATGGACTGAGGCCCGCGCCCGGCAAGACTTCCGTATCTCTGCGAATCGACACCGATGTATTGGAGTGGTTCAAGTCTCAAGGTCCGGGTTATCAAGTCAAGATCAACGCGGTCTTGAAGGCATTCAAGGACGCGTCGCTCTGACCGGCAATAAGCGGAGATTACCGCGCGCCGGCCTGGCCTCATCGGTGGCGCGGACGGCACGCGGGAGAATTTAGATTGCCCAGCTACGAAGACGCCCTGCACCGTCTCGGCGAAATAGACGAGCGCTTCATCGTCATGACGGCCGAGAACCGGGCCGCGATCCGGACGCTGCCCGAGCGACTCGGGCCACGTTTCATCGATGTCGGGATCGCCGAGCAGACCCTGGTCGGGGCGGCGGCGGGACTGGCGGTGAGAGGCCGCATCCCGGTCATCCACGCGCTCGCGACCTTCCTGACGCTCCGGGCCTTCGAGTTCATCCGCACCGATGTCGGGATCCCGGGGTTGCCGGTCAAGCTTGTGGGGAGCTTCCCGGGCTTCCTCTCGGAGGCCAACGGCCCGACCCATCAAGCCATCGAGGACGTGGCGCTCATGCGCGGCATCCCCAGCATGAAGGTCTTCTGCCCCGCGGACCTCGATGACCTCCTGATCGGGCTCTGTCCGGTGCTCCTCGATCCCGCGCCTTATTACATCCGCTACAACGCCCGGTCCCCGGTGGTCGTCCACACCCGCGACTTCGCCCCCGGCAAAGCGGAGGTGCTGGCCGAAGGCCGAGACGCGACGTTCTTAACCTATGGGGTGCTGTTTTCGGAGTGCCACCAGGCGGCCGAGCGCTTGCGAAAAAACGGCCTGTCGGTCGGGCTCGTGAACCTCCGGACCTTGAAGCCGGTGGACCGGGGTCTCCTCATTGCCCTGGCCCGTTCCTGCCGGCTCCTCGTGGTCGTCGAAGACCACTTCAAGACCGGCGGCCTGTATTCCATCCTGGCCGAGACCCTGCTCGAGGCCGGCGTCACGGCGGCGACCCTGTGCCTGTCGCTCCCGGACCGCTGGTTCAAACCGGCGCTCTACCCGGCGCTCCTGGAGCACGAGGGTTATACGCCGAAGGCCCTGGCTTGCCGGGTCCTGGCCCGACTCGAACGTCTCTGAGAGGATCGCATGCCGAACCGAGTCCAATCCAACCCGCAACTGCCGCACATCGAACGCTCGGACGCCCTCTGGGCACGCGCGCAAGGGCTCATCCCGGCGGGTACCCAGACGCTTGCCAAGGGACCCACGCAGTTCTCACTAGGCGTGGCGCCGAAATACCTGGTTCGCGGGCGGGGCGCGCGGGTGTGGGACGTGGACGGCAACGAGTTTCTCGATTTCAACATGGGCATCGGTCCCATCATCCTGGGCTATTGCCACCCGGCGGTGGACCAGGCCATCCGCCGCCAGCTCGAAGACGGGATCACCTTCTCGCTCATGCACCCCCTGGAGGTCGAGCTCGCGGAGCTCCTGCGCGAGGTCGTGCCCCACGCCGAGTCCGTGCGTTTCTCGAAGACCGGCTGCGACGCGACGAGCGCCGCGGTGCGCCTGGCACGCGCCTACAGCGGGCGCGAGCGGGTGCTGTGCTGCGGTTATCATGGCTGGCACGACTGGTACATCGCCGTGACCGATCGGGCCGCCGGCATCCCCGTCGCGACCGCCGAGCTGACGAACACCTTTTGCTACAACGACATCGATTCCGTGCTCGCGGCGCTCGATACCGACACCGCCTGCGTGATCCTCGAGCCCTTCACGTTCGAGCGCGCGCAGAGCGGCTTCCTCGAGGAGCTCAGGCGGCTCTGCGATCGGACCGGCGCGCTCCTCATCTTCGACGAGATGTGGACCGGCTTCCGTTGCGCGCTCGGCGGGGCCCAGGCGTTTCTCGGGGTGCGCTCGGACCTGTCGCTGTTCTCCAAGGCCATGGCCAACGGCATGCCGATCTCGGCCGTGACCGGGCGGCGGGACGTGATGTCGCTCCTGGAGCGAGACGTGTTTTTTTTCACCACCTTCGGGGGCGAGACCCTGTCGCTCGCCGCCTCGATCGCCTGCATCCGGCACCTCCGCCATCACAGAGTCATCGAGCGCATCGCCCTGCGCGGCCAGTCGCTCCTGGACGGCCTGCAAAGGATCATCGGGACGCTCGGGCTCGATTACGTCTCGGTCACGGGCTATCCGTTCCGGACGCTGGTCAGCTTTGATACGCGCGCCGGCGATCCGCTGGCCCTGAAGACCCTGGTGCAGCAGGAGCTGATCCGGCGTGGGATCCTGTGGGCCGGCATCCACAACCTCTGCGACGCCCACACACCCGAGGACATCGGCTACACCCTCGCCGCCTACGGCGAGGCGCTCGGCGTCCTCAAGGAGGCGGTCGATTCCGGGCGGGTCTCGGAGTCCCTCGAGGGGGCGCCGATCGAGCCGGTGTTCCGCAAGACCGGCGGGTTCCACACCCAGCCGCGGGCGCAGGCACGGGAGAAGCGATGAGCACGACGGAGCTCTTCTCGCTAGAGGGCCGGACGGCGATCGTGACCGGCGCGGCCGGTTTGCTCGGCCGTGAGCACTGCCGCGCTCTGGCGGAGGCCGGGGCCCGGGTGGTGGCGACGGACCTCGATGCCGCCGCGTGCGAACACCTGGCCGCCGAGATCGGGGGCGGTGCCCTGGGCCATCGGGCCGATGTGACCGATCCCGAGTCCCTCGAAACGCTGCTCGCGGCGGTCCTGTCGCGCACCGGGCGGGTAGACGTGCTCGTCAACAACGCGGCGCTGAACGACCGTTACGAGGCCCCGGCCACGGCGCTCGAAACTTGCTTCGAGCGTTATCCGCTGGAGCGCTGGGAACAGGCCCTCAAGGTCAACGTGACCGGGGTGTTTCTCTGTTCGCAGGTGATCGGCAGGCACATGGCGGCCGCCGGGCGCGGCAGCATCGTCAACATCGCCTCGACCTATGGCGTCGTGGCCCCGGACCAATCGCTCTATCTCGACCCCGAGGGCCGCCGGCGCTTTTACAAGTCCCCCGCGTACCCGACCGGCAAGGGCGCGGTCCTGGCCTTCACGCGCTTCCTCGCGGCCTACTGGGGTGCTAGCGGTGTGCGGGTCAACGCCCTCTCACCGGGCGGGGTCGAGAACGGCCAGGACGAGTCCTTCGTCGCGGAATACGGCCGCCGCACGCCGCTCGGTCGCATGGCCGCACCTCGGGACTATCGCGGCGCGCTGGTGTTCCTGGCCTCCGAGGCCTCGGCCTACATGAGCGGCGCGAACCTCATCGTCGACGGGGGGTTCACGATCTGGTAAAAGGACTGTGCGAGCATCCGCGGTGGCTGGGCATCCCTGTGTTTGGGGGTTAGAGGCGTTGTCTGCGCCATCGCCCACCAACCGCGCCACAGGCATGGCGTATTTGAAGGCATACGATAGGCACGGCCACGAATCGCCTCCTTAGGTCCCATTTGCCTCCGCGAGAGGGCTAGGGATCGAGAATGGGCGATTGGCGACCGCTGTAAGAATAGCTTGCGTCCGACAGGCAAGAGACGAGAAAGGGGGACCATGGCAATCGTGGATATCGG
The DNA here is from genome assembly GCA_050740755.1 of Gammaproteobacteria bacterium. Classification (GTDB taxonomy): domain Bacteria; phylum Pseudomonadota; class Gammaproteobacteria; order JACCXJ01; family JACCXJ01; genus JACCXJ01. The sequence continues at coordinate 4,980 of JBOIDT010000126.1, forward strand.
GGCACGCGCAATAGGCGACGGCGAGCCAGTCTACATTATCGCGGAGATCGGCATCAACCATAACGGCTCGCTCGCCCACGCCAAGGCGCTCATCGCCGGTGCCAAGCGCGCCGGGGCCGACATGGCGAAATTTCAGAAGCGCAATCCGGAGGTATGCGTGCCCAAGGACCAGTGGGGCGTCGAGCGAGACACTCCCTGGGGTCGGATGAGCTACATCGACTACCGGTTTCGCGTTGAACTCGGGGTCGAGGATTACCTGGAGATCGACCGCTACTGCTGCGATCTCGGGATCGACTGGACGGCCTCGTGTTGGGACGAGGACTCGATCGGCTTCATGGAGCGTTTCGAGCCGCCTTTCTACAAGCTCCCCAGCGCCTCACTGACGGATCTGCCTTTACTGCGCAAGGCACGCGCGACCGGGCGGCCGGTCATGATCTCCACCGGGATGTCCACGGTGCAAGAGATCCGCACGGCCGTCGAGACCGTCGGTCTCCACGGTCCCGGGGGGCGGGCCGGACTGTTCATCGCGCACTCGACCTCGACCTACCCGTGCAAGCTCGAAGAGCTGAACCTCAAGATGATCCCGACCCTGAAGGCCGCCTATCCCGAGACCCCGATCGGGTATTCCGGCCACGAGACCGGCCTCGCCCCGAGCGGCGCGGCGGTGGCCCTGGGCGCCACCTTCGTCGAGCGCCATATCACCCTCGATCGGGCCACGTGGGGTACCGACCAGGCGGCCTCGGTCGAGATCGGAGGTTTCGAGCGCCTGGTGCGCAACCTCCGCGACATCGAGACCTCGCTCGGCGACGGCGTCAAGCGCATTTACGACAGCGAGCTGCCGGCGAGAAGCAGGCTGCGCCGCGCGCGTGCCTAGTAAAACCCACCACCCGGCCGCGCCTGATTCACCCTATGAGTGCAGTAAGCCGTCGTTCTATGACTTCCAACTCTGGAGTCAGTACACGGCATACTGTCGCGCTCTTGCAACGAGAAACACCGTGACAATGCGGACCCTCGACAGAGCGCTTCAAAATCGCTTCCGGCGATTTTGTCGTCGGCTCGCACTTTGCGCTCGGGCTTCCTTCAGACCACCTCTCGCGGGATTGCCCTTGTTTTCGGCTCGTAGTTACCTTTGTCCTACAAGAGGACATTACCGGTACTCCTACCGGGGACTTTCGCCCCGTAAGTGCGGCCCATGTTGGGCGTACACCCGCAGGTCAAGCGGACATGCCTACGGTACGCCGCTTACCAGCCACGTTGGGCGTCACAACAAACAAGGGTCGGCTCTTTCAAAGGAGGTTGTTCATGACAAATCAATCGAGACTTACCTGGTTAGTTGAACATCGTGCACAGATTCAGCGCCTGATCCACGATTTGTACCTTGTCTTAGACGATGAGGACCTACGAAAGCGCCTGGAGACCAAGCCCGTGGACTGCTCGATTTTCGGGCTCTTTGTTGGAGCGGCGTTTTCTCTATGGCGCGCCGTATTTCTAATCGACGCAACTCGAGAGCGATGGCCAGACATCCTGGAAGGGGCAAAGGGTTTCCTGCGGTCCCTCGTTCACGACAACGCAATAACATACGATCGAGAGAAGAAATGGAACAATTGGACTATTGGCCTTCACCTTAACAATGCGAGGTACAGGCTTCACCGTATGCTCGACGATAAGATGCCGGGGCTCGAAAAGACTGATGCGTTCAAAAAACTGAAGGCACAAAGAACGACTGGAATCGACAACGACAATGTTCAACTCCATTGGGAAACCATATATGGTGCGTTGCACGAAGCGTCGTTTCAATTCTTAAAGACGCGCAACCTGTTCACTGATCAAATGTTCAATAGCGCTCTAACCCCCGCTGACTTCTATGAGCCCTCGCCAAGGCCCATGCCCTCAAAGCTGCCCCCACTCGACTACGCCGCCCACTTCGAGGTGCGCTACGTGAGCTTCAACGGCGGCGTACGCGACACGCCCTGGGGCCGGATCAGCTACATCGATTACCGGTTTCGGGTCGAGCTCGGGCTCGAAGATTACCTCGAGATCGACCGTTATTGCCGCGATCTCGGAATCGACCGGACGGCCTCGTGCTGGGACGAAGACTCGATCGAGTTCATGGAACGCTTCGCGCCGCCCTTCTACAAGCTCGCCAGTGCCTCCCTGACCGATCTGCCCTTACTTCGCAAGGCACGCGCGACCGCGCGGCCGCTCATGATCTCGACCGGGATGTCGACGGCGGAGGAGATCCGAACCGCCGTCGAGGCCGTCGGTCTCCATGGTCCCGGTGGGCGGCCGGGACTCTGCATCGCGCACTCGACCTCGACCTTCCCGTGCAGGCTCGAAGAGCTGAACCTGCGCATGATCCTGAGCCTGAATGCCGCCTATCTCGAGGCCCCGATCGGCTGCTCCGGACACGAGACCGGCCTCGCCCCCACGGGCGCGGCGGTGGCCTTGGGCGCCAGCTTCATCGAGCGTCATATCACGCTCGACCGCGCCATGTGGGGCACCGATCAAGCGGCCTCCGTCGAGATCGGGGGCTTCGAACGCCTGGTGCGAAACATCCGCGATATCGAGACCTCGCTCGGCGACGGCGTCAAGCGCATCTACGAGAGCGAGCTGCCCGCAAGGCGCAAACTGCGCCGCGCGCGTACGCAATAAACGGCCCGCTGCGACGACTCGTTCCGCGGCCCGCGCCTCTGCTGCGGTTGGCTAAACCGATCGGGCTAAAAGGCCTCATCCTCCTGTGTCCGTCGTATGTCTTGCGCGACCAGTGCCTTCCACATGGCAAGCACCTCGGGAGCGGCGCCTGCGGCCTGCAAGCACTCACCGACGGGACCGGGGTCGCACTTGAGGGCAGGAAACGTGAGTAACATGAGCGCCAGGTCGTGCCAATCGGTGCCCGATTTTGGCTGACCTCGCCGCTGGTGGTAGACCCTCACCTTGCTGGCAATCAACTCCGCCGGTGCCAGGACGAGCACTCCCGCGATGCGTTCCGCCCCGGGCAATGCCTCGACCGATCGGAGGTCCACCAAGTGACGGTTGCCAGACTTTCGCACCTGAAACACGCGCAACCCCTGCCCTGCACCGACACGCCGTGTGCGGACCGCAATATGGAGAGAAAGGGAGATAAAATAGGCTCTTCAGGACAATTTGTGGGTGGTTGCGAGCCTTTGAGGGCATGGGTGCCTGTGGACTTGTGGATAACATCCCTGTTACCCACAGGGCCCACAGGCCAAGCTGGGGATCTGTGGACAACTTC
>JBOIDT010000127.1:0-4326 GCA_050740755.1 Gammaproteobacteria bacterium
TGGTAGACGGCAAGCGGCGGCGCTTCCTGACGGCGGCGGCGACGGTGGTCGGGGGGGCGGGGGCGGCGATGGCGGCGGTGCCGTTCGTGGCCGCCTTGCAACCCAGCGAGCGCGCGCGCGCGGAGGGCGGGCCGATCGAGGTCGAGATCGACCAGATCGAGCCCGGCCAGATGATCCGTGCCCTGTGGCAGGGCAAGCCCGTGTGGGTGGTGCGGCGCACGCCGGAGGGGCTCCAGTCCCTCGAAGGCCATGATGACGCGCTGCGCGACCCTGATTCCACCGAGCCGAACCAGCCCCCCTATGCCACCAATCGTTACCGCTCCATCAAACCCGAATACCTGATCCTGATCGGGATCTGTACCCATCTCGGCTGCTCGCCGCTGTACGCACCCAAGGGCGAGTCGGGTGAGATGGGCGCCGGCTGGCAAGGGGGGTTCTTCTGCCCCTGCCATGGATCGCGCTTCGATCTGGCGGGCCGCGTCGAAAAGGGCGTTCCGGCGCCCAGCAACCTGGTGGTGCCGCGGCACCGCTACCTGAGCGAGGGCCGTGTGCTCGTCGGGAGCGACGAGGCGGATGCAGGGGAGGTGGATGTAGGGGCCGGGGCGTGAGCGGCGCGCTCGCCAGGCTTGGACGCTGGGTCGATGACCGCTTCCCGCTCTCCAAGCTCTGGAACGAGCACGTCGCGCAGTACTACGCCCCCAAGAACTTCAACTTCTGGTATTACTTCGGATCGCTCGCGCTCTTCGTGCTCGTGATCCAGGTCATTACCGGGATCTGGCTCGCCATGAGCTACAAACCCGAGGCCGGCCTGGCCTTCGGATCGATCGAGCTCATCATGCGGGATGTCGAGTGGGGTTGGCTCATGCGCTACCTGCACTCGACGGGGGCCTCGGCGTTCTTCATCGTGGTCTATCTCCACATGTTTCGCGCGTTCCTGTACGGCTCCTATAAGAAGCCGCGCGAGCTATTGTGGATCATCGGCATGATGATCTACTTCGTGCTGATGGCAGAGGCCTTCTTCGGCTATCTCCTGCCCTGGGGCCAGATGTCCTACTGGGGCGCCCAGGTGATCATCTCGTTGTTCGGGGCCATCCCCGTGATCGGCGAGGACCTGGCGCTCTGGGTCCGCGGGGACTACGTGGTCTCCGACGTCACCTTGAACCGTTTCTATTCCTATCATGTGATCGCGGTGCCGCTGGTCCTCATCGGGCTGGTCGTCGCCCATATCATGGCACTGCACGAGGTCGGCTCCAACAACCCCGATGGGGTAGAGATCAAGTACCACAAGGACCCACAGGGCCGGCCCCTGGACGGGATCCCGTTCCACCCCTACTACACGGTCAAGGACGTGGTCGGCATGGTCGTGTTCCTTATCCTGTTCGCGCTCGTGGTGTTCTTCGCGCCCGAGCTGGGCGGGTGGTTCCTGGAGCACAACAACTTCGAGCCCGCGAACCCCATCAAGACCCCCGAGCACATCGCGCCGCTGTGGTACCTGACCCCCTACTACGCGATCCTGCGCGCGATACCGGACAAGCTCCTGGGGGTGCTCGCGATGGGCGTCGCGATCTTCATCTTCTTCCTGGTGCCGTGGCTGGACCGCAGCCCGGTCAAGTCGATCCGCTATCGGGGTCCGCTGTACCGAACCGCGCTCGCCATCTTCGCCGTGAGCTTCGTGGTCCTGGGCTACCTCGGGACCCAGAGCCCGACGGAGGTCTTGATGTGGCTGGCCCGCATCTTCTCGGTCACGTACTTCGCGTTCTTCTTCTTGATGCCGTTCTACACCCGATGGGACAAGGACAAACCGGTGCCGGAGCGGGTCACCTCCAAGTGAGGGCCAGAGCGCTCGCCGCCGCCCTGCTCGCGTGGGTGTCGCTCGGCAGTCAGGCGACGACGCCTCTGCCGGAGATCGAGGTCAACGTCCACGACAAGGCCTCCCTGCAACGCGGCGCGCGGCTGTTCGTGAACTATTGCTTGAGCTGCCATTCGGCGACCTATATGCGGTTCTCGCGCCTCGCGAGGGATCTCGACGTCCCCGAGGCGGTGGCCAAACAGAACCTCATGTTCCTGAGCGACAAGATCGGGGATACGATGCAGGTGTCCATGAACCCGCGTGAGGCCGAGACGTGGTTTGGCGTGGCACCCCCCGACCTGTCGGTGCTGACGCGGGCGCGCGGAGTCGATTGGGTGTACGCGTTCCTGACATCGTTCTACCGCGACGCGTCGCGTCCCAGCGGCGTCAACAATCTGATGCTCAGGAACACCGCCATGCCGCATGTGTTGTGGGAGCTGCAAGGCTGGCAGGAGCCCGTGATCGAGAACACGCCCGACGAGTCGGGCCAACCGGTAGAGACCGTGGTGGGTCTCGAGCTGGCCGAGCCGGGTGTCCTCGGTGCCGAGGAATTCAAGGCAACGGTCCGCGATTTGGTGGGTTTTCTCGCCTATGTCTCCGAGCCCGTCAAGGCGTTGCGCCAGCGCGTGGGTTTCTGGGTCCTGTGGTATCTCGCCGTGTTCCTGGCGGTCGCCTACCTGCTCAAGCGGGAGTATTGGCGGGATGTGCATTAGGAAGCGTGGCGGCTCCCGCGACTATGTGGCCATACCCGAAAGCGCGATGGGCTAGGACCATGGCCACACTCGCCGGACGCCGTTCCATCATGACGCTCTATTGCGAAGCCCTCGACCCGATCGGACACGGTGTCAGGCTAGTGCTGGCGGAAAAGGACGTGAGCGTCGAGGTCAATTACATCACCCACGCCGATCAGCCCGAGGACCTCCACGATCTGAACCCTTACGGCACGCTCTTGACCCTCGTCGACCGCGACCTCGCCCTGTACGACGCCCAGATCATGATGGAGTATCTGGACGAGCGCTTCCCTCATCCCCCCCTCATGCCGGTAGACCCCGTGGCGCGGGCCAACAACCGCCAGTTCCGTTACCGGGTGGTACGCGATCTCTATCAATGGGCGGACAGCCTGGTCGGTGAGAACGAGATCGCCGCCGGTACCGCCCGAAAAGCGGTACGTGATACCTTGACCGCCATCGCGCCGAGCTTCCAGCATTGCCAGTTCTTCATGTCCCACGAGTACTCCCTGGTAGACTGCACGCTCGCGCCGTTGCTGTGGCGCCTGCCGGCCTACGGCATCAAGCTACCCGTGCAGGCCAAGCCCGTCCTGCGCTACGCCGAAGCCGTCTATGAGCGCCCGGCCTTCAAGGGCAGTCTATCGGAGATGGAGCGAGAGTTGCGCGCGTAGTAGTCCGGCGTCCGTGTCCGGCGCTCTCTGCCAGATGTCAATGCAGACCTTGAGATCCACACGTCCCTATCTCCTGCGGGCCCTCTACGAGTGGATCGTGGACAACGAGTTGACCCCGCAGCTCCTGGTCGTGGCCTCGGAGCCGGGGGTGGTGGTGCCACGGCAGTACGTCAACGGCGGCAAGATCGTGCTCAATATCTCTCCGGCCGCCGTACGCGGCCTCGAGATCGGCAACGAGACGGTTCGCTTCGGGGGACGTTTCGCCGGCAGACCCTACGACATCAGCCTGCCGGTGACTGCGGTCGAGGCGATCTATGCCCGCGAGAACGGCAAGGGCCTGGTGTTCCCACCCGAGGCCCAGGGATCCCCGCCGAGCGATCCCAGTCCGGACGGTTTCAGCAGCCCGCCGCCGCGGCGGCCAAACCTCAAGGTCGTGAAGTAACCGGCCGGTCAGTCGCCGCCTTCGCCCAGGAGGCGCCGATCGATGAGATCGCACAAGCAGTGCAGCACCAGGATGTGGACCTCCTGGGTGCGGGCCGTGGAGCCGCTCGGCACGCGCATCTCGAGGTCCCCCTGCGCCAGCGCCACGGCCGCCGCGCCCCCATCGCGACCGCTGAGCAGGATCACCGGCATGTCCCGATCGTGCGCGGCCTCGATGGCGCTCACGATGTTGGCGGACCCCCCACTCGTGGTGATGGCCACAAGCACGTCGCCGCTCTGACCGAGCGCGCGGACCTGTCTGGCGAACACGTCGCTGAACTGGTAGTCGTTGGCGATCGAGGTGAGGGTCGAAGAATCCGTGGTCAAAGCGATCGCCGGCAGACCGGGGCGCTCGGCCTCGAAGCGATTCAGCATCTCGGCCGCGAAGTGCTGGGCGTCCGCGGCCGAGCCCCCATTGCCGCACACGAGCAACTTGTGCCCCTCGACCAGGCACTTGATGAGCGCCTCCGCGACCTCGGCCACGACCGGGCACAGGACCTCGGCGGCCCTGTGCTTGGTCTCGATGCTGTCATTGAAAAGCTCGGCTACGCGTGTGACGCTGTCCATGGTTCCTCGCTGCCAAAGTGCATCGAACGCC
>JBOIDT010000127.1:4426-8209 GCA_050740755.1 Gammaproteobacteria bacterium
TGCATCGAACGCCTAGGCATCGAACGCCGCCTTGATCCACTCGATCTTCGGGGCGTGCGGCTCGCCCTCCACGGCCACCAGGTCGAACCGGCACGGGGCATCGACACGTCCCCGGCGAGACAAGAGATAATAGCTCGCGGCCCGCAAGAGGCGCGCCTTCTTCGTGGCACCCAGGGTCTCGCGCGCGCCGCCGTAGAGGCCGGAACGGCGATAGCGGACCTCGATGAACACGAGCGTCGCCTTCTCCTGCATGATGATATCGATCTCTCCGCCCCGGCACAGGTAGTTGCGGTGCAGTTCCTTGAGCCCCAGCCCGCGCAGGTGACGGGCCGCGAGATCCTCCGCCCACCGCCCTCGCTCCCGTGTCTTACCCACCGTCCCCCGTCACGACCTCAAGTCACGGTTCCAGCAACACCGGAACCCCCGCGCTGAACCGGCCCCAAACCAGGTTTCTCTGGATACGCCCCGCGCCGTCGAGGTGCAGGGTCCCGGTGACCCCTTCGTAGCCCCTGACCGGGTCCGTTTGCAGGCCCGCGAGTCGCGAGACGAGCTCATAGGCATCGACGCCGAAGGCCAAGAGCCTGGAATGCTCCCGCAAGGTCTGCGCGAAATGGCGAGCGACCACCTGGCGCATGGAGACCCGCTCCGGTGTCAGTACCCAGGGCATGTCGGGAAACATCACCCCGTCGAGGTCCTGGTCGGCCTCAGTCGCGCGGGACCCCGAGTAGACATGAGAGGTGGCATAGATGGGTAGATCCCCGGCTGCCTCCGCGAGCTGCGGTTGGATCTGACGACCCTCGAGCGGTGTCGCCACCATGAAGACGAAATCGATGCCCGCCCTGCCGGGCGCCCCGTCCGGCACCGCTGCCGCCCGGCCGCTCGCCGCGACCAGGGCGTGCACGGCCGAGGCGTAATCACGCGTGGCGCTCCGGAAGGTCTTATAGGCCGCGATCCGGCCGCCCAGCGCCTCCCAGTGGCGCCTGAAGGCCCCGACCACTCGCGTACCCCACGGGCCCTCGGGCGCGATCACCAGCGCCCGCACACGCCCATCCAGCCAGGCCCGTTCCGCGATCAGGCGCGCCTCGTCTTCGGGCGAAAGGGCGAATTGATAGACAACGGCCGCCGGACCCGCACCCGCACTGCCGGCCTCGGGGGCGCCCGGCGCTGCGGCGCGGTCGATCCCCGCCGGTACGGTGCTGCCTATCTGATTCAGGGCGAGGGTCGGGACCGGCAACGATCCGCGCTTGAGCAGCGTCTGTATCGCGGGCTTTTCCAGGGGCCCGACGATGAAATCGGCACCCTCGTCGACCGCCTGGTCGTAGAGCGCCTGGACGTTGGAGGCATTGGCATCATAGACGACGACGGCCCGCTCCGGATCATCGCCACGGTCTTCATACCAGGCCGCGATGAACCCGTCCTGGATGGCGCGCGCCTCAGCGGCGTACTGGCCGCTGAGCGGGAGCAAGAGGCCGATGCGCCGTGGGCCGAGATCGGTCGCGGGGGGCCGCGCCGCCAGGGTGGGCAGTACGCTCCAGCCCGCGGGATGGCCGGGATAACGCCCCTGCCACCCGGCGAGCGCGCGCTCGAAGGCGGCGCTGTCGAGCCAGCGGGACCGGCCGATCAGGGCCAGATCGACCCAGCCGCGGAGATCGCCGCTCAACGCACTGAGGTCCCGCGACAGGGCTGCGGCATCGAGCTGATTGACCGCCGCCCAGATAGCGCGGGCGTTCTCATCCAGGGCCTCCTGTTCGCTGAGAGAACCGGCTTCTTCGATGTACTCGCGTGCCGCCTCCAGACCCCGCCCGACGGCACTATAGGCCCTGGCCCGCTCATGATGCACCTGGCGGTCGATCGCGGCCGAGACCGAGCCCGTGCGCACCGACTGCAAGAGCGTCAAGGCACGTGCCCCATCGTTCTGCAGGAGCGCGACGCGCGCCAGCAAGACGGTGCGCCACCCGGACCAGTCGGGTTCGGTGTCCGGGACCTCGGCGCCCTCCAAGAGGCGGTGGGCCTCCACGGCCCGCCCGGCTTCGAGATAGGCCTCGGCCGCCCGCAGGGTGTACTGGTAGCTCTCCGGTGCCGGGATCGCGGCCAGCCGCAGGAATTCCTCTGCAGCGGCCTCCGGCTCGCCTCGCTGCATGAGCTCCTCTGCCTTCTGGCCGGTCTCGCCGGTTCCTGATAGCCTTGGGCCGAGCGGTCCCGTGCAGGCGCTCAACGCGGCGGCGATGCCCAGGCACACCAAGCCTTTCACGAGTCCGGACCTGGTGTGGGAGGCGTGCGCCGGCGGACGGTTTTTCCGGGCATGGTGCGGGCGTTGGCGTGCTGTAAACGGTGAAAGCAAAGCATTTGAAATTGTATGCTCTTTTCCATCCCTTCCCCCTGGAAGGGGGAAGGTTAGGATGGGGCTTGAGTCTCTCAGAACTTTGCGACGCTCAACCCCCACCCTGGCCCTCCCAGTCCCCAGGGGGAGGGAATAATCTGGTGCTGGCAGCTTGTTGAATTTGCACATGAAATGGAATTTGTTTGCGTTGTGGTGTTCAACATTTGGAACGTAGGTATAGAGAGTATCGGGAGCCCCCATGGCAGTGTCAATCGACGGGCCGGTGGAGCGCGGGACCTTGTATGTCGTCGCGACCCCGATCGGCAACCTCGCCGATCTGAGCGCGCGCGCCCAGGCCGTGCTGGGGGCGGTGGACCTGATCTTGGCCGAGGATACGCGGCACAGCCGGCGGATGCTCACCCATTTCGGGATCCATACTCCCCTCCTCGCCTACCATGACCACAACGAGCAACGCCTGTGCGCCGGGCTCGCCGAGCGCCTGGCCTCGGGCGAGTCCATGGCCCTCATCTCCGATTCCGGCACCCCACTTCTCTGCGATCCCGGGTTCCATCTCCTCGAAGCGGTGCACGGGTCCGGTCTTCGGGCTATCTCCATACCCGGTCCCAGTGCGCTCGTCGCCGCGCTCGCGGTGTCGGGTGTGCCGGTCGAGCGCTTCGCCTTCGAAGGGTTTCTCCCCGCCAAGCGCGAGGCACGGCGCAAGCGGCTCCAGGCACTCTGCCGCGAGGCGCGCACCCTGGTGTTCTACGAGGCGCCGCACCGGGTCGGGGAGACCCTGGAAGACCTGTCGTCGCTGTTCGGTCCCGAGCGCCCGGCGGCCATCGCGCGCGAGATCACCAAACTCCACGAGGAGACGCACCGCGCGACGCTCGCTGATCTCACAGCCTGGCTCCGCGAGCGGCCGGAGCGGGGGCAGGGGGAGTTCGTCATCGTGGTCGCTCCGGCCCAGATCGCCGACGGCGATGAGGAAAGCGACCGGCGGCTCTTGACCATCCTGTTGGGGTACCTGAGCCCCAGCCAGGCCGCCGCCGCCGCGAGCGCCATCTCGGGACACGGCCGCAACGGCCTCTATCGCCTGGCGCTGGCGCTGCGCGAGAGCGAGCCGCCGCTTTCGACCCAGTGAATAGCGATAGAGGCTTGAGTCTGAACGAAGGGGGAGCCGAGGCGTAAGGCAACGCGCTGGGACCGGCGATGGGTGGACTGAAACAGGCGCCCCCGACTCGCATGTTTGACATCTCACTGGTCCACCACTACCTATCTTCGAGACGAAAATGGGTGTTTATTCTTCCCATACCTGGAGCCCGTTGGGGCTTCCCGAGCTCTCGTGTTGCCTTCAGTGTACGTCAAAACCCCCGACGTCCGGTGGCCTACGCGGGTGTGAGTTCCCACCCACGCGCACAAAGGGTGAGGGGTGAGGGTGAGGGGGGTGAGGGGGTCAGGGGGGG
>JBOIDT010000128.1:0-8171 GCA_050740755.1 Gammaproteobacteria bacterium
GATCTGTCCTATTCGCGTACGTTCGGACGCGTACACGATCCCCGCGTGCATCTTTCCGGCAGCCGCCAAGCGCAAGAAATCGTCGTCATGGGTGAAGATGACCCGTCCCTCGGCGAGCGCAAACGCCAGATGTTCCTCGTCGGTCGCGCCGAGTTTATCCGCTTCCGATACGCTCATGACGTCTACGCCTCACTGGCGTAGGCCGCGAATGACCGCTCGTGATACCTGCTCGTCCGTGTAGTAACGGACTTCAGTCACCGCGGATCGCTTTCAACTTCCGTTCGAGAAACGAGGGGTTGCGTTCGTGCAACTCGGCCACAAAAGCCTCGCTTGCTTCCAGGCTCCGATCGATCCCCTCTTGGTGATCGAAGTAATAAGCCAGAGCCGCATACACATCGGCTAACGTCAGATCGTACTCGGCGCAGATCTCATCCGCGCTTCTGCCCATCCTCTCGTGCCAAATGACGATATCTTGTACCGTGATGCGATGCCCGGCGATGCGCGGCTTGCCGCCCGCGACACCGGGTGTGATTTCAATGTGTCGTTCCAGCACTTGGGCACTCATGTCTAGATGACCTTCGCTTTGCTCTCAAACATTTGTAATCATGCCACCGGATCGTGTCCAGGTTTCTACATGATCACCGCCGCGCATCGAACCGTCCGGCCTCGGCAAGCACCTGCTCGCCGGACGTAACCGGCACGGCGGCGTCCTTTGTTACCCGAGCGCTGAAGATGGGGGATAAGGAGCTCGACGAGACGCCGCCCAAATTGGATTATATCCATTAGATCCGCGCCAGCAACATGGCCCACAGGCAAAAGGACACGCGGGGCCAGGTGCGCTGCGCCCTTTTCCGTTCGCGGTGCGTACCCTGCGTGACTCGACCTGATCATGACTTACCCGCACCCGGAGCGCGAGAAAGGAGACCTATCGTCAAGCCACGCGGACAGCATCGCCACGATGCGCTCCACGGCCCCCCGCTGGCTCAGGACCACTTGCCGGCCGCGCTCACCGGCCTCGCGGCGTTCCTCCGGAGCGGATAGGAGCTGGGTCACGCGGGCGGCCAAGACGTTCGGGTCTTCCGTGATCCAGGCGGCGCCGGCGCCGATCAACGCATCGTAGACGGCCTCGAAATTCGTGATGTGCGGCCCCGTCGCGACCGGCACGGCGAGGCGCACGGCCTCGAGCGGGTTGTGACCGCCGATCCCGAACAGGCTGCCGCCGACGAACGCCACGTCCGAGGCCCCATAGAAGACGGCCAGATCGCCCATGGTGTCGAGCAAGAAGACGTCGGTCTCCGCGGCACAGGCGTCGCCCTTGGAACGGCGCGTGGTCTTGAAACCGTATTGCTTGCACAGATCGGAAACGCGCCCGAAGCGCTCGGGGTGGCGTGGGGCGAGGACCAAGAGCGCTTGGCGGTGCCGATCCTTGACTACCGCGTGGGCGCGCAAGACCAGCGCCTCTTCACCTTCGTGGGTGCTGCCGGCGATCCACACGGGCCGCTCGCGGCCGATCTCACGCCGCAAGCGTGCACCCTCGGCGATGAGCCCGGCCGGGAGCTCGGCGTCGAACTTGATGTTGCCGGTATCGCTGACCACCGCCGGATCGACACCCAGCGCCACGAACCTCCGGGCGTCTTCTGCCGACTGCGCGGCGATCCGGTCTACGTTCCTGAGCAGGGTGTTGGTGAGGCCCGGAATGCGCTGGTAACCGCGAAACGAGCGCGGCGAGAGCCGGGCGTTGGCGAGCAGGACCGGGACACCCCGGCGCCGGCACTCGGCCAGCAGATTGGGCCACAGCTCGGTCTCCATGATGACCACCGCCACGGGCCGAACGCGCGTGAGGAAACGCCGCATTGCCACGGGTAGATCAAAAGGCAGGAAGAAGCGCCGGACCGTATCGCCCAACTCACGCGCCACACACTCGGCCCCGGTCGGTGTGGTCGTGGTCATGATCACGTCTAGACGTGGGAAGCGGGCGCAGAGGGCTCGCACCAGCACCGCCGCGGCCTGCGCCTCGCCGACCGACACGGCATGGACCCAGAGGCGTGGCCGTCCGCGCTCCGCGAGCTGGATATATCCCAGGCGCTCGGGCCAGGCGCGCCGGTAGCCGGGGTGGCGCGCGCCGAGCCAGGCGAGCCGAAGGAACAAGAACGGGGTCGCGAGATAGAGGCAGAGCGTGTAGAGCCTTCTCACGCCTCACGAGTTCATATGGGGGGGAGCCACTCGAGGTAGCGGTCGACGCCGTCCTCGATGCCCAGGAACCTCGCCCCGTAACCGGCTTGGCGGAGTGTCGCCAGATCTGCCTCCGTGTAGGCCTGATAGGTGGCGCGCAAGTCCTCGGGGAAGGGGATGTACTCGATGCCGCCGCGCCCGTGCCAGGCGAGGACGGTGCGCGCCATGTCGTTGAAGCTCCGGCTCGCGCCGGTCCCGACGTTGAACACCCCGGAACACTCGGGGTGGGCCAGAAACCACAGGTTCACGGCCGCCACATCCTCGACATGGACGAAATCGCGGCGCTGTTCCCCGTCCGCATAGCCGTGGCTCCCGGCGTAAAGACGCACGCGGCCGCCTTGGCGGACCTGCCGATCGAAGTGGTAGACCACGCTCGCCATCCCCGCCTTGTGGGCCTCGTGCGGACCGTAGACATTGAAATAGCGCAGGCCCACGATCTGGCTCTCGGCGCCCGGAAGGCGCCGAAACACGTGCTCATCGAAGAGGTGCTTGGAGTAACCGTAGGCGTTCACCGGTGCCTCGTGCCCGCGAGAGAAGTTCTGGCCGGTGCCGTACACCGCGGCGCTGGAGGCATAGAGGAAGGGGATACGGCGCATTAGGCAATAGTCGAGCAGATCGCGGGAATAGGCGTAGTTGTTGCGCATGAGATAACGGCCATCCCATTCGGTCGTGACCGTGCAGGCGCCGTCGTGGAATAGGGCCTCGATGGGCGCGCGGAACTCGAATCGTCGCTGGATGAGCGCGAGAAAATCGTCCTTGTCGTAGTAATCCATGACGGACAGACCGACGAGGTTCCGGAACTTGCGCCCGTCCTTGAGGTTGTCCACCACCACGATGTCGCGCTGCCCGCCGGCGTTCAAACCCCTGACGAGGTTGCTGCCGATGAACCCCGCGCCGCCGGTGACGACGATCACGAACCGGACCCGCCCGCGGCCGATCCCCGGAGCGCCGTGATCACCCGCGTGCTGGAGCAGCCCGCCACGAGGGGCAGGGTGACGACCCGCCCGCCCCCGTCCGTAACGCAACCGTGACCCGCGATCTCCTCGGGCGGATAATCGCCGCCTTTCACCAGGATCTCGGGGCGCACCCGGCAGATGAGGCGCTCCGGCGTGTCCTCCGCGAACGGCACCACCCAGTCCACCGAACGCAGGCCCGCGAGCACGGCCAGACGCTGCGCCAGCGGGTTGACCGGCCGGCCCGGTCCTTTGAGACGGCCGACGGAGGCATCGTCGTTGACCGCCACGACGAGCCGATCACCCAAGGCGCGCGCCTCGGCCAGATAGCGCACATGGCCGGCGTGCAGGATGTCGAAGCAGCCGTTGGTCATGACCACGGTCTCCCCGCGCAACCGGGCGCGCTCCACGAGCCCGATCAAGACGTCTTCGCTCACGACGCCGGCCGCTTCGCCGGCCTCTTCGTGGAGGGCGGCGGCCAACTCCTCGACCCTCACGCTCGCGGCCCCGAGCTTTCCGACCGCGACACCGGCGGCGGTATTGGCCAGCGCGGTGGCGCGCTTCAAGTCCTGTCCGGCGGCAAGCGCCGTGGCGAGCACCGCGACCACGGTATCACCGGCCCCGGTGACGTCATACACCTCGCGCGCCTTGGCCGGGAACGGCGTCTCCTCACCCTCGCGCGGGATCAACAGCATGCCGCGCTCGCCGCGCGTGACCAGGAGCGCCGCGAGCCCGAGCGTCCCGCACAGGCGCCGGCCCTGGTCGATGAACTCGTCCTCACCGGCGCATTGGCCCACCACCGCCTCGAACTCCCTGGTGTTGGGGGTCAGGACCGTGGCACCCCGATAGCGCGAAAAATCGCGGCCCTTGGGGTCCACCACGATGGGCTTATTCTGGCTGCGCGCGAGATCGATGATGCGCTCCACGTTCGCCAGGCAGCCCTTGCCATAATCCGACAGGATCACGACCTTTGCGCCCGACAGGGCAGAGCGGAAATCTTCGAACAACTGGTCCAAGCCGCACCCAGGGTGGGGGCGTTCGAAATCGAGGCGGATGAGCTGCTGGTGCCGCGACAGGACGCGCAGCTTGACGGTGGTGGGCGCCCCGGCGACGCGGGTGAACCGGCACCGCACCCGCAGGGTCTCCAGCCGCTCCGCGAGCACCGCGGCGGCCTCGTCGCTGCCGGTCACACCGATGAGCGTGACCCCGGCCCCGAGCGCCGCGACATTGACCGCGACATTGGCGGCCCCGCCCGGCCGTTCCTCGCGCTCTGTCACGTGTACGACCGGGACCGGCGCCTCGGGGGAAATGCGCCCGGTTGCCCCCGACCAGTAGCGGTCGAGGATCACGTCCCCGACGACGAGAATCGATGCGGATTGAAAGGCGCGGGCGTTCAGGGTCATCGCTGGGGCGACGGCGCGATCGGACCCCTATAATAGCCGCTCATGCATGCGCGTACACCCACACGGACTAGAGGCCTGACCCGGCGTTACGGTGTGCTGATCACCGCCGCGGCGCTCCACTGCGTGGCCGTGGGGGTGTACGCGGGCCCGCTCGAGCCCTTCAGCGCCACCTACCGGCTCGAGATGGCGGGGCTCACGATCGGTACCATCGAGAGACAACTCGCGCCCGGCCCGAACGGTCGTTACCGCTACCGTTCCGAAAGCCGGGCCAAAGGCCTCGCCAAACTGCTGTTCGACGACCACCTGATCGAGGAGAGCCTCTTCGCGGCGACCGCCACGGGTCCCCGGCCCGTCGTTTATTCGTCGCGCTACACCGGGCACAAGGGCCCGAGCACCGTGAGCGTGCGCTTCGACTGGCGCCACTCCAAGATCAAGAATCAAAAAAACGATCGGCGGTGGGAGCTTCCGCTGTCCGCTTCGGTCTTCGACAAGCTCCTCTACCAGCTCGCCATCATGTACGACCTCGGGGCCGGCAAGCGCGACCTGAGCTACCGGATCGTGGACGGCCACGAGATCAAGACCTACCGTTTCCTGCACCTCGGAACGGAACGCATCAAGACACCGCTCGGCGAATTCGATACCGTCAAAATAGAACGGCGCAAGGAAAACAGCCAACGCAAGACCACCATCTGGTGCGCCCCTCGCCTCCGCTACCTCGCGGTGCGACTCGATAACCGCGACGGCAAGGGACGCGAGATCACGGCCCTCATCGATCGCGTGACGGGCATCACCGCCCGGTAGCACCGGCGAACCGAACGCCGGCACCAGAACAACGACGATGCCGCTACCAGAGCCCCTTGCCTCCTCGATCGAAAACCGGCACCCGTTTCTGGCCGCCTTCCGCTGTGCCCGCTTCCGATTCCGGCTCCTCGCTGTCTCGCACGTGGAACTGCCGGCGGAGAAGGGCTCGACCTTCCACGGGGCCCTCGGGCACGTATTGAAGCGACAAGCGCCCCTCTCCTACCGCTTCCTGTACGAGCCCAAGAGCGCCGAGCTAGCCCCCGGTCTCGCATCGCAGCGAGACCTACCGCGCCCCTTCGCGCTCCTGCCGCCGATCGAGACCACCAGAGAATACCCCGAGGGCTCGGAGATCAGCCTGGAGCTGACCTTCTTCGGTCATGCCATCGGGCAGTTCTCCGTGTGTCTCGCGGCTCTGGCCACGCTCGGATCGATCGGGCTAGGGCGGAACCGCGGGCGCTTCGAGGTGGCGGAGGTCGAGGCGATCCTTCCGGACGGCGACCGGAGGATTGTGTACCTTGGCGACACCCAGCGCTTCGCGGACAACCCGGCGGGCGTGTGCGGCGCCACGATCGCGGCCTCCTGCAGGGCACAGCCGGGCTCCGATCTGACCGAGCACCTGACGACCCGGCTGAGGCTCAAGGATCATGACCATCTGGTGCGCCGGGCACCGCGCTTCCCAATCGTCATGCAGCGGCTCCTGGAGCGCGCCGAGTGCCTCGGCCTCCTCTACCATCGGGACGCGACGCTCGACGGGGAGACGAAGCGAGACCTCGTCGACCGGGCGCGCGCGATCGAGACCACAAGCCACGACCTGCACTGGGACGACTGGTCGCGCTATTCCGGCCGCCAGGATACCTGGATGAAGTTCGGCGGGCTTCTGGGAGAGATCACCTACCGGGGCGATCTCACCCCGTTCCTGCCCTGGCTCGCGCTCGGCGAATGGATGCACATCGGCGGAAAGACCAGCTTCGGGCTGGGGCGGTATACAATCGAGCCACGGCGGGAGGGATAGGCCACACTCCGACAGGTAGAGCCAGCAGAGCTCAATGGCCGCTCTATTCGACCAGATGACCGCCATGACCACCCTCCTGCGCGCCTTCGACCGCGTGGAGGAGAACCACGGCGGGCCGGGGCTGGACGGCGAGACCGTCGAGGACTTCGGGGCGCAACTGGAGTCGAGGCTGCTCGCGCTCCGCAAGGCCTTGCGGAGCGAAAGCTACCGCCCCGTACCGCTGCAGCACACGCGCATGGTCAAGGCCGAGGGTGGCACGCGTATCCTGCGGATCCCCTGCGTCCGCGACCGCGTGGCTCAGACCGCCGCGGCCTTGGTCTTGACCCCCGTGCTCGACCCGGAATTCGAGGACGTCAGCTACGGCTACCGCGAGGGACGCTCGGTGGATCAGGCGGTGCGGCGCATTATGCAGTTGCGCGATCGCGGCTTCCGTTGGGTGGTCGATGCCGATATCGAGCGCTATTTCGACGAGATCCCACGAGACAAGCTTCTCGAACGGCTCGCCGGTACGTGACCGACGAACGAGTGCTGGCGCTCGTCCGCCAGTGGCTCGGCGCCGACGTACACGATGGTACCCAGCACTACCGGCTAACCAAAGGCGTGGCCCAGGGCTCGCCGCTCCTCGCGAACCTCTACCTCGACCGGCTCGACGAGGCACACCTGCGTGCCGGACATAAGCTGGTGCGTTTCGCCGATGACTTCGTCATCCTCTGCAAGACCCGCCCCGAGGCCGAGCAGGCGCTGGACCTCGCCGAGGCGGAGCTTCGCAAGATGCAGCTCGCGCTCAATCCGGCCAAGACGCGGATCACGCACTTCGATCACGGCTTCAAGTACCTCGGCACGATCTTCCTGCGCAGCCTGGTCATGCGCGCCCGCTACCGCGAGCCCGACCCGCTCTGGGCTCCCGCGTCCGCAAGCGCCGAGAGCGAGGCGCCGACAGGGCCTCTGCCGACCGAACGCACGGCGCTGGCCGACGCGATGCGCGGCGCGCTCGAAACGCTCCCGGAAGACCAAGCCCGCGAGCGCTGGGAGGCGTTGCGCGAGGCCGATGCCGATCTGCCCCCGTGCGCCTCCGGCCACGACCCCTTGCTGCGCACGCTCTACATCATGGAGCAGGGCGCGGAGCTCGGAAAGGAATACGAGCGCTTCATCGTGCGCAAAAAGAGCACTGCGCCCATCGAGGTCCCGGCCATCAAGGTCGACCAGATCCTCATCTTCGGGAACGTGCGCATCACCACACCGGCCATGCAGTTCTGCCTCATCGAGGAGATCCCGATCTTTCTCTTGTCGAGCCGCGGCCAGTACTACGGCGTCGTCGAGGCCGCCAAGAGCGATCAGGTGACCCTCCATGCCCGGCAGTTCGCGCGCCGCCGATCCCGGCTTCGCGCTCGGGTTCTCGCGCGGGGTCGTGCGCGGCAAGCTGGTCAATGCCCGTACCCTGCTGTTGCGGCAGGGGCGCCGCACCGCTGACCCGCACATCCAGGCCGCCGCTCCGGAGATCGAGGGTCTCATCGCGCGCATCGCCGAGGTCGGTACCCTGGACGAGCTACGCGGCCTGGAGGGGGCGGGCGCGGCCCGCTATTTCTCGGTCTGGCCCAAGCTCCTCGGACCGGAATGGAGCTTCACGGCGCGCCGCCGTCAACCGCCGCCGGATCCGGTGAACAGCCTCCTGTCTTTTGGCTATACGCTCCTCTTCTACAATGTCTACGCGATGCTGCGCGCCCGTGGGCTGCACCCCCATGTCGGGATCTACCATGCCCTGCGCCCCGG
>JBOIDT010000129.1:0-8166 GCA_050740755.1 Gammaproteobacteria bacterium
CCGACGCCGGCGTACGCGAACCCGCGGGCGCTCATGTGCTCGGGTTCGTAGACATTGCGTAGATCGCAGAACACCCGCCCCTTCATGCGCGCCATCACCTGGTCGAGGTCGAGACCGCGGTAGGCGTTCCATTCGGTCATCAAGACCACCGCGTCGGCCCCGTCGAAGGTGTCGTAGACGCGGTCGCAGTAGACTACCGATGCCGGCAGGTGCTTGCGGGCCTCCTTCATCCCCTGGGGGTCGTGGGCACGCACGAGGGCACCCTTCTCGATCAGGGTCGGGAGGACGGAGAGCGCGGGCGCATCGCGCATGTCGTCGGTCTCGGGCTTGAAGGTGAGGCCCAGGACGGCCAGGGTCTTGCCGGCCTCCCTACCGCCGAGCGCATCCCGGATCTTCTTGATCATGCGCGCCTTCTGCGCCGCGTTGACCTCGATGACCGCCTCCACGATACGGCTCGAGACGCCGTGTTCTTGGGCGATCCGCACCAGCGCCTGGGTGTCCTTGGGGAAACAGGAGCCCCCATAACCGGGACCGGGGTGCAGGAATTTGCGGCCGATGCGGTTGTCGAGCCCCATGCCCCGCGCCACCGCATGGACATCGGCACCGACCGCCTCGCACAGCATGGACACCTCGTTGATGAAGCTGATCTTGGTCGCAAGGAATGCGTTCGAGGCGTACTTGATGAGCTCCGCGCTCTCGAGCCCGGTCTTGAGGAGGGGTGTCTCGATGAGATTGAGCGGGCGGTACAGCTCCCGCAAGAGCGCCTCGGCACGCTCGCTCTCGACGCCGATCACCACCCGGTCCGGGCGCATGAAGTCCGAGAGCGCCGCCCCCTCGCGCAGGAATTCGGGATTGGAAGCGATATCGAAATCCGCCCGTGAGTTCTCGGCGCGGATGACACGCGCGACGTTGCGGGCCGTCCCGACCGGTACGGTGGACTTGTCGACCACCACCGTATAGCCCGTCAGGTGCGGCGCGATGCCCTTGGCGGCGTCATAGACATAACTCAGATCGGCAAACCCGTCGCCATGCCGCGACGGCGTGCCGACCGCGATGAATACGAGGTCCGCGCTCGCCACGGGTCCCGCGAGCTCGGTGGTGAAAGACAGCCGGCCCTGCGCGGCGTTCTTGGCCACCAGGTCCTTTAGGCCCGGCTCGTAGATCGGGATCTCGCTCTCGTTGAGGCGCGCGATCTTGCGCTCGTCGACATCCACGCAGGTGACCTCGGCGCCGAATTCCGCGAAGCACGCCCCCGACACCAGTCCGACATATCCGCTCCCGATCATGACCACGTTCATTTTCCCGATCTCCTGTCGTGACGACTACAAGCGCCACAAGCGCACGCCCGGCGGACAATGCTCGCGTGGCAACCGCGCCTTGACATCGACGACCACGCCGCCCCCGTCCCGCAACAGCGGTACTACGGCCTGCCACCCTTTGGTCACATAACCGCGGTGCGGCACGGCCAAGACCACCGCGTCGGCCGGCGCAAGCGCCTCTTCCGGCAACAGATCGATACCGTACTCCCGCCTCGCCTCTGCGGGATCCGCCAGGGGGTCGGCCACCTGGACATTGACGGCGTAATCCCTGAGCTCGGTAACGATGTCGATGACCCGTGTGTTGCGCAGATCCGGGACGTTCTCCTTGAAGGTGAAGCCGAGCACCGTGACGGTGCTGCCCTTGACACTGCCCCCTAGGTGGATCAAATGCTTGATGACCTGGCTCGCGATGTAGGTGCCCATGCCGTCGTTGATGCTGCGCCCGGCGAGGATCACCTGGGGGATATACCCCAGGATCTGGGCCTTGTGCGTCAGATAATAGGGATCGACGCCGATGCAATGTCCGCCCACGAGCCCCGGATCGAACGGCAGAAAGTTCCACTTGGAGCCCGAGGCCTCCAGTACGTCGCGGGTGTCGATCCCCATCCTGTTGAAGATGAGCGCCAGCTCGTTCATGAGCGAGATGTTGAGGTCGCGCTGGGTGTTCTCGATGACCTTGGCGGCCTCCGCGACCTTGATGGACGGTGCCCGGTGGACCCCGGCACGCACTACCGAACCGTAGACCTCCGCCACGGTCTCGAGCGTCTTCGGGTCTTGGCCGGAAACGACCTTGGTGATGGCGGTAAAGGTGTGCTCCGTGTCGCCGGGGTTGATGCGCTCCGGCGAGTACCCCACGAAGAAATCGCGCCCCGAGCGCAGACCGCAGTGCCTTTCCAGGACCGGCACACACGCCTCTTCGGTGGCGCCCGGATACACCGTGGACTCGTAGACCACGATGTCGCCGCGCTTGAGCTCGCGACCCACGATCTCCGAGGCGCTGAGGAGGGCGCCCAGATCGGGGCGCTTGGCGTGATCGACCGGGGTCGGGACCGCGACGATGTGAAAGTCCGCGGTCTTGAGGTCCTTGGGGTCCGAGCTGAACAGGATGTCGGCCTCGGCCAGATCGGAACGCCGTATCTCGTGCGTCCTGTCGTAACCGTCCTTGAGCTCGGCGATGCGCGCGGGACTGATGTCGAAGCCCACCACTCGCCCGTACTTGCCGAATGCCACCGCGACCGGCAGCCCCACGTAACCGAGCCCCACCACCGAGATCTTGCGCGTGTGCATCATTACCCCACCTGATAGTAGTCTCTGTACCAGTTGACGAAGCGTTCCACCCCGACCTCAACGGGCGTCGCCGGCCGGTAGGCGACATCATCGACCAAGTCCTTGACATCGGCGTAGGTATCGGGGACGTCCCCGGGTTGCAGGGGCAGGAACTTCTTCTCTGCGACCCTGCCCAGGCAGCCTTCGAGTACCTCGATGAAACGCAAGAGGTTTACCGGATTGTTGTTGCCGATATTGTACAGGCGATAGGGAGCACGGCTGGTGCCCGGGTCCGGGCTGTCGCCGGACCAGGCGGGGTTGGGCCGGGCCACGGCGTCGATCACCCGCATGACCCCTTCGACGAGGTCGTCGATGTAGGTGAAGTCGCGCCGGTGATGGCCGTAGTTGAACACCTCGATCGGCTGGCCCGCCAAGATATTCCGCGTGAACGAGAACAGCGACATGTCCGGGCGACCCCACGGCCCGTACACCGTGAAGAACCTGAGCCCGGTCACCGGGAGGCCGTACAGATGGCTGTAGGTATGGGCCATCAACTCATTGGCCTTCTTGGTCGCGCCGTAGAGCGACACCGGGTGGTCGACGTTGTCGTGCACCGAGAAGGGCATGCGGGTATTGGCGCCGTAAACAGAGCTGGAAGAGGCGTACACGAGGTGCTCGACGCCCGTACGACGGCAGCCCTCCAGGATGTTCATGAACCCCACGAGGTTCGCGTTCACGTAGGCATGGGGATGGGTCAAGGAGTAGCGCACACCCGCTTGCGCGGCGAGATGCATGACCCGCTCCGGCTGCCCGGTCGCGAAGACCTGCTCCATCGCCGCGCGATCGGAGACATCGACGCGCAGGAACCGGAATCGAGGGTGGCCGTAAAGGCGCGCCAGCCGGGCCTCTTTCAGGCTCACCTCATAGTAGTCGTTGAGGTTGTCGAGCCCGATGACCTCGTCGCCCCGCGTAAGCAGGCGTATACTCAAGGCCGCGCCGATGAAACCCGCGGCTCCCGTCACTAGGATCTTCATGCCACCCTCCCCGCCCGTGTCGCGACCCGCTCACGGCATCCGTTACCGCACCGGGCTATGCCTACCGGAGTATATCGTTCGCGGCCAGGCGTGAAAAATGCTGAGGCCCCTCACCGTGGCCCGGCATCCATAGCGAACCGATCATGGACCCCTTTAACAGGCAATCGTCGGCCGCGCGCCGTGGTCCGGGATACGGCGCTCCCGATCCCCGCCTGCGCCGGGCCTGGGCCGCCATCGGCTGGGCCCTGGTGTTCCTGACCATCGTCCTGTCGCTGCGACCGTCACCCGCGGCCTTTGCGGCCGGCAACCTCGACAAGCTCATACACGTCCTCACCTATGCGACGCTGACCTTGTGGTTCCTACAGCTCGCGCCCGCCGAACGCTGGTTCCGCATCGCGCTGTGGTTCGTGGGCATGGGCGTCGCGATCGAGATCGCGCAAGGTCGGACGGGCTACCGCTACTTCAGTTTCGCGGATATGGTGGCGAACGCAACGGGTATCGTAACGGCGTTGCTGGCGGCGCGCTACGGCTTGTCGAACCTATTGACACGGTGCGAGACGCTGTTAGCCCGGACTGTCCCGGCACCCGAGCGCGCGCCGGTCGATCCGCCGGCGGGGCCCGGTGTCCGCGATGAGGGCTAGCTAGTGAACCGTTTCGCCCCCCTGTCTGAGGCGCCGCGACCACATCCACAGGCCGGTCAGCACCAGGAGACCGCGCGCAGTAGGTTTTTTCGCAAACTCTGAGTGCGGAAAATGGTCTCCGCTCACGCCTCCCGCCGCTTAAACACCACCAAGTCATCGAGCTCCAGCCGGAATCCGATGCGCGACTGTACTGCGTGATCGTGGTGGCTCGGGACGAGACTTAACAACCGCGCGTGGTTGTCGAGTGCCAGCGTGTAGAGGAATTCCGCGCCTCGAAATGCCTTGTCCAGCACCGTGGCGGTGAGCATGCTCTCATCATCGTGCACCACATCGTCGGGACGAATGAGCACATCCACCGGGCATCCCACCCCGAGGTCGGCGCAGATGCGCCCGCAGAAGGTCCCTAGCTCGGTTTGCACTTGGTCGGTGGCAACGACCACCCCGGGCACAAATACGCCCTCGCCGATGAAGTCCGCGACATACTTGCAGGCCGGGCGGTGGTACAAGTTGTAGGCCGTGTCCCATTGCAGCAGCCGCCCGTCCTTGATGACGCCGATCCGGTCGGCGATGGCGAAGGCCTCCATCTGATTGTGGCTCACGAGCACGGCGGTGATCCCATCCTGTTTCAGGATGTTTCGCACCTCCTTGGCGATCTGCTCCCGCAACTCTACATCGAGGCTCGAGAAGGGCTCGTCGAGGAGCAGCACGGCAGGTCGCGGGGCCATGGCCCGGGCGAGCGCCACTCGTTGCTGTTGGCCGCCGGAGAGCTGGTGGGGATAACGCCTGCACTCCCCCTGGAGCCCCACGAGGTCGATCAGACTCCGCGCCCGGGCCTGTCGGTCCGTCTTTCCTAAGCTTCTGATCCCAAAAGCGATGTTTTCTTCCACCCCGAGATGAGGGAAAAGTGCGCAGTCCTGGAATACCATCCCCACGCGGCGCTGCTCGGTGGGCACATGCCAGTCCTGAGCGCTCATCAACACACCATTGATCCAGATCTCCCCTGTTGCCGGCGGCTCGAAGCCCGCGATCGCCCGGAGCAGCGAGGTCTTGCCGCAGCCGCTCGGTCCCAGGAGGCAGCCGATGTCACCCTTCTCCATGGCAAACGACACCTCGCGCAGCACCACCTGGTCGCCGAAGGCGACCGAGGTCCGTTTCACTTCAAGGGTGCGGGTCATGACCAGGTCTGGAGCGAGAGATGGAGCGGCTCAGCAGAATAACCGGCAAGACACCGACCAGCACAATGGCCAGTGCCGCCGTCGAGGCGTCGGCCAGGCGTTCCTGGTTGGCCAGCTCATAGGTGCGCACGGCCAGGGTATTGAAATTGAAGGGTCGCAGGATCAGGGTGGCCGGCAGTTCCTTGAGCACGTCCACGAAGACCAGAAGCACCGCGGTCAGCAGGCTCCCGCGCATGATTGGCAAGTGTACCCGGCGCAGGGTGCCCAACGGACCAAGCCCCAAGGAGCGCGCCGCATCGTCCATGTTGCGCCCAATCTTACCCAGTCCCGCCTCCACCGTTTGCATGGAAACGGCGAGGAACCGCACCAGGTAGCTCAACACCAACGCAGTCACCGTCCCACTCAGGAGAAGCCCCGCGGAGATCCCTAAGTACTTCTGCAGCCAGCCGGCGAGGGCATTGTCGGTCCAGCCGAGGAACAACATGACCCCCACCGCGACGACCGTGCCCGGGATGGCATAGCCTAGGCCTGCGTAGCGCACCGAGAAGCGCACGGGAAGGCTGGGGTATCGGCGTCTGCCATAGCCCATGAGCAGGGCCAAGAACAAGGCCAGGAGGGCGGTGGCAAGGGCAAGGGCTGCGCTGTGCCAGACGAGTGCCACAAAGCTCGCATCGACCATCTTCTCGGCCGTGGCGAGGGCCCAGGCGAGGAGCTGAGCGCCCGGCAGCAAAAACCCGAACAGCACCGGGCCGCCGCAGGCGAGGAGCGCGGCATACGCCCGCCATCCCCGCAGCCGATACCGGGGCAGCGGGCGGTAGCGGCTGCTGGTATGATGATAACCTGCCTGCCTCCGCGACCAGACTTCCAGGCTCAGAAGCAAAAACACGAACAGGAGGAGCAGCGCCGAGAGCTGGGCCGCCGCCACCGGCTCCCCCAAACCCAGCCAGGTCCGGAAGATCCCGGTGGTGAAGGTGGACACACCGAAATACTGGACCGTCCCATAGTCGGCTACCGTCTCCATCAAGGCCAGGGACAAACCGGCGATCACGGCCGGCCGCGCGAGGGGCAAGGCCACGCGCGCAAAGCTCTCCCAGGCGTTGCAACCGAGCGTGTGGCTCACCTCGAGCACACACACCGACTGTTCCAGGAAGGCCGCACGCGCGAGCAGGTAGACGTAAGGGTAGAGCACCAGCGATAGCATCAGCATAGCGCCCGTGAGGGAGCGTATTTCGGGGAACCAGTAGTCACCGTAATCGTAGCCGAACCATTGCCGGAGCCCGGTCTGTACCGGGCCGGCGAAATCCAACAGGCCGGTGTAGGTGTAGCCGATGATGTACGCCGGCATGGCCATGGGCAAGAGCAAGGCCCACTCAAAAAACCCCCGCCCCGGGAAACGGCACATGGCCGTGAGCCAGGCCGGACCCACCCCAAGGAGACAGGTGCCGACCCCCACCCCAAACATCAAGAGCAGGGTGTTGGTGATGTAATCGCCGAGCACGGTGCTCGCTAGATGAGCCCAAACCTCCGGCACGGGAAACAGCACTGCCCCCAGGATGACGAGCAGGGGCAGGGAGAGGATCAGGGCGACCAGCAGGACACCGGTTGGCCACGGGCCTGGAAAGACCCAGGGCGCTATACCGGGAGGATGTGCGGTGGTGCTCCGCAATGGGTCGGTGAACCTATCGTCTTCCGGCGGACATCACTTCCAACCGGCCCGATCCATCAGGCGCACCGCCTCCGCATTGTATCTGCCCAGGAGGCTCAGGCTGAGGTCGTCGGCCTTGAACTCACCCCAAGCTTGCAAGGTCGCGCTGACGGCGACGCCAGGCTTCACCGGATATTCGAAATTCATCTCCGCATACCAGCGCTGGGCCTCGTCGCTGACCATGAACTCGAGGAGACGCACGGCCTGGACCCGGTTTTTAGCCGCCTTGGTCACCCCCGCGCCGCTGATGTTGACGTGGGCGCCTCTGCCCCCTTGATCGGGCCAAAGGAGAGCCACCTTGCCCGCAGCCTCCTGCTCTGCCGGATCGTCAGAATGCAACATCCCGGCAAGATAATAGGTATTGACCAAGGCCAGGTCACACCGGCCGGCGGCCACCGCCTTGATCTGCTCCCGGTCGCCGCCGGCGGGCGGGCGGGCAAAGCTGGCGACGAAACCCCCTGCCCATTGCTCGGTTTTCTTGGATCCATCATGGGCGATCATGGCGGCGACCAGGGATTGGTTG
Source organism: Gammaproteobacteria bacterium (assembly GCA_050740755.1). Lineage (GTDB taxonomy): Bacteria > Pseudomonadota > Gammaproteobacteria > JACCXJ01 > JACCXJ01 > JACCXJ01. The sequence goes on from JBOIDT010000129.1 coordinate 7,664, forward strand.
TAGACATTGTTCGAGGAACGCACACAGATCTTGCCCTTCCATTTGGGATCGGCCAGGTCCTCGTAGGTGGAGAGGTCTGAGGGTTTGACGCGGTCCTGGGCATAGACGACCACGCGGGAACGCAGCGAGACGCCAAACCACTGGTGTTCGACGTCTCGGTACTGGGCCGGGATGGCCTCTTGCAACGCCTTGGACTCCACGGGTTGCAGTAGCCCGGCCTCTTGGGCTCGGAGCAAGCGGCCCACATCCGTCGTCAAGATCAGGTCTGCCGGGGAATTTTGCCCCTCGCTCTCCAGACGCTTGAGGAGCGCGTCCGCGTCGCCGGTCACGAGATTCACCGTAGTCCCGTGGACGGTGGAGAATTCATCCAGCAGTGGCTTGATCAGGGCCTCCTCTCTGGCCGAGTAGACATTCACCTCGGCGGCTTGGGTAGCAACTACCACCAGGCACAACCCAAGACCAATCACCCTTCGCAGCATTAGAACCTCCGCGGAAAATACCCC
>JBOIDT010000130.1:0-8160 GCA_050740755.1 Gammaproteobacteria bacterium
TCATTGAAGCCCCTGACCATCCGCGGTGACCACCATCGCGATTACCAATCCGGCCGCGAAGCGCGGGCGTCCCGGAATGACGAGCCCGGATGGCCGAGACCCGGCGCAGTCCACGAGGCGTTCCCGCGCCCCCACCTCGCACATCAGGCCGAAGGGGCGCTCGGCGTCCTCGAAGGACCGAATATGCTGGGCGCTTCGTCCCCGCCATTCGGCGAGGCGCCGCCGCTCGGCCGCGCTCACCCGGCCCGAGCGCAACAAGACTAGCCACGCGATGACCGCATCGGACAGCGCCTTGGGATCGGGCTCGGGCGGCTCACTCACACGCTCGGAACCTTCTGCGGGTCTGACGCTCAGTACTGGTGCGCTTGGCCCCGTCTCTCTCCGGAAAGAGGTTGAGATGCGGGGACTCGGGACCGCGTCGGCCCCGAATCGTGTCGGTCCTATTCTACAAAACGCATGAGGCGGAGAATTGCGCACCGCTCGGGCGCGCGATGGGGTGGCAGTTGAGTCCGAGGCGATACGATCGCCGCAGTGGCGCATGGCTCGGGCGAGATGCTTCGCCACATGCGCTCGGAGATCCCGAGCCGCGCCACGATCTGGGCGTAGCTGCTCGTCGCCCCGGGCGCCGGTGCGCGCCGCCAAGCGCGCACACACCTCCTGCGCCAGATCCGCGGCCTTCTCCGGACAAGCGACGCGCCGGCTGAGCCAGTGACGCAACCGAGTGCCGTGCTCGCCGAACCAGCGGGCGAGCGGCACCCCATCGCGAGTCTCGGGTATCGAGCGAGCATCGCGCATCGCCGGTTACGAGCCATCCTCATGGAACCTGTGCCGCAAATGCGGGAAATACGAACCGGGATCGAATATCCGCGTGATGCGACACCTTGCCGCAGGCCCTTTGGATCGTCCCGCCGCCGGGGAGGTGCGGCAGATTGTCGCGCGACAAAATGTCACATTCCCGAGCCCGCCTCACGCTGCTAGTATGGCGCCGGTTTGGTGCGGTGCACCGACGCTTCTTGCCTCCACCCCCTTGCCCTGCGGCGGATCGCACGCGGGGTTTTTTTAGAACGAAACGGCCTCCCGAAGTGCCCCTGGCCCTCCAGGTAGCGGTAGGAGGCGGGCGTTTCGTCGAATGGGAATGTCCGATCCAGAGTAGGTTCGATCCGATGGGAGGGCGATCGCCCGATTCATGTCCTCGAACCTCTCTCACGAGCCGACGAAGATCCCCTGGAGTTGCACGTTCTTCATCAGGATCGCGACGGGATCTACGGTGCCGGCACCGGCCAGGACCCCGATCAGTGCGGATCTCGAAGCATTTCATAATAACCGTACTCGGTTATCGAGACTCCGCATCGTACCACGGGTCTCTGGACGGCAACGCAGCGCCGCCGGTTCCGCGGCGCTTGACGCGCCGTGCGCCTGGCTGTCAGGATGGGACATCGAGCCGGGGACGAGCTGGGGACGATACCGGAGGGGCACGATGCTAGCGGCGATCAGGACATTCTTCGAAGAGCACATCGCACCGGGTGCACCCGACACGCACCGGGACGGGGAGCAACGAGTGCGGATCGCGGTCGCGGCCTTGTTCGCGGAGGTCGTGCGCATGGATGACGCTATCGCCGAGGGCGAGCGGGCGCAGGTCCTCACCTCGATCGCGCAGCGCTTCGACCTCGACCCGGCACAGGCCACGGCGCTGATCGCGCTGGCGGAGGAGGAGGCGCAGGCCGCCACGGACCTCTACCAGTTCACCACCCAGATCAACCGCGCCTTCAGCCCCGTCGAGAAGGTGGCGCTCATCGAGCACCTGTGGCGGGTGGCCTACGCCGACGGCAGCCTGCACCAATTCGAGGATCACGTCATCCGTAAGATCGCGGACCTCATCCACGTGCCGCATAAGGACCTCATCGCCACCAAGCTCCGTGTCCGAGGCGACGCCTGAGAGCTTGTCCCGCTCCCATCACTAAAAACGATCCATCCCGGTCCGGCCGGGCGGGCCGAATCGTCACAGCCGATGGCGCTGATCGATACGGCGGAAGCCGGGTAGTGCCCCGGACAGGCCGCGCCCCAGCGCGATGGCCTTGAAATGCTCGCCCATCTCGCCCGGCAGGATCAGTCGTTTGGCCTCCTGGGCGTGGGTGAGATAACGGTCGGAGTCGTTTTCACGCACATGGGCGAGCACGCGATCGAGGCCACAGTCGATGAGGAAGTGGGCCTGGGTCGTGAAACCGTAGAGATCGAGCCCGGCGTCGCACCCCGCGCCGGCGAACGCCGTGAAATCCACCCAGGCGCCGATGTCCTGGAGCCCCGTAAGGACCAGGGGATCGGCGTGGGCCCGGTGCCGGTAATGGCACAGCAGCGTGCCGTCGCGGCGCTCCGGGCTGTAGTATTCGCGTCCGACACAGCCGTAGTCGATGCACAGCAAGACGCCTTTCGCGAGCGGCCGGGTAAGCGCGGACAGCCACGGCGCGATGAGGGGCCGGAATTCCGACCGATAGGGAGGCGTGAGGCCGTGGTCGCGGCGGACCCGGGCGGCGAATTCGCAGAGCTCGGGGGCCGCGGGCGTCTCCACCCACACGAAGCCCGAGCCGTCCCACCCGACGCGCCCTTCGAAGATACCGGCCTCGAGGAGGGCGAAGCGCCGTACCGGCAAGGCATCTGCGACCTCGTTGGCGAGGATGATGCCGGTCCAGGGCGTCTCGGGCAGGCGCTCCAGCCAAACGACCCGCGGCAGGAGCCCGTGGACCGATGCCTCCAGGGTCTCGCGCTGGCGCGCCCGCAACTCGGCGCTGATCTCCAGGATCGAATAACGCCCCGGCAGCATCGAGAGGCGGCCGAGGGTCCCGAGCACCTGGGCCGCGAGCCGCCCGCTGCCGGCCCCGAGCTCCAGGATCTCGCCACCGCCGACGGCCGTCAGGACCTCCGCACAAAAGCCCCCGAGGCAGCGCCCATAGAGCGATGAGATCTCGGGAGCGGTGACGAAATCGCCTGTCGCCCCGAACTTCTGGAGCCCGGCGCTGTAATACCCGAGACCGGGCGCGTACAGGGCAAGCTCCATGTAACGGTCGAAGCCGATGCTGCCACCCAGCGCGCCGATTTCGGCGGCGATCGCATCGATCAGCCGGGCTGCGTGGGCGAGCGCTTCCGGACCCGGCGCCGGCCAAGGGTCTGCGCGACGGTCCCGGAAAGGGGTCATGACCACGCCCGCGGCATTCCTCACGGGCGTTCTCCTCCCCCATGGCCGATCGCCGTACCGGGAGCTATCCGGTCCCGGATGAGCTCCTTGATCTCACGGGGTTCGGGAAAGCGGCCGTGCGGGTGGCGGGAAAATAGTACCTCGCCATCCAGGCGCACCTCGAATCGCCCGCCGGAGCCTGGGATCAGGGCGACCTCCCCTATCCCCGCGCCGAAGGTGAGCAGGACCTCCTGGGCCAGCCAGGCCGCGCGCAGCACGAAGCGGCACTGCGTGCAGTACTCGATCTCGATCCTCGGGGTGGTCATCAGACCGTCCCGTGTCCTAAACTTTGCTACAGCCTGCGGGTCTCAGTGTGAACGCACCCTGTATCGCAGTCCGAAGGAGGTGTCCATGCGCAAGCCATTCCGTACGATCACGCTGCCCGCTTTGGTGGCCACGACCATGGGCGCCGTGAGCGATGCCGAGGCCTGGTCCTTCGGGACTCGAGCGCGATCCCCGTCGGCTGACTATCGAGGGGATGGCGTCTCCCCTCAGCCGGTCGGATCCCGGAGCCATGGCGGGTTCTCCTTCGGCTACAGCACCGGCGGTTTCGATTCGTGCTCCCAGCCCTACGGCGGATTCTACTCCCACTGCCTGTACGGCGGGTCGTCTTTCGGCCCGTCGAGGAACTACGTACCGCCCCCCACCTACCGCTACCCCCGTTACGCCCCGGGGTTCTACAACGGCTACGAGGACGGGTACTACCGCGGGTACCACGACGGCCACCGGAAGCGCTACGGCCGTCGTCATAAGAAATTCAGGTCGCGGTAGCGGACTGCCCATCCGCGTGTAGCGCCGCCACCGTATGGCGCAGCCGCATCATGAGCCACAGGCCGGGAACGGCGCAGAGGAACGTCAGCACGAAGAACGCCGCCCACCCGAGGGCCTCCACCGCGAAGCCCGAGGCCGGGCTCACCACCACCCGACCGATCGACGCCAGCGCCGACAGCAAGGCATATTGCGTGGCCGTGTAACGGCGATCGCAGAGTGCCATGAGAAGCGCGACGAACGCCGCCGTACCCATCCCCCCGCTCAGGTTCTCCAAGGCCACCACCGTGGCCATCGCCGCGTAGTTGCTGCCGAGGAGCGCGAGCCAGGCGAAGCCGAGGTTGGTCACGGCCTGCAGCACCCCGAATCCCAGCAAGGCACGATACAGTCCGATCCGGGCCAGCAAGGCCCCGCCCCACAGCGCGCCCACCAAGAGGGCCGCCAGCCCCAGACCCTTGTTCACCACCCCGACATCGGTGAGCGAGAAGCCGACCCCGCGGATCAGGAACGCCGTCGTCAGCGCCCCGGCGAAGGCGTCCCCGAGCTTGTAGAGGGCCACGAGAAAGAGCATCGGCACGGCGTCTTTGCGTGCCAGAAAGGCCCGCAGCGGGGCGACCACGATGTTCGATCCGGCACCGCCGGGCGATGCCTCGGGCGGGGGCGGTTCTTTACAGGCAACGGTCGCGATGAGACCCACCGCCATCAGCCCCGCCATCCCGAGATAGGTCCATTGCCATCCGAACGCATCCGCCAGGATCAAGGCCATTGCCCCCGAGACCAACATCGCCAAACGGTAACCGAGTATCGAGAGCCCCGCACCCATGCCGCGCTCCGCCGGCTTCAGGACATCGGCGCGGTAGGCATCGAAGGCGATGTCCTGAGAGGCCGACAGGAACGCCACGACCAGCGCGCACAGGGCGAGGACTCCCACCCAGCCGCCGGCCGACACGGCCGGCATGAGGGCGATCGCCGCCGCGAGCCCGATCTGCGTCACCAGCATCCAGCCACGCCGGCGGCCGAGCCAGGGCAGAGCGAAGCGGTCCATGAGGGGCGCCCACAGGAACTTCACGGCATAGGGCAGGCCGACCAGCGACAGCGCGCCGATGGTGCGGATATCGAGGCCCATGGTCGTGAGCCACGCCTGCAAGGTGCCCGAGGTCAAAGCCAAGGGGAGGCCGGAGGCGAACCCCAGGAAGGGCATGGTGACGAGTGTTCTCATCGAAGCCGGCGGATCGTACCCGCTTAGCGTGCTTCGGATCGACCTCCGCGGGGATTTCGATTATGTTGTCGCGCGGTGGCCGCGACTCGCCCCGCGAGCCCCAGGAAGAACGCCATGGCCAGAGAGATCGAACGATTGGAGATCGAACGAAAATTCCTGCTCGAGAACGATGCGTGGCAGACTGACGCCTCCGCGGGCATTCGCATGCGTCAGGGCTATCTCACCCAAAACGGCCCGTGCTCCGTGCGCGTGCGGGTCGCGGGCGAACGGGCCTACCTCAATATCAAGAGTGCCACGCTCGGCATCTCACGCCTGGAGTTCGACTACCCCATCCCGCTCGCGGACGCCCTGCACCTCCTCGAGGCGCTATGCGTCGGTGCGCCCATCGACAAGACGCGCTATCAGGTCATGCACGCAGGACACCTCTGGGAGATCGACGTGTTCGAGGGCGACAACGCCGGGCTCGCGGTTGCCGAGATCGAGCTACAGGATCCCGAGGAGCCCTTCGCACTACCGGATTGGGCCGGCGAAGAGGTGTCGTTCGACCCCCGCTATTACAACGTTTCGCTCGCGACGTCCCCGTATAAGACCTGGTAACGGGCAGGAGACCTTCGACCTCGACCGGCCGAGACCGGCGGGGCCTTCCGGCGTGACTGCACCGGGGTGATGCATGAGCAGAGCAATCGAAAGCGGCGCTCGACTTCTACACCGAAGGCACGCTGCGGGGCTGTGCATCGATCGAGTCCGGGGTGCGTAGAGGCTTGACTTGCGCGCCGCCTTTCGACACTCTGCGCGCGAGAGGCGCGGGCGATCGTCACACACCCAGTTTGGCAATGAGGTCCGGCAGGAACGAGCCCAGGATCAAGAATGGAACGATGATCGGGACCTGGATGGCCTGGATCAACACGCCGTTTCCGACCCCGAGACGCGCACCGTCGATGCCGGGGATCGCAGTCCCGATACAAGCGGCGCCGACCAGGAGATACGTGAAGGTGGCGGCGATGAGCGCGAGCGTTGGGCCCCCGACACCCGCGAACAAGAGCCCTGCCGCCACGCAGCCGACGGCCAGATATTCGATGAGCACGATGAGATACGCCTTGCCGTAGTTCACAGGCACCTCGACCATGAGCTTGGTGGCGATCTTGAGCGCGAGCGCATGACAGAGTGATGCGATCACGACGGCGATGATGATGATCTGCGTTGAGCTCACTGTTGCGGTTCTAGGAGGATCCTCAGGGCTCACCGACACCTCGCGAAACACTACCACGGGCCACCGCCACGGTAAACGCCGTGGCTAGTCTGCTCGCGAAAGAGCGCACCATCGCCAAGCCCGGTTTCAACCGCTGGTTGGTGCCGCCGGCGGCCCTGGCGATCCACCTTTCCATCGGCATGGCCTACGGCTTCAGCGTGTTCTGGCTGCCGCTCAGCAAGGCGCTCGGTATCACCGAGCCCCTCCCCTGCCCGCCCGATCTCGGATGGTTCGAGCACATCATCGCGCACGGCTGCGACTGGAAGATCAGCACGCTCGGGTGGATGTACACCCTGTTCTTCGTGTACCTCGGCTCCTCGGCCGCCGTCTTCGGCCACTGGCTGGAGCGCGCCGGGCCGCGCAAGGCGGGGGTCGTCGCGGCCTGCTGCTGGGGCGGGGGTTTATTGATCTCGGGGCTCGGGGTCTACCTCCACGAGATCCGCCTCTTGTGGCTGGGCTCGGGGATCATCGGCGGTTGCGGTCTCGGGCTCGGCTACATCTCGCCCGTATCCACGCTCATCAAATGGTTCCCGGATCGCCGCGGGATGGCGACCGGCATGGCGATCATGGGCTTCGGCGGCGGCGCCATGATCGGGGCGCCCTTGGCCGAGTTGTTGATGCAGCATTACGCGACCCCGAGTTCGGTGGGTGTGTGGGAGACCTTCGTCACCCTCGGCGTCGTCTATTTCATCGCCATGCTGTGCGGGGCCTTCGCCTATCGCGTGCCGCCCACGGGCTGGAATCCGCCCGGATGGGAGCCGCCCGCGAAACGCACGGGCATGATCACGAACCGGCACGTGCATCTCTACCGCGCCCCCAACACCCCGCAGTTCTGGATGCTTTGGGGGGTCTTGTGCATGAACGTCAGCGCCGGGATCGGGGTCATCGGGATGGCCTCGCCGATGCTGCAGGAGGTCTTCGGCGGCGCACTCGTGGGACTCGACCTCTCGCTCGCCGAGCTGTCCCCGGAGCAGAAAAAGGCCGTGGCGCTGATCGCGGCGGGGTTCACGGGCCTCTTGAGCCTCTTCAACATCCTCGGCCGGATCTTCTGGGCCTCCCTATCCGACTTCATCGGTCGCAAGACCACCTACTTCCTGTTCTTCGCGCTCGGCATGGCCCTCTACGCGTCGGCGCCCTATGCCGGGCAGATCGGCCATGTGGCGCTGTTCGTGGCACTCTTCTGCGTCATCCTCACCATGTACGGGGGCGGGTTCGCCACCATTCCCGCCTATCTGGCCGACATCTTCGGCACCCAGTTCGTGGGCGCGATCCACGGGCGCTTGCTGACCGCATGGTCCACCGCCGGGATCCTCGGCCCGGTCCTCGTCAACTACCTCCGCGAGTTCCAGATCGAACGCGGCGTACCGGTCCACCAGGCCTATAACGTGACCCTCTACGTGCTCGCCTCGCTGTTGTTCGTGGGACTCTTCTGCAACCTGCTCATGCGGCCCGTGGCGCAGCGTTATTTCATGAGCGATCTCGAGCTGGAGACCGAGCGTCGGCTCGCACACGAGGCCTCCAAGGCCTGAACCAGAGGGCGACCATGTCACCACGCGCCGACCGGGGCAGCCAAAACCCCATAGAACGCCCGAGCCCAACAAGCTGGTACCTGGTCGCGATAGCCTGGGCGCTCGTCGGTCTACCGCTAGGCTGGGGGATCTATATCACGCTGGAGAAGGCGCTGGTGCTGTTTCG
>JBOIDT010000131.1:0-8150 GCA_050740755.1 Gammaproteobacteria bacterium
CGGCCTACATCATTGGCAAGAACTGCTCGCAGTTCTTCACCGTCGAACCGGAGCCTCTCCTCCTATTATGCAGCACCGGTCGAGCCCACAACATACACCTCGTCGGTCTGAGGCGGAGCCTCGTTAGATTTACCGTATCGTATTCGCCGTTACCATGAGTGACGCAGTCTTTACCCACGACGTTTTCCTCAGTCACAGCTCGAAGGACAAGGCAGTTGTGCGCGCCGTAGCGAAACGGCTGCGGGCGGACGGGCTGCGCGTGTGGCACGACGAGTGGGAGCTAAAGCCTGGCATTGACCCGTCCGCTTCGGGCGCAGGCTGGCACGCCAATCTGCTGTGGTTCGACCGGAGCCCATGTGGAACACGACGGTGGCCTGACGAGCGTGGATCTGGCTCAGCTCCACCACGAGCTGAACCGTACTCCCTTTAGTTCCATCGGCTACGGGTCCGCGGTCGAGCAGCTTCAGGAATATCTGGCGCGAGCGCCCGATTCGAGTGCGGCCGGAGATGAAGGAGGCGGCCAAAGCGGTTCGGACTCTCGAGTAGATAGGTTTTGATGGATGTTGCGATACGCCTCTTGTCGGCGCGGCCATGATCGATGGAATGGTTATCGCGGTCCCGATCCCCGTAAAACAAAACGCGCGTTGACCGGCTCCGCCGGCCGCAACGTGATCAACGGACGCGGCGCGATGGCCCGGTCTGAGGCGAGCCGCAGACGCCCCTGCCGTGCGATGGTCGCCATCACCAGCACGAGCTCGCTGAGCGCGAAGGTATTGCCGATGCACACCCGCGCCCCGCCGCCGAATGGGAAATAGGCGAAACGGGGCAGGCCGGCCGGGGCATCACCCAACCAGCGTTCCGGGCGAAACGCCTCGGGCTCTTCGTAATAACGAGGGTCGCGGTGCATGACCCAGGGGCTCATGAACACCGTCGCGCCTTTCGGGACGGAATGGCCGTCGAGCCGGACCTCGGCGCGCGCCTCCCGGCCGATGGCATAGGCCGGCGGGTACAGCCGGAGCCCCTCCTGGACCACTGCGCGGGTGTAGGGCAGCGCGTCCAGATCGGCCGCGCTCGCCGGGCGCCCGCCCAGAACGCCGCGTGCCTCTGCCTCCAACCCCTCGGCTGCGCCGCGATCCCTCGCCATCAGGTACGACGTCCACACCAACGCCACGGCCGTGGTCTCGTAGCCGGCGAGGAGCATGGTGATGGCCTCGTCGCGCAACTGCCGATCGGAGAGCGGCCGGCCCGCTTCGTCGCGGGCCGCGAGGAGGGCACCCAGGAGGTCCGAACGCTCGGTCTCGAGACTGCGGACATCGGGGTTACGGCGGCGCTCGGCGATAATGGCATAGACCGCCGCTTCGAGTTGGCGGACCGCATCGAGATAGCGCCGGTTGCCGGCCGTCGGCACCCAATCGGGCAAGGATACCGGCATGCGCAGGCGCAGGATTATCTCCTCGGCCGCCGCCGTGAAGGCCCGGGCGAGACCGAGCGTGCGTTGCGATGGCTCCGCGCCGAAAAACACCCGTAGCGCGATGCGCAGGGTGAGGCGGGTGAATTCCTCGTGCAGATCGCGCAGCTCCTCATCTCTCCAGCCGGCGAGCGTCTCCTCGGCCTCCGCGACCATGATCTCCGTATAGCGCGCCAGGTGCTCGCGGTTGAACACAGGCTGCATCAGCAAACGCTGCCTGCGCCAGTACGCCCCTTCGCTCGCCACCAGACCCTGGCCGAACAGCGCCCGCACCCGGCTCCAGAAGAAACGGTGCTTGATGAACCGCTCGTGCTGTCGGACGAGTACCGTCTCGATATGCGCGGGGTGGTTCACCAGAAAGGCGGTACGATCCACGAGCCGCAGGCGCACCACATCGCCGTAGTCGCGGGCCGAGCGCGTGAAGAAGCCCAGCATGTCCTGCGAAAACTCGCGCAGGTTGCCGAGGAGGAAGCTGCCTTTGGGTCCGGGCGTAGGGGTCATGTTTGCCACATCACCTCGTCCCGTGAATTCCGACCGCTCGTCTTCGACCTGCGCACAACCAGATTCTAACGCGCGGCCGAACCGCCGGCCCAATCGGGTGAACTTGTTCGTGCGCGCCAGTGCCCTGCCCTGCGTCTCGCCGATGAGCCGCAAGCGAGGGTGCGGAGGATGGAGGTTCGCCTCCGGTATCGCGAACATTCCGCCCGGGACACCCGGCCCGTGAGGCTCAGGCTCACCAAGAAGGGCAAGGACATCGTCAAGAAAACGAACAAGAAACGGCTCACCCGCAACGTTTTCGTTGTGCAACACTTTTGTTGCAGAGGGGAGCGGCGTTGCCGGGCTGTCGGGTCGCGTCGCGACGGAATCAACCCGCCCACTGTCCGGTCTAATCGGCATCGTAAGCTCATCCGACGGCGCAACAGCGCCACCCGTTTTATGACACTCGCTCTATGGGAGAGACCCAGAAGGACCGGCGCCGCTCGGCAGGGGTCCCCTCGCCCTGCGCCGCGCCCCGCAAAACCGGTCGGGATCCTGGGGGCGGCTTCGGCGATAGGGGCCTGTGATAAGGGCTGCAGGCTCGGGCCCGACAGCCTGCGCGCCGTGGCTCTGCCCGGCACGCTGCGCGCGCGGGGCGTGGCGGCCCTGTGGGATGACATCGTCCGCCGTCCGGAATCGGGAACGTTCGCGAATGACCGACTGCGCCTGCGGGATTTCTGCCGGGACCTGGCGGCGGCCGTGGGGGCGGTCTTACACCGAGGACTGCGGCCGGTGGTCGTGGGAGGTGATCACTCCTGCGCCATCGCCACCTGGAGCGCGGTGCGACAGACGCTGCCGGGCGCCCTCGGGCTCGTCTGGATCGATGCCCACATGGACAGCCACACCCCGGAGACGAGCCGAAGCGGTGCCCTGCACGGCATGCCGCTCGCGGTGCTCTTGGGCCACGGGGCATCGGAGCTGACCGGCCTCGATCCCCCGGGGCCCAAGGTCTTGCCGCAGCACGTGTGCCTGCTTGGGGTGCGGAGCTTCGAGCCCGCCGAGGCCGCGCTCCTCGAGCGACTGGGCGTGCGGGTGATCACGATGCAAGAGGTTAGGGACCGTGGCCTCGCGTCTTGCCTGGACGAGGCGACCGCGATTGCCGGGCGCGGCACGGCCGCAACCGGTATGACCCTCGACCTCGACGCCCTCGACCCCGCCGATGCGCCCGGCGTCGGCACGCCGGTCCCAGGTGGACTTCGGGCGCGGGAGCTCGTCGCGGCCGTGACCGGAATTGCAGGGCGCGTGGACCCCATCGCGATCGAGATCGCCGAGCTCAATCCGCTGCGCGACCGCGACGGGAAGACCACGAGACTCGTCGCCGAGATCTTGGCCGCCGCCCTCGGTGAGTGACGGTATGCACCCCGCCATCGCGCTTGAGGGCCGCTACTGCGCGCCTAACTACCAGCCGCTCCCGATCGTGCTGACCCGCGGCGAGGGCTGCCATGTGTGGGACGTTGAGGGCCGCCGTTATCTCGATATGATGGGCGCCTATTCGGCCGTGAGCTTCGGCCACGCTCACCCGCGCCTCGTCCGAGCCCTCCGAGACCAGGCCGCCCGCCTGGCGGTCGTCTCGCGCGCTTTTCATACGGATCGCCTGGGGCCTTTCGTGGAACGCGCCTGCGAGCTGACCGGGATGGACATGGCGCTGCCCGTGAACACCGGGGCCGAGGCCGTCGAGACGGCGCTCAAGGCCGCGCGCCGCTGGGCCTACCGGGTCAAGGGCGTGCCGGAGAACGCCGCGGAGATCATCGTCTGCGACGGCAACTTCCATGGCCGCACCATTGCCATCGTCGGGTTCTCCTCCGAGACCGCGTATCGAAGCGGCTTCGGGCCCTTTCCGCCGGGCTTCGTGTCGATCCCCTTTGGAAACGCCGATGCCCTCGAACGGGCGATCACCCCCGAAACCGCCGCCTTCCTGGTAGAGCCCATCCAGGGCGAAGGCGGGATCGTGGTGCCGCCGCCCGGTTATCTCACGCGCTCTGCGGAGATCTGCCGTGCCCGGCGCGTATTGCTCCTGTGCGACGAGGTCCAGACCGGTCTCGGCCGCACCGGGCGGCTCCTGGCCTGCCGGCACGATGGCGTCTGCCCCGACGGGCTCATGCTCGGCAAGGCCCTGGGCGGCGGCCTCCTGCCCGTGTCGATGTTCCTGGCCCGGCGCGAGGTCATGGAGGTCTTCGATGCGGGCAGCCACGGGAGCACCTTCGGTGGGAATCCCTTGGCCGCCGCGGTGGGGCTCGAGGCGTTGAGTGTGCTGGTCGAGGAAGGGCTCGCGGAACGTGCGGCCACGCTCGGGGAACGGCTCCTGGCGCGGCTCAAGGCCGTGGACAGTCTGCTGGTCCGCGACGTTCGCGGCCGCGGCCTTCTCATCGGCGTCGAGATCGATACCCGCCGGGTATCGCCGAGGACGTTGTGCCGGCGGCTCGCCGATCGCGGGGTCCTCACCAAGGACACCCACGACAGCGTCATCCGCTTCGCCCCGCCGCTCACCATCGGCCCCGAACAGATCGACGAGGCGGCCGCGGTATTCGCCGCGACCGTCGCCGAGATGGGGTTCGGCCCGCCGACCGGGAACGAGCCAGCGGCCCGATAAGCGGCTTCCTGGCCGCCCCGAGTTGCCCTGGGCATGGTGGTAGGGGCATCATCGACTAGATGCGAATACATTCTGCCGCTGTGCCGTCGCGGCCCCACCTAGCGCCGGAGGTAATGGCCTCGTGACCGGACCTCGGGCGCGAGCCGCGCTCGCAAACGCAGAATACCGGAGCCCGACCCGGATCCTGTCCTCCCAGGGCCCCTTGGCCGATCACGTCGGGGGTTTCTCCGCGAGGCCCGAGCAGCAGGAGATGGCGGAGATCGTGGCCGAAACGATCGAGGCCCGCGGAGTGCTCTTGTGCGAGGCCGGCACCGGGACCGGCAAGACCTTCGCCTATCTCGTCCCGAGCCTCTTGTCGGGACGCAAGGTGATCATCTCGACCGGTACGCGCGCGCTGCAGGACCAGCTCTTCTATCGTGATCTGCCCCTGGTCCAGCGGGCGCTCGCGATGCCCGTCGATGCGGCGCTGCTCAAGGGCCGGGGGAATTACCTGTGCCGCTACCGTCTCGGGCGGAACGCCGCCCACGGCTATGGGGGCCGCCTCGCCGCGCAACTGGCGCACGTCTCTGCCTGGGCCGGGCGCACCTCGAGCGGCGACATCGGCGAACTGGGCCTCCCCGACGAGTCACCGCTCTATCCCTTCATCACCTCCACGTCCGACAACTGCCTGGGCCAGGGGTGCCCGGAGGTTCAGGCCTGCCATCTCGTGCGTGCGCGTCGCGAGGCCCAGGCCGCCGAGGTGGTGGTCGTCAACCATCATCTCTTGCTGGCGGACCTGAGCTTGCGCGAGGAGGGGTTCGCCGAGCTCCTGCCCGGGGCCGATGCCGTGATCGTGGATGAGGCCCACCAGTTGCCGGAGGTCGCGCAGCTCTTTTTCAGCACCTCGCTCGGCAGCCGCCAGCTCTTGGAGCTGTCCCGGGACACGGTGGCCGCCGAACGCGACGAAGCGGGAGACCTAGAGGGACTGCGCCGGGCCGCTCGTGTCTTGGAGCAGGCCACCGGCGACTTCGCCCATGCGCTCGGCACCGCGCACCGCCGCGCGGTCTGGTCCGAGATCGCCGCGGAACCACGAGTCGGCGCCGCGCACACGGCGCTCAGCCAGGCGCTTGCCGATCTCGCCACGGCGCTCGAGGGCGGCGCCTGCCGTGGGGATGCGCTCAAACACTGCCGGCGGCGGGCGCAGGCCCTCTCCGAACGCCTCGCGGCGGTGACCGGCGCGGACGGCGAAGCCGATGGGCTCTCTTGGTTCGAATCGCACGAGCGCGGTTTCACCCTCACCTCGACACCCGCGCACATCGGGGAGGCCTTCACCTCCCGGCTTCGGGCCGGCGACTGTGCCTGGGTGTTCACCTCGGCCACCCTCGCGGTCGGAAACGATTTCGGCTATTTCCAAGGGCGACTCGCGCTCGCGAAGGCCCGGACCGCCCGCTGGGAGAGCCCCTATGATTACGACCGCCAGGCCCTACTCTATCTACCGAAGATGACCCTCGCCCCGAATCGTCCCGGCTACACCGAGGCCGTCATGGCCGCCAGCCTTCCGGTCCTTTTGGCCAGTCGCGGGCGGGCGTTCCTGCTCTTCACCAGTCACCGGGCCCTGGCGGAAGCGGCGCGCTGGCTCGCGCCACGCTGGTCCTTTCCGCTCCTGGTTCAGGGGGAAGCGCCGCGCACTGATCTACTCGGGCGTTTTCGCACGGGCGAAAACTCGGTGCTCCTCGGGACCCAGAGCTTCTGGGAAGGCGTGGACGTGCGCGGCGAGGCGCTGTCGCTGGTGGTCATCGACAAGCTCCCTTTCGCCGCACCCGAGGATCCCCTGACCAAGGCCCAACTCCAGCGGATCGAGCGCGACGGCCGCAACCCCTTCCTGGAGTATCAGGTCCCGGAGGCCGTCATCGCGCTCAAGCAGGGCGTGGGACGGCTCATCCGCGGACCGGAGGAACGGGGCGTCCTGATGCTGTGCGATCCGCGCATCCATACCCGCTCCTATGGCCAAATGTTCCTGACCGCCCTCCCCCCGATGCGCCGCACCTCCGAGCTGGGTGACGTCCAATCGTTCTTTGCGGCCGGTGGTCCGATCCTCACGCAGCCAGTGTCACACCGACCGAGCTCATCGGATCGGGAAGTCCCTTCTCCCTCCGGGAGAAGGTTGCCGTGAATGTTACGCGTGTGGGCAAGGGAACCCCTCATCGTCCCAAGTGCGTGCATGGGCTGCGCCGCCCTCCGCAGCCGCTGAGCTTGGGATCACTGAGCATCACCACAGCAACACCAGGCAGGGATTTCGCAATGAAAAAACACGTCGCCCTACTGTTTTCGGTCACTCGCTCTCGTGGCGTTGCTGTCTCTCAACCCTAACCAAAGGCCCCACGGAAGATGTATAGCGAAGAAGATCTTGTCTCTGCCATAAGAGCGGGAGTCCTGACCGACGAAACCGCCACGGCGTTTCGGTCCCACGTCGCGCGACTCAAGAGCGGGCCGGCAGTTGATGAGGAACACTTTCGCCTGGTCACCGGCTTCAACGACATATTCGTCGTGATTGCATGCCTGCTATTGTTAGCTTCAGTGGCTTGGATCGGCGCGACATTTGTGCCATGGCTTGGCGCAGTGGCAGTTTCTTCCGCCGCGTGGGTGCTCGCCGAGTTTTTCGTTCGAAAGCGCCGCATGGCGCTACCGGCAATTGTTTTGCTCTTGGGCTTTGTAGGTGGCATCCTTGCTGCCGGCATCATATTCCTAGAGAAAACAAGTGACACCTTCGTGGTCGCAAGCGCCCTCGCCGCTGTAGCCGCGTGGCTACATTGGCTGCGCTTTCAGGTTCCTATTACCGTCGCAGCTGGAGCGGCCGCTGTTGTCGGTTGTATCGTCGCCTTGCTTTTTGCGGCAACACCTGAGGCGAGGAACTGGACAACCGCCATTTCACTCATAGCCGGAATCGCTGTGTTTGCCTTGGCAATGAGATGGGATGCAGCGGATACGTTGCGCCAGACCCGAAGGTCCGACGTGGCGTTCTGGCTCCATCTTCTGGCAGCACCACTCCTAGTGCATCCCATCTTTACATCATTGGGCGTATTCAGTGGCCAAACGAAGCTGGGACAAGCGATTTCGGTTGTGGTGCTGTACGTTTTTATAGCACTCATTTCCCTCTTAATTGATCGTAGGGCACTGATGGTCTCCGCCTTGATCTACGTATTGTACACATTCAGCGCTCTGCTGAAGCAGTATGGTGTAGTGAGCTTAAGCTTTGCTATCACCGCTCTCGTTATCGGCTCTGCCTTGCTCCTGTTATCGGCGTTCTGGCACCCCAGTCGCGCGTTCGTACTTAGGCTCTTTCCGCTTGCCGTGCAAAAGCGACTCGCGCCTTTCCGGTAAAAGCCTCCTGGTGTAGGCAGTGGTCCGCCACATGACGCCCAACCCTTCATGGCACCGGACCGCCTTCGGTGTGAAGCCGCAGCCACCATGTACTGCCGTTGGGCGAACCGGACAGGCATGACGTGCCAACGTCATCGACACCGAAGGCAACAGGATTGCGCTGCACGCACCCGCGCCCTGAAACGTGACACAAGG
>JBOIDT010000132.1:0-3690 GCA_050740755.1 Gammaproteobacteria bacterium
CTCGTGCTGTGCCCGGCCCCGCTCACGATCCAGTGGCAGGACGAGCTTCTGCGATGGTTCGGGGAGCCGTTCGACATCATCTTCTCCGCGGTGGATCAGCAGCAGCTCGTGAACCCGTGGCAGCGATCCTCGCAGGTCATCGCCTCCCTCGACTACGCGAAGCAGGACGACGTTCGGGAGCGCGTCTGGCAGCAGCGCTGGGACTTCATCATCATCGACGAGGCCCATAAGTGCAGCGCCTACACGAAGCGCTCGTCGGGCCGCGGCGACGAGGTGGAAAAGACCAAGCGCTACCAGCTCGCCGAGAAGCTCGCTTCCCGGGCCGACAACCTCCTGCTGCTCACGGCCACGCCGCACCACGGCGATGACGACCGCTTCGCGCACTTCGTGCGGCTCCTCGACCCGGACATCTTCCCCGAGCCGCATCGCGTCGGTGAGAAGGCCGGCGAGATACGCCGCGACATCCTGCGCCTGGGGCCGGATTGCCCCTGGGCGCTCCGGCGGCTGAAGGAGGATCTCAAGGGCCTCAACGGCGGTCGGCTCTTCCCGGATCGGCACGCCCACACGATGACGTTCCGCCTGAACCGGGAAGAGTACGTTCTCTACAAGGCGGTCACGGCCTACATCAACGAGTTCCTCCCGCAGGCGAGCGGCCGCAAGAAGCAGAGCGTGGCCCTCGCCAGGACCATCTTCCAACGGCGTCTCGCCAGCTCTACACGGGCCATTTCCGAATCGATCCGAAGGCGCTTCGAACGACAGCAAGATCTCCTGAAGGAGCTGGAGGATTTGCCGCCCGCGCAGCGGACGCGGCGTCTCGCACAACTCCAGGGGCGTCTCGCGGATGCTGAGCAAGAAGAGGACGATCTCGATGAGGCTGCGCGCGACCGGTTGGTCGACGAATTCACCGAGGCCGTCGAGCTCGACCAGCTCCGCGCCGAGATCGCGGCCCTCCAGGAGCTGTCCGCACAAGCTCGAAGGGTTCGCGATAACGCCGCGGACTCGAAGCTCGCCGCGCTCCGCGAGTGCCTTGCCCAGGCCGAGTTCCACGAGATCTCCGACGGCCGGGGCAAGCTCCTCGTCTTCACCGAGCATCGCGACACCCTGACCTACCTTCTCGAGCACCTGGAGCGATGGGGCTACTCGACCTGCGAGATCCACGGCGGCATGAACCCGCACGAGCGCAGGCGGGCCCAGGAGGAGTTCCGCACCAACCGCCAGATCTGCGTCGCCACGGAGGCCGCCGGCGAGGGCATCAACCTCCAGTTCTGCCGGCTGATGATCAACTACGACATGCCCTGGAACCCCACGCGCCTGGAGCAGCGGCTGGGGCGAATTCACCGCATCGGCCAGGATCGAGATTGCTACGCCTTCAACTTCGTAGCGAGCGACTCCGAGGAGGGTCAACCCGTCATCGAAGGGCGAATCCTCGAACGCCTCCTGGAGAAGCTGGACCAGATGCGAGCCGTGCTCGCCGACCGCGTGTTCGACGTCATCGGTGAGGTCCTCTCGCTCAACGACGTGAACCTCCCCGACATGCTCCGAGAAGCGGCGCACGACCCGAGGCGGCTGGAGGAGTACCTGGACCGGATCGCGAAGATCGACCCTGCGCGCCTCCAGCAGTACGAGCAGGCGACCGGGATCGCGCTCGCGAAGGCGAACGTGGACTTCTCTGCCTTCCAGCGGACGAACGCCGAAGTGGGGGAGCGGCGGTTGATGCCCCGTTACGTCGAGCAGCACTTCCTCGCCGCGTGCCGCGAGGTCGGGCTCAAGTTCGAGCCGCGCGCGGACGGCCTGTGGCGGGTCGAGCACGTCCTCGCCGATCTTCGGTCCGACCGGCTGGTCTCCATCCGGAGGCTCGGCAAGCCCGACCCGGCGTACCGGAAGATCACGTTCCACAAGGAGCACCTCGACCTCGATCAGCACCTCGACGCCGTGCTGGTCGGTCCGGGTCATCCCCTCTATGCGGCGGTCGACGAGCGGCTCAACGAGCTGCTGAGCGGCTTGGTCGGCGGCGTGGCCGTATTTATCGACCCCGTCAGCGACGCTCCCTGCCGACTCCACTTCTTCGAGCTGGCCATCCGCAGACAGAACACGAAGGGCGAGCCCCAGACGCTGCACGGCGAGCTCGCGGCCGTGCGCGAGGACCTGACGGCACCTGCTAGTTCGCCGGATCGGTTCTCCGTCGTGCCGGCTGACTGTCTCCTCGACTTGCCGGCCCAACCTGCCCCGCCGGAGAGCCTTGAGGCCGTTGATCCGACGCCGGCTTCGGACTTCCTCAAGAGCACGTACCAGATGGAGCGGCGGACCAAGTGCCAGGAGGAGAGGCGTCACTTTGTCGAGGTCTGCCGCGAGTACCTCGAACGGTCCTTCAGCGCGCGGATCCGCGCGGCCCAGGACCGCGTCATGTCTCTCCGCTCTCGCGAAGCGACCTCGCCCGAGATCGCCCTCGCACGTCAGCGTGCCGAGAACGACCTCGCCGACCTGGACCGCACCCGGCGCGAGCGCCTGGAAGGGCTCTCGCGGCTCACCCTCGCGAAGCATGGCCCCGTGCGGCACGTGGCGACTGCCCTTGTCCTTCCGGCGGCGATGGCGGCCCGACTCCCGCTCGGTCAGTTGCCCGAAGACATCGACCCGGAGATCCGCCGCCGATCCGAGAAGGCCGCGGAGGACATCATCGTCGCATACGAGACCACTCGCGGCTGGGAGTGCGAGCGCGTGGGACATCTCAAGATCGGATTCGACGTCCGAAGCCTGGGCCCCGCCGACCCGCAGACGGGTTACCGTGACCCGGTGGAAGGTATCCGCCGCATCGAGGCAAAGGGGCGCACGCGCGGTCAGCCCATCCGATTGACGACGAACGAGTGGTACAAGGCCACCCAGCTCGGCGACACCTTTTGGCTCTACGTCGTCTGGGACCCGCTCGGCAAGCCCGACCCGGAGCCGCTCCGGATCCGCAACCCCGTGAAGCACCTCGATCACGCCAAGCGGGAGGTCGTCGCGGCTCGGTACTTCGATATCCCTGCCGAGGCCGTAGAGCAAGCTGCCAGGCAGGGGGAGGAGTGATGGAGCCTCACGGGCAGCACAACCGGCAGAGGGTTTGATAATGGCACTTGCAAAGCCGAATCAGCAAGGCGGCACGCCGCCGCGCCTGATGGTCACCGTGAAGGGACCGAAGGTGGGCGCTGCGCGCCTGTCGGCCGCCGACTCGCGGAGATCGTCAAACGCGAGGCCGATGCCTTGCGCGCCAAGTACGAGCCGCACATGCGCGGGCAAACCTTGGCCCTCAGACCGTTGCCGAGCTGTGGGGCTGGGCCGAGAACAACAAGTGGGGAGAAAAAGCGCGTGACGGGCTCAATGCGTTTTTCCGTCGCTTCCTCGTCCTTCTGCACAGGCTGGAAGCCTGTGCCACCAGCTGTGCTGCGATCCTTCTTCCCTTTGAAGGCGGGGTCGGGAACGAGCGGGTAGAGGTCGCCGACCTCGGTTGGTCGGTCAATCTGCGGCCTTGAAGTTGTCAGCTACGTTGATTCCGAAGGACAAGAACAGCCATGATTGGCGACCGCCGACTCATCGAGGACTACCTCCCGATCCAGGCGATCAGCGCGGAAGCAGCGCGGGAGAAGTCGGTTAGACATGGACATCCATCGACGCTCCACCTCTGGTGGGCGCGCCGTCCACTCGTCGCCTGTCGCG
>JBOIDT010000132.1:3790-7824 GCA_050740755.1 Gammaproteobacteria bacterium
CTCATCGAGGACTACCTCCCGATCCAGGCGATCAGCGCGGAAGCAGCGCGGGAGAAGTCGGTTAGACATGGACATCCATCGACGCTCCACCTCTGGTGGGCGCGCCGTCCACTCGTCGCCTGTCGCGCTGCTGTCTACGGCGCACTCGTACCGGCCTCGCGCTTCATTCCCGAGGTGAATCTCAAGAAGCCCCCGGAGGACCCCGACACGGCGATGCGGCGCAAGGAGGGCACAGCCAAGGGTCTTGGCCGTGGAGCTGCCGCCCAGTTCGTCGAGCGACTTTGCAAATACCCGGGGGTCCCTGCCACAATCGCCGAAGCACAGAGACACATCCTCGAAGCCCACGCCGACCGCCTCACCGCCGAAAGTGGCAAGCGCGTCACGGCAGAGGACATCCTCGAAGGGCGCGCCCCGCGGCCCAAGGTGCTCGACATGTTCGCCGGCGGTGGCGCCATCCCGCTCGAAGCCCTCCGCCTCGGATGCGATGCCTATGCGCTCGACCTGAACCCGGTGGCGCACATCATCGAGCTCTGCACGCTCGTCTACCCGCAGAAATACGGCAAACCCGACCCATCGGCGAAGGGGTGCGCCAAGGACGGCACGTGGGCTGGGCTTGCTGAAGAGGTGCGCCACTGGGGCAACTGGGTGCTTCACCGGGTGAAGAAGGAGATCGGCGACCTCTACCCGCTCGTTCCCGACCCCGCCTTCAAGGGAAAGAAGAATCGTAGCACAGGCTTCCAGCCTGTGCAAAAGGACCTTTTTAGCACAAGAAGGAATCTCCCTCACTGGCAGATGGGTGGATCAACTTATTTTGTTACATTCCGCACAAAGGGTGTTGAGTTGCCCGCTCCAGCAAGAAAGCTGGTGTTGGATGCATGTAGGCATTTCGCTGGCCAGCGATATACCTTGTGGTCTGCTGTTGTTATGCCAGACCACGTACATCTGCTCCTTCAGCCATCCGAAGTGGCGCCGGGGAGCTGGTGGTCCCTTTCCAGGATTCTTCATTCAATTAAGTCCTTCACAGCCAATCAGATCAACCAGCTTTTGCAGCGCACCGGTCCGGTCTGGCAGGATGAGACCTTTGACCGCATCGTCAGGGATGAAGCCGAGTTTCTAGAAAAGTGGAATTACATCAGAAACAATCCGGTCAAGAAGGGTTTCTGTGCCGCTCCGGAAGACTGGGATGGTTTGTATGAATGCACAGGCAAGATGCCTGTACCACCCGATCCCATCCCTGCAGCTGGTGGCACAGGCTTCCAGCCTGTGCAGAAGGACAGCTACCTCGTGCCGGTCGCCTATCTTTGGACACGCACCGTCCGTTGCAAGAACCCGGCTTGCAGGGCGACGGTTCCTCTGGTGCGGCAGACCTGGCTTTGCAAGAAGAAAGACCGCTTCGTGGCCCTGAAGATGATTGCCCCGAGTGGCAAGAAGCAGGTGCGCTTCGAGGTCGTGGAGAGGGTGGGACAGGCTTCCAGCCTGTCTCCAGAACAAGTCCTCGGCTTCGATCCCGCGGGCTTCTCCAAGGGCGGCAACGCGACCTGCCCCTTCTGCGGCACCGTCGCGGACAGCGCGTACGTGAAGGCCGAGGGCTGCGCAGGAGGGATGGCCCAGCAGCCGATGGCGATCGTCTGCACCCGCCCTGGAGCGAAAGGGAAGGTCTACCTCTCAGTGGAACAGGCTTCCAGCCTGTTGGAGAGCACAGGCAAGATGCCTGTGCCACCAGATGATGAAATCCCACGGCGCATCGACGCTCTGTGCAAGAGGAGCGGGCTCACGATACCGCGAGAGCCGATTGTGAACGATGCGAAGAACGCGTTGTTCTGCGTCCTCTATGGATTGAAAACCTGGGATGCGGTCTTCACGCCGCGGCAGATGCTCTGCCTCCTGTCGTTCGCCGCCGCGGTCAAGGAAGCGGAGGCAGCGATGAAGGTAACCTACGACGAAGAACGCGTCCGAGCTGTCGCCACTATGCTAGCCGCGATCGTTGACCGTTTGGCCGACTTTAATTCGAGCCTGTGCTGCTTCAACTACACGGGTGGACGTGGAGTCAAGAACACTTTTGGGCGACAGGCTCTCCCGATGGTTTGGGACTTCGCCGAGACGAATCCATTCAATCCTGATGGCGCCAGTTGGGTTTCGGGAATCGAAGATCTTCCCGCCGGACTCCGAAATGCGGAGACTACGCTGCACGGGACGGTTCTGCGAGGGAGCGCGACTTCGCTGCCATGGGGAGACGGGTATTTCGACGCGGTGATCACTGACCCCCCGTACTACGACAACGTCCCCTACGCTGACATCTCAGACTTTTTTTACGTTTGGCTCCGACGCACGATCGGCCACCTCTACACCGAGCACTTCGCCTCGGAAGGAACACCCAAAAAACCCGAAGCCGTGGCTGACGCCACGAGGCACGGGGGCTCCAAAGATAAGGCGCGACGGGCCTACGAAGAAATGATGGCGCAGTCTTTCCAGGAGGCCCACCGCGTCCTGAAACCGGGCGGCCAAATGGTGGTTGTATACGCGCACAAGACCACGCTTGGCTGGTCAACCCTTGTCGAAGCACTTCGGGTGGCCGGTTTCACCGTCACCGAGGCATGGCCTCTCGACACTGAGAAGCCCGGGCGTTTGCGTGCACAAGAATCCGCCGCACTGGCCTCGAGCATTCTTCTTGTTGCACGTAAGCGCCAAGGAGCGGAACGAGGCCGCTACGAGGACCATGTTCGCCCCGAGCTTGAGGGGATCGTGCGAGAACGTGTCGCCACACTCTGGGACCTGGGTATCTCGGGTGCTGACTTGGTCATCGCGTGCGTCGGTGCCGGCCTCCGGGCGTTCACGCGCTTTGCAAGAGTCGAGTTCGCCAACGGCGAGGAAGTTCCTGCGAAGCGCTTCTTGACCGAGGTCGAAACGGCCGTGCTCGAGAGTATCTTGGCGAGGCTCTCGAAGGAGGTAGGGGGAAACGGCGGGAAGCACAGCCTCGCCGGGGTAGACTCCCCAACACGCTTCTACACGCTCTGGCGCTACACCTACAAGTCGGCGGACCTTGACGCGGGTGAGGCCATCATCTTCGCGAACGGCACGCACGTCGAGCTGGACGGCCTGGGCGGTGTGTCGGCTGGCCCTCGGTCGCTTGTCGAGAAGAAGAAGGACAAGTACCGCCTCCGCGATTACACCGAGCGCGGTCCCGATGACAAGCTTGGAATGCCAATTTCCAACGCGGAGCCTGCACCCATCATCGACACGCTGCATCGAACGCTCTGGCTCATGGAGAACCGGCCGGCGCGGCTTGCGGAATTCCTGCGCGAGGCACAGCCGAACCGCGAGCAGATGCGGCTCGTCGCCCAGGCCCTCGCCGGACCGGCCCTGAAGGGCGGCGAACTCTCCGACGTGTCGCCGAATGCGGAGCTCTCGGCGCTCGCGAAGCTCATGGCGAACTGGCGGAGCCTCGTTGAGGAAGCGGCGATGACGCCGGCAGAACGCGACGAACGCAGGACCGGCCAGAAACCTTTCGACTTCGCGAAGGAGGGTCGTAAATGAGCCGCACAACTCATGAAGGAAGCGACATGGCCACAAATCCAGAGCCGTTGTGGGCCGTGACCCCGGAGAAGATCCAGGAGGCCGTGCGCCGCATCGTGGAGGCGGCCCACCCCCTCAAGGTGATCCTCTTCGGCTCCCGGGCACGCGGCACCGCGGCCCCGGATAGCGACCTTGACCTCATCATCATCGAGCGCGAGGTCCCCGACCGCTACGCGGAGATGGTTCGGCTCGATGGAGTGCTGGGGAACATGATACTGGCCGTGGATATCCTGGTTATCGCCGAGCGCGATTTCGAGGAACGTTCGCAAATGCCCGGGAGCGTTTATTTCGATGTCCGGCGGGAAGGGAAAGTGCTCTATGAATCCGTCTAAGCATGTCCAGATGCTCCTCCGCAAAGCGGCGCAGGACGAAGCCGTGCTGGAAGAACTGGCGACCAACCCGAAGTTCGAAGACGAAACGGTCGGCTTCCACGCGCAGCAAGCCACCGAGAAACTGCTCAA
>JBOIDT010000133.1:0-7824 GCA_050740755.1 Gammaproteobacteria bacterium
GTGGCCCTCATCTGGCGGGTCAAGGTGGCCGAGGTCGTGGCCGCGGCCAGCGCCCCGATCGGCGCGGCCTTCACCGCGCTCGCCCTCGCCACGGGGTCGATCTGGGGCAAACCCATGTGGGGGACCTTCTGGGTATGGGACGCGCGCCTCACCTCGGAGCTCGTGCTCTTGTTCTTGTATCTCGGCTACATGGCCCTCGACGCCGCCATCGAGGACCGCCGCACCGCGAGCCGCGCGGCCGCCATCCTGGCGCTGGTCGGGGTCGCGGATCTCCCCATCATCCATTACTCGGTCGAGTGGTGGAACACGCTCCACCAGGGCCCGACTGTGACCAAGCTCGGCGCCCCGTCCATCCATCCCTCGATGCTCGCCCCGCTCCTCGTCATGGCCCTCGCCTTCACGGGCTCACCTGGCCCTCATGCTGGTGTGCGCGCGCTGTGAGCTCCTCGTGCGCGAACGCGGCAGCGACTGGGTGCAGGAGATCGCGGCCGCCGATGGGGCGCCGCACCCCTGACCCGCATTTCTCACCGCGGCTGCCTACATGCCGAGGGGAGCTGCGGCGCCCATCCGCGCAAGCACCGCCTCGATCCCCGGCGCGGCTGTTCCATCCTCAGGGTCAGGGCGCCAAGAAGGGGGCCAATCCCTGGCCTTGGCGACGAGCTTCCGGCGCAGGGGCAGATCGCGAAAACGCGTCATGGTGTCAAGGCACGGGACGCGCCAAAGGACAGGAGCTTGTAGCTTATGACGACGCCGGCACGCGCGGCAACGGTCGATGGCGAAGCGTACCGTGTTCTCGGCGACGTGAAGGGGGATCATGCCGGGTATCGAGCCCGGCTCGCCGATCTCGCTGACGGTCACCACACAGCTTGCCAGCAGTCCATCCAGCGATCGGGCGCGGATCGACCGAAGAAGACCATCTGTTTTTTTTCGAACGGGCCTCCCGATGGCGCCGTTGACACCCTGCGGTATGCTCCGCGGCCTGATCGTGCGGTAGGCTCATACCTCCTCCAAGAAACAGGAAATAGCAGTACTCGTCCCTCGTGAACCAGTCTACCAGGAACCTAGGGCGGTCAGGCAGGTCCCGGTCAAGCGCCCTTGACGGAATCGAGAGGCTGCACCGCCAGCCGCATCCCCATCGCCTTCAAGATGGCCGCGAGGCTCTTGAGCTCCGGGTTACCTTGTGGTGACAGGGTGCGGTAGAGAGTGGTCGCGTTGAGCTCCGCTTGCTCCGCGAGCCTCGAGACCCCGCCGAAAGCCTTCGCCAGATATCGCAGCGCGGTCATCAATTCCTGTTGGTCGCCATCCTCCAGGACCGCGTTGAGATACTCCGCCGCGAAGCGCGGATCGCGCTGGAAGCGCTCAATGGTAGCCTCTTCGTGGTCACGATAGGGATTCTTGCTCATGGTAGTCTCCGCTGATAGTCCCGCCAGCATTCCACGGCGCGATCGATGTCGGCGGCCTGGGACCGCTTATCGCCGCCGCACAGCAACAACACTAAGGCTTCGCCGGCTTGGGCGTAATACACGCGATAGCCTGCACCGACATCGATGCGCAGCTCCCACGCCCCCTCCCGGCAAAACCGGTGATCGCCAAAGCTACCCCCGGCCAGCCGGTCGACACGGCGCTGGATCGCGACACGGGCACGAATATCGCGCACGCCGTCGACCCAGTCTTGGTACAGATCTCTGTCGTCGACGGTGAGATAGTGGATGATGTGCATGGGCTATTCTTCGCTTTTGGGCGAACATAAGCAAGTCTGCCTGACACCTCGCGCCACACACCAACCCACCCACCGGGACCTCCCGAACCCCCGTTAGCCGGACCGCCGCGTCGAGCGTCGCGCACTTGAGGTGAGCGCCCCCGATGTCCCAGCCCGCGATCATGGATGCGGGCTCGTCACCGGGCGACGGCCGGGCCAGCGCCGGCGGCTGGCGCTCTGCCGGATCCTCACGAGCGGCGCGCAGCTGTGGCTTCGCGATGAGCCCTTCACCGCGCTCGACGAGGCCGCGATGACGAGCGTGGAACGTCACCTGGGAGAACAAGCCGAGCGCGGCGGGCTCGCCATCGTCACGAGCCACCATCCCCTGCCTATCGATCATGCACGTGTGTTGCGCCTCGCCGGATGAGCCGCCGCAGGGGCCTTTGGCGCGCGTGTCTTGCGCTCGTCAGGCGCGATCTCCTGTGTGTCTCGCGCCACCGCGCGGAGGCCGCCAACCCGCTGTTGTTCTTCGCCATGGTCGCGACCCTCCACCCGATCGCGCTCGGGCCCATATCTGGGCTACATGGCCCTCGACGCCGCCATCGAGGACCGCCGCACCGCGAGCCGCGCGGCCGCCATCCTGGCGCTGGTCGGGGTCGTGGATCTCCCCATCATCCATTACTCGGTCGAGTGGTGGAACACGCTCCACCAGGGCCCGACCGTCACCAAGCTCGGCGCCCCGTCCATCCATCCCTCGATGCTCGCCCCGCTCCTCGTCATGGCCCTCGCCTTCACGGGCTATTACCTGGCCCTCATGCTGGTGCGCGCGCGCTGTGAGCTCCTCGTGCGCGAACGCGGCAGCGCCTGGGTGCAGGAGATCGCGGCGGCCGACGGCGCGCCGCACCCCTGACCGCATTTCTCACCGCGGCTCTACCCTCCATGCCGAGGTGAGCTGAACCGATACCCCCTCCTATTCGGTTCAGCCCTGAGGCGACAATTCCCCTTGGTCCTCGCTCCCCCGAGACGCCAAAACACCCCGACCCGAAAAACTTGGTGCCTCGGGCCGATGACGAGCCCGAAAAGTCCCCGATCCTGGACCGAGCACTCCCGTGATTGATAGCTCACAAGGTCCAGCCGTACTTTTCTTGTCGACGAAAAAGCGTTTGAAATTCCTATACACATACAGACAGCAGCCGGTGCCAAGAATCTGCCGCTGACGAGGTTTGGGCGACCTGCTCTCTCGCGCCGCCTGCTGGCAAAGTGTAGCCGGCCAGGCCTTTTGCTAACTCTGGCCTAGAGTTTGCCGGTGGTTTCGCGTTTTCTCTGAGAGAGATCGATGGCGAAGCTCAAACAAGAAGAGTGTAAGGCGCGATTGCTTGAGCGGCTGAGCGCGGCGGGAGGCGGCGGTCTACACAAGAAGGGGCTCGGGATCACTCGGTCGCGGGGTTGGGCGGAGGCCTTGCGGGTCCTCGAGGAAGAGCGCGCCATAGCCAACCTTGGAGCCCCCAAGCAGGCTCGATACGTGTTGCGCGAGCACTTCCGCCCGCTCGAGCTGGCCTATGAGGCGGTGGCGGCCAAGGACGGTCCGGGAGGGCCTCGGCTATACACTAAGACCGAGCTGGGGCACGGCCTGCGCGGAGCGCTCAGGGACAAGCTCGGTGAGGCCATCGAGCTGCTCGTGCAGGAGGCGAAGCTGCTTCGGCTACAGCGCGGCAACACAACCTTCTACCTGCACACAGGCGTACTGGCCCGCTTGCCCCTCCATGCGCCGTCCGCCGTGGTTTCGCCCCTGACGCGCGAGCAACTCCTTGCGGCCTATCGGCAGGCAGTCCAGGAAACGGGTTTTGCCAACGTGCTCGTCGAGGAGTTGAGCCGCCGGCTGGACGTGCCGGTGGCCGAGCTACACGCGCAGCTTCTTGAAGAGTGTCGTGCGGGGCACGCCGTCCCCACGCGGGGCGATTGGATGTTCGCTGGTGATGCCGCGCGTAAAGCGGCGCTGGTCGTAGATGGGCAGCCCCGCCTGCTCATCCGGTTCGTGGACTGACTGACATGCCTGCCGAAGTCAACCCCTTCGAGGACGACATCGTAACCGACCCGCGCCGGATCGAGCGCGCCGTCAAGGGCCTCAACGATGTCCCGCTGCGCGCGCTTCTCAGGCAATTCCCGAAGCTCGTAAGCCAGCCGCCCCCACGCCAAGGGCTCAAGTCGAGCCATGCGCAGCTCATCGTTTCGCCAGAGGCAGGCTACGGGAAGTCCCATTTCATCGGCCGACTGTTCCGCGAGATCGAGGGACGAGCGACCCGCGTTTACATAAAACCCTTCGAGGACGCCGCGAGCCCCTGGAAGTCGATCCTCGACCGGGTGGTCCATGAGATCAAGTCCCCGGAGCGCAGCGCCGCCGCTGAGCTCGACTGGGATGAGCCCACACAGCTCGACGAGCTGGCCCATGGAGTGATCACCCACGTCATGGCCGACCTCGTCGCCCAGGGCGTCTTGCCGACCAAACAGGCCAGGAGCACGGTTGTCGAGGAGTTGCGTCAGGGAAAGCTCAGCAGCTTTCGGGAAGCACGGATCAAACCTCACTGGAGGAAGACACTTGGCAGCGTGTTCGAACGCAACGAATATGTCGGAAAAATGGCCACGTGCATCGATAGGCGTGTTGATGCATTAAACCACGACGGCATGGCGTGGTTGCAGGTGCTCTATGGTTATAGTTGGTCCGGCGATCAGCGCGTGCGCAAGGCTTGCCTGGAGTGGCTACGAGGGCACGGGATCGACGAGGACATAGCGTCGCGGATCGGGCTCGCCGTCGGCGATCGCCCGCCTGCCGATCCCACGGTTGGTGGGCTCGATGAGTTAGCCAAGAATCGGGTCTTGGATCTCTGTCGGCTTGCCGGCTTCTACCGCCCCTTCGTCTTTTGCTTTGACGATACGGAGGTCTACGCGCGCAACCCTGAGCTTGTCGTGGCGCTGGGTAATTGCATCCACGTGCTCACCCGGCAGGGCGATAACCAACTGACGCTTTTTACCGTCAACCAGATCGTATGGGACCAGCGCCTGAAGGTTCACTGGGAAGGCGCGCACCACGACGACTTTGGTTCCCCGCACGTCCTGGACGGGATCGATTTCCCCCAAGCTCGGGAACTGGTCCTGCATCGCCTAGAGAGCTGCGCGATCGCGGACGAGCGGATCGAGCGTTTCCTTAGCAGCAGCGAGGTCTTGACCGTCGCCTTCGGGAGCGGGGACATAAAGAAAGCAGACCGCATCGGGGTGCGTAGCTTCCTTAGGCACTGTAGCCGCGGCTGGCAAGCGTTTGTCAACGGAGGCCCTGTCGTTGCGGCCACGCTCGCGGATCTCTTTGCCGAGCACTGCGTCAAGCTCGCGAGCCGTCCGCGCCTTGTCGAGTTCAACCGAGACATCCTGCGTTGGCTCGTGCAGGAGTCGGCCCAAGGTCTAGAAGGAATCGAGGTAGGTGAAATTGAGCCCCGGCCGGGGCAGAAGACAGTCGTATGGCGCACGGCTGCGGTGACCATCCTCTTCGACTTCAACGGCGACTCCCATTGGCAGCGGTGGAAGGCCGTCGCGGAGCGGGCAGGCGCGTATTGCAGCCGCAACCCGAACACTAAGATCGTTTACCTGCGCACCCCGGAGCTCGACCCCATCCCCGTTCCCGGCCGCTGGCCGAAGATCGGGCCGATAATCGAAGACGCCAAACGCCGGTTCCTCCACATCCTCCCACTCACGCATGATGAAACGGCCTGGATCTATGCGGGCTATGAGCTTCACAGCGACGCTCACCAGGGCAACATCGACTTCGATCCAGCGGAGGTCGCTAGCTTTTTGCGCCAGCGCCTGACCTCCATCTGGAGGAGGATCCAAGAAAAATCCCATCCTGAGCCAGTACCGCTCGTGCCTCCCGAACCGGAGAAAACCCTCGTAGCCCTTGTGCGGCAGGTGGTCAAGCGGGAACGCTTCATGAGCCTCGACGATCTCGTGCGGAGATTGCCCGAGGCGCCCGATCGAGACACCGTGCTCACCGCCTGCGGCGCCATCCCTGCGATCGCCACGCACCTAAGCCCGCGCATGGTCATGTTGCTATGGCGGTCCGGATCACCGTAAGCGAGCTTACCTGCGCCTGCCTAGACGCGCGCTGGCGTAGTCAATGGCTGCGGGGCGAATCGCCCCCGCCACAGATTCATACACCTACCCAGAGCAAGCTCCCGGTCCATGGGCGTTTGTTCCACCGACTCGCCGAATCCTTCGTCGCCTGGCTCTGCGACCCCCGCGAGCGCACGGGGCGTTCGGCCTTGCGCGACGGAGAAGCCCTCTGGCACGCCTTCTTTGACCGGTTCGCCGGCAGTGAGCTCGGCCAGTTGGGCGCCGCAGGTAAGACGGAATCCGCGCACCGCCTGGGTCTCTGCCTGCGCGCCTTCGCCGAGCGCCTCGCAAAGCTTCGGGATCGCACCCGAGGCTTCGAGTCATGGCAAGACCTCTTTTGCGGCCAGGAGTACGCGCTTAAGGACGTGCCGGTCGAGACCCCCGCGGGAACGTTATCGGTCTCGGGTCGAGTCGATGCTGTCCGCACGCACCCCGGGCACCTGATCGAGGTAGTCGATTACAAGCTGTCCCGTGGGGCCAAAGCGGCATACGACCTGGTCCAGCTCGCGATCTACAGCCACATGCTCGAGATCGCGCGCCCGGGGCTCCTGTTCCACGGCGTACTTGAATATTACGAGCCCGAGCTCTTCGAGATGCCGGTATCGACGGCCGACCTCGCGGAGATCTTCCGATCAATCGTTAGCCCGATAATTCCGGAGATCTTGGTTAGAGCAGCGCAGCCCGCGCGCGAATCGAGCACGCCAGGTCCTTCCGGGCCGGCTTTGGCGGCCAGTCCCGGCGACGACGATCACGCCAAGGCCATTCGGGACTGCTTCGCCGCCTTCAAGCTGGCAGTGGAAGTCGTGGGCCGATTGGAAGCACCGCAGCTCGTGCGGTATCGGGTGCGGCCGGCGACTGGGGTAAAGGTCGTCTCACTCGCGACCCGCGCGGAGGACCTGCAAGTGCGCATGGACCTGCCGCAGGTCCCGCGGATCAGCGCGGCCCAGGGCTGCGTGGTCATCGACGTTCCCAAGGTCAAGCCGGAAACCGTCTGGTGGCGGGAGATCATGGCCGACCCGGAGTATCGTGCAGATCCGAGCCCAGGTGCCATCCCGATCGGCATCGGCGTCGATGGACGCCTTCTGCGCGCCGACTTCTCCGATCCCAACTGCTGCCATGCCCTCGTGGCCGGCACCTCGGGGAGCGGCAAGAGCGAGTTCTTGAAGTCGATGGTCGCCGCGCTGATGGCCCGCAACCCTCCCGAAGCCCTCAACCTCACCCTGATAGATCCCAAGGTCCTGACCTTCGGGTGGTTGCGCGGGTGCCAGTATCTGAACGGTCCCGTGCTCACCACCCTAACGGAGGTCATCCCCTGTCTCGAACAGGCGGTCGGCGAGATGGAGCGTCGCTACCGGCTTTTGGCGGACGCAGGACTTGAAAACCTACGGCAGCGCTGGGAACGAGGGATCAAGGACATTCCGTATCACGTGATCGTCGTCGATGAGTTTGCCGATCTGGTGCTTAGCGATCGGGAAGCGAAACAACGGTTCGAGGCAGTCGTCGCGAGGCTTGCGGGCATGGGTCGTGCGGCGGGGATCCACCTCGTGCTCACCACGCAACGACCGGATCGCAACATCGTCACGGGGCTTATCAAGGCCAACCTCCCGCTCAAAATATGCCTACGCGTTGGATCCCATGTCAACTCGCAACTCGTCCTCGGGGATCCGGGGGCTGAAATGCTGCTGGGCAGGGGAGATCTCCTGTGCGATCGCGGGCGCGGACTCGAGCGGGCGCAGTCACCCTACATCACCCAGGATGAACTGACCGAGGTCGCCCGCGGACGCGGCGTTCGACCGTGATGCGCCGTCTCCGTTGCAAAGGACTCGTCCAGCAGCGCGGAGCGTCGAGCACCGCCTTCAACGGCCTTATTCCCGTTCGGCCTCTCGCCGGCGCTCGGCCAGCAATTCGGACGCGAGGCTCTTGCCCGCCGGCAGGCGGGCAAAGCGATCCTTGAGGCGGCGCCGGAT
>JBOIDT010000134.1:0-7723 GCA_050740755.1 Gammaproteobacteria bacterium
ATCGCTGCCACGGGTTCACGAGCTGCTGCTGATCCACCGCGGAGAAGATGATGTCGAACGGCTCCCCGAACCATCGCAGAAGCTCGTCCTGCCACTGGATCGTGAGCGGGGCCGGGCACAGCACGAGGATGCGTTCGATCGCCTCGCGGAGCTTCAGCTCCTTGACGAGCAGGCCGGCCATGATGGTCTTGCCGGCGCCGGGATCGTCGGCGAGGAGGAAGCGAAGACGCGGTTGGGGCAGCATCCTCAGATACACCGCCTCGATCTGGTGAGGAAGGGTCCGGATGCCCGAGAGACTCACCGCAAAGTGGCGGTCATGGGCATAGGCGAGCCGAATGCGAGCAGACTCGATGAGGAAGCGGATCTTCTCGGCGTCGGCGGGACGCAGCCTGGTGGCGGTTGCCACCTTCTGACCGAAGAGAGTAGCAGCCTCGTCCCGCGAGAGAATCGCTTCGTCCGGGGTCCCGTCCATCAGGCGCACCCGGCACTCGTATCCCGCGCCGATGGGACGCACCGCTTCCAGAACGACGGGGTCCGGGAAGTGCCCGGGCAGGCTCACCCGTTGGCCGATGGGGAACTGGTTTTCGGTCATTTCCATCTCGGCTACGCCGCGTGGTCGGTATCGAGTGCTCCAAGAAACGCACAGGCCCTCTCGCGCTTCGGATAAAATGTAGGGTGGGTTAGCCGCGCTGTTTGCGGCGTAACCCACCAACCCGTCGGCCGACACTTGGAGTACGGCTTGGGGAGGAGGCCCGCTGCGCGGGCCAGGTCGGTGGGTTGCGGCATAAAAGGCATGCCGAACCCACCCTACATTTCTGGAGTCAAAAAATTACAAATATGTTTGGCTAGGACTAGGGACTAGGGCGGGTTATCGACTCCAGGGTCGGCACCGGGGTGATCTCGACCCGCCGGTTGCGGGCGCGGTTCTCGTCCGACACGTTCGGGGCCACCGGTTTGTATTCCCCGAACCCCGCGGCGAAGACCTTTCCGACGGGAAACCCGGCCGCCACCAGCGCGCGCATGACGGTCAAGGCGCGTTCCGTGGACAGCTCCCAGTTGTCCTGAAACGGGCTGGTGATGCCCAGGAGCGGCTGATCATCCGTGAAGCCGCTCACCATGACGCTCACCTCGCTCTGTTCCGAATAGGCCCCGAGCGGTTCCACGATGTCCTGGATTAGCGCGTTTCCCTCCGAGGAGAGCTCCGCGGAGCCGAGCTTGAACAACACGCTGCCCTGCATGGCGATGCGCGCCCCGCTGAGCGTGATGCGCCCCTCGGCCACCGGTTTCGCCAGCGCCCGCTCCAGCACCTCGAGGCGCTTGGCCTCGGCCTGCCGGGCCTCCTGCTCCGACTTGAGCTTGGCCTCGATCTCGATCTGCAACACCGTGGACCACACGAACAGCAACACGAAGATCCCGAGCAGGCACACCATGATGTCGGCGATCGCCGGCCAGATGTACCAGGCCGGCGTGGTGTCCATGCCGTCGCCGTCGGGATCGAGCGGCTTCGCGTTCACTGGGTGATCACCGGCCGCGCGCCGTCGTTCGACTCGCGCAAGGCCATGATCAAGCGCCCGAGCTCCTCGCCGCGATGCCGGTCGGCGTCCGCGAGGATCTGCGCGATCTCCCTGAATTCGCGCATGCGTGCGCGCTCCCCTTGGTGCAGGGCCTCGGTGGTCTCGGCGAGCGCCGCGATGAGCTTGGTGAACTGCGCGTCCCAGCCCACGGCCTTGTCGGCGACCCCGAGCTCCACGCGTTTGACCAACTGGTGCGCCCAGGCGTTGAGGTTCGAGACGACCTCGGCGCCGCTGCGCTGGCGATCGTCCAGGTCCTCCCGCATCTTTTCCAGCAGGGAATCGAACTGGCGCTGCTGGCGCCCCTGCTCCACGCCCCAGGCCTTGCGCACCTGCTCCCGATCGCCCTCATGCTTTTCCAGGATGCCGGAGTGCAGCGCGGACACCTCGGCCAGAACCCGGGCGGCTTGATCGGCCAGTGTCGCGGTCTGTTTCCCGAAACCTTCGACGAGGTCGTGATACTGGGACGCCATGTGCTCCAATAACCCCCGGTGGCGCCGCGCCTGTTCCTCGCAGGCCTCGATGAAACGGTGACGCATCTCCTCGAGATGGGTCTCGAACGCCCGGCGCTCCGCCTCCTGGTACTGGCGGCGGCCGGCGCTGTCGGTGCGCCAGGCCTCGTCGAATGCCGCCATCCGCTCTTCGAGCTTGGCCAGGTAATTGGAGTACTGCAGGCCGCTGGCTTGCACGTGGCCGTACAGCGCATCGCTGAGCATATTGGCGTGTACGGTCAGGCGCTCGAAGTGCGTGGCCTCCTCGGAGCCGCGGCTACGGCGTTCCGACTCCAGTAACTCCAGGAAGGCGTGGCGCCGCTCCTGATCATAGGTGGAGCTGGCCTCGAGGCGCGCCTGCACCTTGGACAGGAGGTCCTGACCGGTGTCATCCAGGAGCCCCACGGCATGCACCAGGAGTCCCTGCAGGGCCGGCTCGAGGTGATCGCTGAAGCGCTTGAGCTCCGACCCGAGATCGCCGCGCAGGATCCCCACCTGCTCGCTGATGAGGTCCGCGATGCGGTTGCCCAGGCGTTCCTGGGCCAGACGACCCTCCTCGAAGGTCTTACCGAGCCCCCCCAAAGCTTCCCGGAACTCCGCCAGGAGCTTGGGCAGCACCACCCCTTGTTCGACGAGGTCCTCGAGCGCCACGGTCTGGCGCGTGACCGGGTGCAGGGGGCTCTGGGGACCGGGGCACAGGCCGGCGATGCGCTGGCTGAGCCGGAGCTCCTCGCGGCGCGTCAATGTGGACGCCAACCCCAGGATGAGCGAGGTCGCCACCCCCGACAGCGAGGTGCCGAAGGCGCGGGCGAGCCCGGCGATCGGCGCCAGGAGGGATCGGCGCAGGGCCTCGATCTCGGAGGTGGTCTGGAGCGCGACCCGCGTGCCCCTCAGCGTGTCCACGAGCCCGATGAAGGTCCCGATGAGCCCGAGCAGGACCAGGGCCCCGATCAGATACGGGATGAAGGTCCCGAGCACGCCGTTCGGGGCAGGCCGGCCGCCGTGCAGCCGCTCCAGGACGGTGCGGGCGAGCCCTGGGGTTAGCCTGTCGAGCTGGCGCTCCACCGGCTGGCCGGTGTCGAGTTTCCCGAACTCGCGCTGTTGCGCGGCGAACTCCGCGGCGTAATACCACAGCCAGTAGATGCCGAAGGCGAAGCCGCCCATGATGAGGAGGCTGATGACGATGGCGCGCCGATCGTCGTCTGCCGCATAGGTCGTGATGACCCAGAGCGGGACGACGAGGCCCAGCACGCCGCAATAGAGGACCGCGAAACGCGGCTCGGCGTAGGTCTTAATGGGGGGCATGGCCCAGCCTTTCGGGGTCCATCGAGACCAATATACAACACTTATGCATCAGAAGGAGACACATGCGGTCCCGTCCGCGCGCAGGACAGATCCCTGCCGAAACGCCTGGGCATAGGCTGCGCGGATCGCCTCGATACGCGCGCCGGCGGCCGTGCGGTCCAGGGGATCGTACAAGAGCACCACGACGCGCGCGTCTTCCCGGACGAGGGTCCCGCGCCGATCGCGGAACTGGCCGTGGCCGAGGACGGTGAATCCCCCCTGGCTAGGCGCTGTGGCCGAGATCGGCCGCGCGCTCCTCTATGACGATCATCTCCGGGGGGAAATCGCAGCGGAACAGGCTGCCTTTGCCCAAGGTGCTCTCGATGTAGAGCCGCGCGCGGTGGCGCTTCAGCACATGCTTGACGATGGCGAGCCCGAGCCCGGTGCCGCCGCTGTCGCGCGAGCGGCCCTGGTCCACGCGATAGAAGCGCTCGCTGAGCCTCGGGATGTGGTGGGCCGGGATGCCGATCCCGGTGTCGGAGACGGCCAGGTGGGCGCCCTCGGCATCCCGGTACCAGCGGATGCGGATCACGCCTCCCTCCCCGGTATAGCGCACGGCATTCACCACGAGGTTCGAGAACGCAGTGTAAAGCTCGCTCTCTGCCCCCAGGATACACAGCGTCGCGTCGATCTCCAGGGCGTAGAGGTGACGCACGCCGCCTTCCACCATCTGGGCCTCCTGGTAGATCTCGGACAGGAGCTTCGCGACGCACACCGGTTCGGGCCGCGCGACCCCGTCGTCCTGCTCGAGCCTCGACAGGTACAGCAGGTCTTCGATGATGCGCTGCATGCGCTGGGTCTGGGACTCGAGCTGGGCGATCACCGGGATCCAGACGGCCGGGCAGCGGGCGCGGTCCTCCGCCAGGCTCTCGAGATAACCGCGGATCACCGTCACCGGGGTCCGGAGCTCGTGCGAGACATTGGCGACGAAGTCGCGCCGGATCTGATTGGCGCGGCGCAGCCGGGTGATGTCGCGGGCCATCATGAGCGTCTGGGCCTCGCCGAAGGGCATCACGTCGATGTTGAGAAAGCCCTCGGGTTTCACGGGCGAGGCCAGCTCCGTGCTGCGCAGCTCGCGGCGCTCCTTGTTGCGTTTGAACAGCTCATAGAGGGCCGGCTCGCGCACCAGGTTGGTGATCCGCTGGCGCGCGTCCTGGGGCCAGCGCACGCCGAGGTGCTCCGCGGCGGCATCGTTGGCCCACTGGATCTCGTCGTCCGGACCCAGCACCAGCGCCGCGTAGCGCAGCGCGGCCGTGGCCTGCCGGAACTGCTTGAGGTAGGTGGCGAGCTTCTTCTTGCGCCGCTTCTCGCGGTTACGCAGCCAGTCGATGCCGCGGCACACCTCTTCGAAGACCCCGGGCGAGTCCGGCGCCTCGACCCGCCGGCGGTGCCGGATCCAGGGCGAGAGGCGCACGAGGTTGCGCCATTGCCAGTAGCAGTAGAGGAGCGCGCCCAGCCATAGCCCGAGGAACACATGACCCACGGCGGCACCCGCGAGGGCGGCGGCGCACGACAGCCCGAGGAATCGCCAGACGTCTCGACGCATCACCGCGCCCTCCCTTCGCTCGCGACGGTTTTTTCACAACCTCTCAGGGCGCGAGGTCCCTTACTGATTGGAGAAGCGATAACCGACGCTGCGCACGGTCTGGATCATCTGGTCGTAGCGGTGGGGCGCCAGGATCTTCCGCAGCCGCCGGATGTGCACGTCCACGGTGCGCTCCTCGATATACACGTTGCTGCCCCATACCTGATCGAGGAGTTGGCTGCGGGTGTACACGCGCTCCGGGTGCGCGATGAAGAAATGCAGGAGGCGAAACTCCGTGGGGCTCAACGGCAGCGGGACGCCACGCGCCAGGACCCGGTGGGTCTTGATATCGATGCGCAGGCCGTCGATCTCGATGGCCTCGCCCTCCGCCTGCTCCTGCGCGCTGCGGCGCAGGACGGCCTTGATGCGTGCGACCAGCTCGCGGGTCGAGAACGGCTTGGTGACGTAGTCGTCGGCGCCGACCTCCAGGGCTCGGACCTTGTCTCCCTCCTCCCCACGGGCCGTGAGCATGATGATGGGCAGGATGCGCGTGCGCGGATCGCGCTTGAGCCGGCGCGCCAGATCCACGCCGCTCACACCGGGGAGCATCCAATCGAGCAGCACCAGGTCCGGTGTCTCCCTGGCGATGGCCAGCTCGGCCCTCTCGGCATCCGCCACCTCCGAGCACGCGAAGCCGGCGCCCGTCAAGGCGAAGCCCAGCATCTGCCTGAGCCCCGGCTCGTCGTCGACGATGAGGATCTTTTCGGTCATGAGCACCCTCTCAGGAGCGGGTCTGGCCGGCCATTAGAGGTCAATCGTGTGACAGCGGTGTGACGGATCCAAGCCCTCTGGCCGGCGCCGATTTCACGGAACTGTAACGAGACCGTCACCGAGTGGCAATGATGCGGTTATAGCCTTCCCGTCGTTTCCCCGCTACGCCTTGCAAGCAGGAGGTGGCGAGCACCACGCACAGGAACCGCAAGTGTAAGTTTTTTACAACAGGAAACGCTAGCCCGCAAGGGATCTCGGCGGAGGAAATGACGCACCCGGCGCGGGGATCCTCGTGCGCCAGGCGCATCACACAATCGATTTGGGAGGAGTCTTTGTGAATTACAGACGCATCAAACAACTAGGCACGGCGCTCGCCGTCGCCGGCGCGCTCTGCACGCCGGGCGCCCGGGCCGCCAACGACGCCATGATCGAGTTGCTCAAGGTACTGAAAGAACAGGGCACCATCACCCCGGAGGCCTACGAGCAGCTCAAGGGTGCGGCCCAAGCCGATGACGAACAGAACACGGCCGGTCAGTCGGAGATCAAGCAGGCGGCCGAGACCCTACCCAAGGTCGAGACCAAAGAGAAACTGGAGATCTCAACCCCCGATGGGGCCTTCAAGTGGAAGATCGGCGGGCGCATCCACACGGACGCGGCCTTCTATAACAACGATACCGGAACCGCGGACACCACGACCCTCACCAGCGGTGCTGACATCCGGCGCGCCCGCTTAGCCCTGGAGGCCACCCTGTATCGCAATTGGCAGCTCAAGCTCGAGTACGACTTTGCGGGCGCCTCGGACGTCGATGAGGGACTCCGGGATGCCTATCTGCGCTATGGCCTCACGGCGGGCCTGCCCCTGGCCTTCACCGTGGGCCAGTTCAAAGAGTACCTCGGGCTCGAGAGCATCACGAGCTCCAACGACATCAGCTTCGTCGAGCGGGCCTTGCCGTCCCGGACGTTCAACGACATCGCCGGCGGGAGCGACGGGCGCCGGCTCGGTGCCGGGGTAACCACCCATGGCAACGATCTCTGGACGGTCTCGGCGGGGATCTTCGGCCGGAACGCCGCCGGGGAGACCGGCACGGACGACGAGTCCGATCCGATCACCTTCGTCGGGCGCCTCACCTTGTCGCCCGTCCATACGGAGGATCGCGCGGTGCACCTGGGCTTTGCCGGCTCGTGGCTCAACCCCGACGATAATGACACGGTGCGGTTCCGCCAGCGGCCCGAGGCCCGGATCGGGGCCGACCGCCTGGTCGACACGGGTGACCTCGCTACCGCGGACGTGA
The DNA here is from genome assembly GCA_050740755.1 of Gammaproteobacteria bacterium. Taxonomy (GTDB): domain Bacteria; phylum Pseudomonadota; class Gammaproteobacteria; order JACCXJ01; family JACCXJ01; genus JACCXJ01. The sequence continues at coordinate 6,995 of JBOIDT010000134.1, forward strand.
CCCGTTACGGGGCCGAGGCCGCCGGGGTCTACGGGCCCTTCTCGGTCCAGGGCGAGTACCTGCGCGCCGAAACCTCGGAGCTCGCCGGGAGCCCGGAGGTCGGTTTCTATGGCTGGTACGTCATGGGAAGCTGGCTGCTGACCGGCGAATCCCGCCGCTACGAGTTCGAGGACGGCAAGTTCAAGAACCCCAAACCCAAAGGTATCGTAGGCAAGGGGGGCATCGGGGCCTGGGAGCTTCTGGCGCGCTACAGCAGCCTGGACCTGAGCGACGAGTCCGTGGACGGTGGCGAGGAGGATAACTTCACCTTCGGAGTCAACTGGTACCCGACCCCCAATTTCAAGTTCATGGCCAACTACGTGAGGGTCCTGGACCTCGAGGGCGGCGATTTCGACGGGGCCGAGCCCGATGCCTTCCTGCTCCGCGCCCAAGCCTATTGGTAGTCCGCTGCCTCGACCTGCGAACCCGCTTCCCCCAGACCTTCGCCCCACCCTCGCGGCGGGGCTTTTTTTTGTTGCGCGGGGGTCCTGAAGGCCGCAACCCCCTAATCTCGATCGGGTGTGGGCCCTTGTCGGCGAGCCGCGGGAGCCGCGCAGGGGGTCTAACGTGTTTCGCCCATCGGTCGCCCAGGGCGGCGTCTGCCCGTGCTACCGGGCGGGGATACCCGGTCACGCGATCGATGAGGGCCGTGACCTCGCGCCCCTGGCCGTCGCGGCTGTCGAGTCGCAC
>JBOIDT010000135.1:0-7697 GCA_050740755.1 Gammaproteobacteria bacterium
CGCGTTGGCTGGCCCTCAAGAAGCTCCGATACCTTCAATGTCAGCTTTGCCATCAAGACGTCCTCGCTTACGCTGCGGCGACCTATCTATCATTATACGATGGGTCTTCCTGTGGGGCCGGGATCGGGCGCCATTGCAGAGGGATCCCTCGCGACGCTGTCATGCAGGGTAAAAGTAGCCCCAGGCAGCGCACGATCCGGGGATCCGGCCAACGCAGCGACCCCTCTGCCTCCAGAAAGCGCCCTTCCACAGGGGTAGCTCTGCGAGATCGCCGAGGGTGGCCGGCACCTCCGCATCCCCGAGGCGCCGCTCCAGATCGGCATCCTCTTGAAGCGCTCGCGCGCCTCGAAGGTCCAGAACGGCCCCCGACGTCGAGCACCGCCCGTCACGCCGCTTGCGAGATAACGTGCCAGTGTCATGGGCAGGCGTGCCCTCACGCACTCGACCTCCGCGGGGGACGACGCGCCGTCCGGATCGCGTATCATGACGCCCGTACCGGTCCCGCCGGGCGCCTGGCCGCCGGCGCACGCGTCGCGGACTCCACCTGAGAGGCTGACTATCATGGAATACCTGAACCGTTTCGGCCCTCTCGTGGGGCGCATTTTGTTGGCGACGATATTCGTGCTGTCGGGCATCGGTAAAATCACGGGCTTCGACGCCACGGTGGGATATATCGCGGCCAAGGCGCTGCCCATGCCGCAGATCTTTGCCATCGCGGCCATCGTCGTCGAGCTGGGCGCGGGGCTCTTGCTGGTCGCCGGCTGGAAGGCCCGCGCCGCGGCCGCAGCGCTGCTGGTCTTTACCGGGGTCGCGGCCTTCCTCTTCCACGCCTTCTGGGCCGTGTCGCCGGAGGAGGCAGCGATCCAGCGGATCCTGTTTCTGAAGAACCTCGCCATCATGGGCGGACTGCTCTATGTCACGGTGTACGGAAGCGGGCCGGTCTCGGCGAGTGGCGATCGCGGATAGGCGCGGCGCATGCGGTTCTCCGAATCCCGCCGCACCGCACGTTGCCCTCTACTGGAACACGTCCCTGACCGGCAAGGTCCAGCCCGGAATGATGTCGGGCGCATCGATGCTTGCCCCGAGGCCCAGCAACATGATCGGTACGAGCGATCGGTATAGGGTCACGACCTGCTTGCGGGGGTTGACGACCACCACCAACCGCACCCCGGCGTCGAGCCAATCGAATACCTTGTCTTCGACATCCGCATAGCGATCGGCGGGCGAGATGACCTCGACGACCAGATCGGGGGCGCCCGGCCAATATCCTTCCACCTCGCCCTGCTGCGCCAGGCGCTCGCGGGAGACGAAGGCCACGTCGGGGGCACGCACCGTGTCGGGTGCGCTGGCCAGCAGGAAGCCGGTCTCGGCGGCGTACACGACGCCCAGGCGCCGAGCCCTGACCGATTCGTCGAGCGATGTCGCGATGTTCATCGCGATCCGGCCGTGCCTCTGTCCCGCCGGTGCCATACGGGTCACCTCTCCCCTCAGAAGCTCGTAGCGAGCGCCGTCGTTCGGCATGCGCAACAGCTCGTCGGCGGTGAGTGCTGAGGTCTTGGTCGCCACGGATTAGAATTCTAGCACCCCCGCACTTCGGCAACGCCCCAAAGCTCGCTTGGACACCATGCTCTCGAAGGCCAGCCGGCGTTTCCTCCTGGCGCAGCCGCTGCAGCTCGGGCTCGCGATCCTCGGAATCGCGCTGGGGGTGGCGGTGGTCACCTCGGTAGACATCGCGCGCGTCAGCGCGGAGCGCGCCTTCGATGTGAGCTTCGAGGCCGTGGCGGGCCGGGCCACCCACCAGATCCTCGGCGGGCCGGACGGCCTGGACGAATTGCTGTATGTGCGGTTGCGGACTTCGGCGGGGATCTATCCCGCGGCCCCGATCGTCGAAGCTCAGGTGACGCCGGTCGGGAAATGGGGAACGACGCTCCGCATCCTCGGCGTCGACCCCTACGCCGAATTCCCGTTCCGCGATCACTTGCGGGTGCGGGGACGGCGGGATCGCGAGCGCCGCGCGAACGGCGAGCTCATGCGCAGACTGGTCACGGAGCCCGGCACTGCTGTCCTCAGCCCCGCCACGGCACACAGGCTCGGGGTCCGGATCGGCCAGGACCTGGCGCTCCAGATCGGGACCCGGCTCGGGGCGCTCAAGCCCATCGGCCTCATCGAGCCCGAGGGTGGAGAAGGCCAAAGCGGTCTCGACGATCTCTTGATCGCCGACATCGCCACGGCGCAGACCCTCCTCGGGATGGCCGGCCGGATCTCCCGCATCGACCTCGCGCTCGCCGAAGGCGCGGCGGGTGCCGTCGCAGAGCGGCGGATCCGCGCCCTCCTCCCCCCCGGCGCGGAGCTCATCCCCTCCGGGAGCCGCACCGAGGCGACCAAGAGCATGACCCGCGCCTTCGAGGCCAACCTCGTGGCCATGAGCCTCCTCGCGCTCCTGGTGGGCGCTTTCCTCATCTACAACACCATGAACCTCGCCGTGGTGCAGCGCCGGGAGCTGTTCGGCGCACTGCGGGCGCTCGGGGTCACGGGCGGGCAGGTCTATCGGATGGTGATCCTGGAGGCATGCGCGATCGGCGCGCTGGCATCGGTGCTGGGTTTGGGGATCGGCGCCCTGCTCGGACACGGCCTCGTGGGGCTGGTCGCCCGCACCATCAACGACCTGTATTTCACGGTGACGGTGAGCGAGCTGTCCTTTACGCCGCAGCTCCTCTTCAAGGGCCTGGCCCTCGGTCTCTGCACGACGCTCCTGGCGGCCCAGGGCGCGGCGCTCGAGGCGGCACGCGTACCCCCGCGGGTCAGCCTGTCGCGCGCAGATCTGGAGGCGCGCTTCCGCCGCACCCTCCCGCGCGCCGGGTGGCTCGGGGGTCTTTGCCTGGTGATCTCGGGGGCGATGTTCCTGGCCTCGGGGAAGAGCCTCGAGCTCGGGTTCGCCGCGGAGTTCGCTTTGATCGGCGGCGCGGCGCTCCTGACTCCGGTCGTGGCGTTCGGCGGACTCCGGCTGCTCGATCTTCTGATAGCACGATGGCCCCTGATCGCACGATGGCTCGGCAGCCACGGGCGTATGGCGCTACGCAACGTAGGCGCCGGCTTGAGCCGCACGGCCGTGGCCACGGCCGCGCTCATGGTGGCGATCGCGACGACCATCGGGGTGGGGATCCTGATCGAGAGCTTCCGGATCGCGGTGGGGGATTGGCTCTACGGCGTCCTGCGCGCCGATCTGTATATCACCACCCCCGGACCCGATGCCACCGCCCCGGCCTTCGAGCTGGATCGCGGCTTCCGGGATCGCATCGTGGCGCTACCCGAGGTCGAGGCGGTGAGCACGGTGCGGCGCTTCCGCGTGGAGGTCGCGGGGCAGCCCACGGACATCGCCGTCTATGACATGGCCCCGGGATCGTACCGGGGTTTTCGCTTCAAGGAAGGCGCGGCCGGAGACGTTTGGCGGGCCTTCGAGGAACGAGGGGAGGTGCTGGTCTCCGAGCCCCTGGCCTATCATCGCGATCTGCACCGCGGGGACAGCGTCACGCTGCGCACCGATCGCGGGCCGCAGGCCTTGCGCATCGCCGGGGTCTATTACGATTACAGCTCCGATCGCGGCTGGGTGGCGATGAGCCGGCGCACCTATGAGCGCTACTGGCAGGGCGGGGGCTATAGCAGCATCGGGGTCTATGCCCGCCCCGGGATCGGTGACGCTCGACTGCGCGCGGCCGTCGAGGCGCGCCTCCCGGAGGGCCTCGGGGTCGGGATCACCCAGAGTCGCACCATCCGCGCGGAGTCCATGAGGCTCTTCGACCGGACCTTCGCCATCACCCGGGTGCTGCGGCTGCTCGCCGCGATGATCGCCTTCGCGGGGGTGTTCTCCGCACTCATGGCATTGGAGCTGGAACGCAGCCGCGAGCTCGGCCTCTTGCGGGCGCTCGGCATGACACAAGCGGGGCTCTCGGGCCTCTTGCTCGTCGAGACGGGGCTCACGGGTCTCATCGCCGGCCTCCTCTCGGTGCCGGTCGGTATCGGGATCGCCGCGACGCTCGTGTATGTCCTCTACGAGCGCTGTTTCGGCTGGAGCATGGACCTCCACGTGGATCCGGTGATCGTGGCGCAAGGGGTCGCCCTCGCGGTCGGGGCGGCGCTGCTCGCCGGGATCTACCCCGCCCGCCGGGCCGCCCGGGGCTCGCCGGCCGCGGTCCTGCGCAATGACTGAACGAGGTCTCGCGCCCTCCTCGACGGCCAAGGCCGTGCTCATCGCCGTGCTCATCGGGGGGACGGCCCTCGCCTTTTGGGCCACCTTGCCCCATCGTCCCCGGCCGGAGGAGGGAACCGCGGGCCCCGTGTCCGCGAGCGCGGCGCTCCGCGGCGACTCCGCGGAAAACGAGGGCTACGCCCGCGCCCACACCCCGCGACCCTTCCGTTTCCCCGACGACCACGGCCCGCACCCCGAATTCCGTACCGAGTGGTGGTACTTCACCGGCAACCTGGACGGTGCCGAAGGCCGGCCCTTCGGGTATCAACTGACCTTTTTCCGGATCGCTCAGAGCCCGAAGCCGGTGTCCCTCGATTCCCCGTGGCGCGCCAACACCCTCTATCTGGCGCACTTCGCCGTCTCGGACATCGCAGAGGGTGCCTTCCACGACCACGAGCGCCTGGGCCGGGGGGCCATGGGGCTTGCGGGTGCCGAGCCCGGCACCTTGCGACTATGGCTGGATGACTGGTCGGCCACACCGGCCGCCCCCGAAGGGCTGCCGGTACGGCTACGCGCCGCCGAGGCCGAGGTGGCCATCGACCTCCGGCTCGCCCGGGGCAAGCCGCCCGTGCCCCAGGGCGATCGCGGCCTGAGCCAGAAGAGCGCGGAACCCGGCAACGCCTCGTACTACTATTCGCTCACGCGCATGCCGACCGAGGGGGTCGTCACCGTCGGCCGGCAGCGTTTCACGGTCTCGGGCCTGAGCTGGATGGATCGGGAGTGGAGCACGAGCGCCCTGGGCCCGGATCAGATCGGGTGGGATTGGTACGCACTCCAACTCTCGAACGGACAGGAGCTGATGTTCTACCGCCTGCGGCGCCGGGACGGCAGCACCGATCCGCACAGCGCCGGGACCATCGTGCTCCGCGACGGGACGCCCGTGGCGCTCGCGGCCGGGGAGGTCGCGATCGACACGCTGTCCACCTGGGTGAGCCCGCGCGGCGGACACCGCTATCCGGCCCGCACCCGGTTGCGGGTCCCGAAGGCCGCCTTGGATCTGGAGGTCACGCCCCGGCTCCCCGACCAGGAGCTGGAGGTCTCGGTCCGTTACTGGGAGGGGGCCGTCGAGGCGCGCGGCACCGTCCGCGGAGTCCCCGTGACCGGCAGGGGTTATCTGGAGCTCACCGGCTATGCCGACGGATAGCTAGCGGGTCGCATCGGTGCGGACACCGTGACGGTCGCGCCCCCCGGCCGTCTGAGGAGGCAGCCGATGGCCGGCCGGCCCGTCCGACGCAACGGTGCCTGTTGCCAAGACCCATTGAATTTCCTATCCTTTTATAGTCGGGCCAGCGGCCGGCGGCTATTCTTAGATTTTGTCATCGGCATCCTTGACATCGCCATACTACGTGTATATACTCCTATCATGAAGGAAGGGCAACGTGGACGGCGAGGGAGACGATGGCGCGACACTTAGAGAAGGCAGAGTTGGCGAATTGCGTTAACTGCGCGTGCTTCAACTTACGCAAAGGGACCCGTGCGGTGACCCAGCTCTATGACGACATGCTCCGGCCCTCGGGGCTGCGCGTTACACAGTTTTCGCTGCTGGTTGTCGGGAGAATGATGGGCCCGGTGAGTGTGACACGCCTTGCGGAAATGACGGTCATGGATCGCACGACCTTAACGCGTAACTTGGAGCTGCTGCGAAAGCAGGGACTGATCGAGGTCGCCCCAGGTGAGGACCGGCGCACGCGGATCGTGACTATCACCCCCCGGGGGAACGCCGCGCTGGCCGAGGCCATGCCGTTTTGGAAGAAGGCTCAGTCGCATGTGGTCAAGGCACTTGGGCAGGAACGCTGGACCGCGATGCAGACCGATCTCAGAGAAATGGTGGCGCTGGCGCACGGGCAGTAATTTTTTTACTGCAAGTGTGTGTGTGTATATACACTCATATAGGAGCTTGCGATGAACGGCAGCGTTCGATTTGACGGTAAGGTAGTCATCATCACCGGGGCCTCTCAAGGCATCGGCCGGGCCACGGCCCTCGCGTTCGCCCGCGAGGGGGCGATCCCGATCTTGGTATCCCGCTCCAAAGAGAAACTGGACCAGGCGGCCGAAGGGATCCGGCGTTTTAGTCCCAAGGTGCGGGTAATCCCAGCCGACGTCTCATCGCCGGCGCAGGTCCATGACATGGTCGATAAGGTGCTGGCGGAATGCGGGCGGATCGATGTGCTCGTGAACAATGCAGGAATAGCCCACGTGGGTCCGATTGGTGAGGCAAGGTTCATCGAGGACATGAAAGACATGATGGCGGTCGACGTCTGCGGGACCGTCTATTGCACTAAGGCGGTTTTGCCTAGCATGCATGAGCAGGGCTCGGGTCATATAGTCACTATGTCCTCGGTGGTCGGGCGCAAGGCCTTTCCTGATTTTGGCGGCTACTCGATCGCCATGCATGCCATCTCGGCCTTCTCCGACACACTAAGGCAAGAGCTCTATGGCAGCGGGATCTTTGTGTCCGTCATCCATCCGGCACTGACACAAACGGCACTGCTCGATCACGTTGAAGCGCGCGCTATGCCGCCCCCCTTTCGGAAAATGACCCCTATCACGGCGGAAGGGGTGGCGGAGGGCATACTCCGTGCGGTACGCAAGAGACAGCCTCGGGTGATTCTGCCTTTCCCACCCAAGCTCTTACTTCTCCAAGACGCCCTCTCCGCAAAGCTCGGGGATCGCATCGTCAGGATGCTCTCGAATCCCGTGTTTTCTTCTGTGATCGGAATGTATCGAGGCCGGGTCTATGAGCATTCCAAGGTTCAACGTATAGGTGTATCTACACATCTCACGGTGAGCCAGTAGAGCCCTTTACCCATTGACTGCATTTTTGCCGGGGGCACATGCCATGAACTTCATCGCACTCAGGATGCTAACGGGTGACCGGGCTAAGTATCTGAGCTTGATCTTCACCGTCGCCTTCGCCTCGTTTCTCTTGGCCAATCAGGTCTCGATCTTTTGCGGCATCTTCGCACCGCGAGCCAGGTCGTGGACGTACCCGATGCCGATCTCTGGGTGATGGATCGTGAGACCCAGTATGCGGAGGAAACCAAGGCCTTCACCGATAACGCACTCTACCGCATCCGTGGAATAGCGGGCGTCGATTGGGCGGTGCCGCTCTACAAAGGCTACGCGCGCGCCACGGCGGCCGATGGGAAGTTTCGCCAGGTGATCCTCTTGGGGCTCGACGACGGGACCTTGGTCGGTGCACCCCGGCAGATGCTCCTCGGGCGCTTCGAGGACTTGCAAATACCCGATGCGGTCATCATCGACCGGGCTGGATATGCGTACTACTTCCCAGGGGAGCCGCTCGCGTTGGGCAAGACCTTCGAGCTGAACGACCGCCGCGCGCGGCTCGTCGGCATCGCCGAGGCCTCGGCGCCCTTCGCCACCTTCCCGGTGTTCTACTCCCGCTATAGCCAGGCGCTCAACTACGTCGGCCGCGAGCGCAATCTGCTCT
>JBOIDT010000136.1:0-7641 GCA_050740755.1 Gammaproteobacteria bacterium
TTCCCGGCCCGGTCGATGGCATAGTATTCGAGGGCGGCCTCGCCTGGGGTGTGCATCACGACGGTGAGGCGACTGCCGTAGATCTGCCAGTCGGAGGTGGGGATCCCGCCGCTCTCCAGGGTCCCGATGCCGGTGACTCGGAAATAGACGCTAGCCGCTTCGTTGGGACGGAGCGTGATGCGATACCCAGGCACCCCGTCGACCGTGGCGCCCGTTTGTGCGTAGACGGTGCGTGGGGGCCGGGTGTCGCGGGGGTTGGACCGCGGCTGTACGGTGATGAGGACGCCGTCGCTCGCCCTTGCGCCGTGGTCATCGCTCACGGTCAGGGTGAACGCGAAGGCCGTGGGCGCCGCCACGTAGGGGGCGGTGAAATTCGGTTGCGCAGCGCTCGGGTTCTTGAGCGGCACCCGCGGCCCTTGGGTCTGTGTCCACTGGTAGCTCAGCGGCCGGCCTTCGGGGTCACGCGATCCACCGCCATCCAGGGTGACGGCGATACCAGCCGTGACACTCTGATCCAAGCCTGCCTCAGCGATCGGGGACGCGTTTACGAAAGCTATAGACCTGTCTCGGACGAAGACATCTCCCGTGCCGTTGGTGTCGCCCTCGATCAGGTTCGTGGCAAAGGAAACGAAGGCGACGTAGCGCCCATCCGCGCTCAGCGCCGGTGCGGTGGTATATCCGTTGCCGGGTGTCCCGTCCTGAGCCACGCTTGCAGGGACCGTATCGCCGTTTTGGCGATCGTGAACGAAGATCTGCCCATGGTTTCCGCTGGCATACCCTTGGAACGCGACAAAACGGCCCTCTGCACTGATCACGGGTGTGCCCGGCTCCCCGGGTAAGCCACTGATCAAGGTGGTCTCTCCCGTCTGCCGATCGCGGACAAAGAGGTCCTTGCTGTCCTGACCATCCCCCATTACGAGGTTGCTTGCGGTGGAAGCGAATACCGCGTAGCGACCGTCGGCGCTGAGATCGGGATCGACGCTGTAGCCACCTCTTGGTATCCCATCGATGGGCTCGCTGGCTCGTACGGTGTTCCCGGTCTCGCGGTCGTGAACGAAGACATCCGTGGTGTCCGGCAGATCCGGGCGGACGAGGTTCAAGGCGGTCGACGTGAAGGCGACATAGCGCCCGCCGGCACTGATGACGGGGTTGAAGCTGGGGTGGTTCTTTTCCGTCTGCATCCCATCGCTCGCGACATTGACGCGGGTAGTCAGATCGGTTAGCCGATCGTGGACGAAGATGTCCCAGGTGTTATTGGTGTCCCCCCTCACTAGACCCGGAGAGCCGGAAGCAAACGCCACATAACGCCCATCGGCACTGATATCGTGATAAAGACCCCACGCTTGTCCTCCGCCGCTGGCCACGCTTGCGCGGGTCGTGACACCGGTCTCGCGGTCGTGGACGAAGACATCCGAGAAGCTATTGGTATCGCCGCTCGCCAGGTTCGTGGCATCGGACCGGAAGGACACATAACGACCATCGGCGCTGATTTTGGGGTCAATGCTCGAGTAATCTCCGTGAGTCCCGTCACTGGCCACGCTGATCTGGCTGGTTTCACCCGACCAACTGTCGTGAACGAACACATCCCAGGTGTTGTTGGTGTCACCGCTCACCAGGTTGTCGGCCAGCGAGTCGAAGGCCACGTAGCGACCGTTCGCAGAGACTGCGGCGAACTGACTGCGTCCGTTGGCCTGTGTCCCGTCGCTGGCGACGTTGACGCGCGCAATGGCAGCGTCACCCGCAAGCCCCACTACCCGCACGCGTACGGTGTCTGTCGCGTTCGACCCTTGATCGTCCGTCACGGTCAGGGTAAAGCTCAAGACCTCGGTCCTGGGACTCGTGGGGGCCGTGAATCTTGGCGAGGCGCTATGGGCGTCATCGAGGCTCACGGGGATCCCGGCCGTCTGCTGCCAAGCGTAACCGACAATGGCGCCATCGGCATCCCGCGAACCCGTGCCGTCCAAGGTCACGGTGGCGCCAGCGGGGGCGAATTGCTCGGCACCGGCATCGGCGATCGGGGCTTGATTGCCCTTCACGGTGACCGCCACAGTATCCGTGCCGCTCGAGCCCCGATCATCGGTCACCGTTAGCGTGAAGCTCAGGACCTCATCGGCAGCCAGGGTGGGGGCGACGAAGCTCGGCGCCGCGGAATGTGCGTCGTTCAAATCCACGAGGCTACCGGCCGTCTGCTGCCAGGCGTAGGCCGCGAGGGTGCCATCGGCGTCGCTCGAGGCCGTACCATCGAGGGTGACCAACGTGCCGCCCCGGACCGTCTGATCAGGACCGGCGTTGGCTCTGGGAGCCGTGTTCGGCGGCGGTCGTACGACCACCTCGACCTCATCGGCCGCGCTCTCGCCGACACGGTCGGTGACCGTGAGCTCGAAGCGCAAGCGCGCCTCGGCCGGTAAGCGCGGCGCGGTGAAGCGCGTCATGGCACTCTCGGGGCTGCTCAAGACCACCGCGGGGCCGGCGGTCTGCTGCCAGGCGTAGTGGCTTATCGAGCCATCGGGATCCGAAGATCCGCGGCCGTCGAGCGTGACTCCTTGGCCGCCCGCGACGATCTGGTCGGGGCCGGCGTCCGCCTCTGGCGGCGCATTGGTCTTGGCGCTCGCGATGAGCTGGCTGCCGAGATAGACATACTCCTTGCCGGAGAGCGCCCCGCCGGTATATTCGCCGAGCAGCATGCCGGTGCGCCCGTGGACAAGATCGGTCACCCGGCCCGTCGGCGTGGTGCGCCGCATGCGATGACCGGCGGCATCGTAGTCGAAGTCATGGGCGGAAAAGCTCGCGACGCCAGCCACGTATTCCTGTACCGGGGCGCTACGTAGGCGCCCGGCGTCGTCGTAGAGGTACTGCCGCCCCTTGATGAGGCTCCCGACGGTGCCGGTGCCCGCGATCTCGGTGTCGGAGCGCACGTTGCCGTAGGCATCGTGCGCGTACCAGGAGCGCGTGGCGTCGTTGTGGACGACACTGCGCAGGCGCAGGCCGTGGTAGTCGAAGACATGCGTGTCCGCGCCGAGCGCCATCCGGGTCAGATTGCCGAAGGCGTCGTACTCGAAGCTCCCCGCGCCCCAGCGGCCCTGGGCGTTTTTCAGCCGATCCAAGGCGTCGTAGTCGAAGCGGCGGTCCTCGCTCGGGTTGAAGGGATCGGCGATGCCGAGGACGTTGCCCAGGAGATCGTACTCATAGCCGAGCTCGGCCAGCCCCTGATGCGTGAGAGAGGCGATCCGCTGGCGCGCATCGAGGCGGAGGTCGGTCTGCCCGCCGTTGGCGTATTGAACCTGAGCGAGCTGTCCACCGGGGTGATAGGCCACCGCGCTCACGAAGGGGGCGGCCTGAGTCGGACGGCCCAGGGCATCGGGGAGATACGCGACGCTCCGACCGGAGGGGTAGGTGAGGCGAGCCAAAAAGTCGTGACGGTCGTAGTCAAAACCGAGCGGGTAGGCAACATCCCCAATCCTCAGTGTCTGGCTCGCGAGGTTGTCGTTCTCGTCGTAGCGATAATCGATGACGCTCGCGCCGTTCGAGATTCGAGTGATGTGATCGTCGACATCGTAGCTCGTTTCGACATCGGGGGTGGTAGCCGGATAGTCGGCGAGGATCTGGCGATTTCGACCATCATAGGCGTAGTGGGTCACCCCGGAGTCCCCCGTCTGACGGGAGATCATGTTCCCCAAGGCATCACGGCCATAGCTCGTCACACCCGTCTCAGGGTCTTCCATCGAAGTGAGATAGAAGCGCCCGTCATAGACGAACTTGCGAGAATATCCATGGATGAGCCCATCGCTCGGATTCATTTCTCCCTGATGGACGCGCGTGAGGTGATTGAGCGGATCGTACAAGAGCACCGTAACGATGTTGTTGGGCGCCGTGATCTGGACCAGGACCTTGTCCTTGTCCGGTGCCCCGTAGGCGCGATAGAGATAGGCCGTGCTGTGGCCGCGCTCGTCGGTCTCCGTCACCCCGGGGCCATCGTAGACGTAGCTGCGATGCGCCCCATCCGGGTGCTGGATCTCGGTGATCCGCTTCAGGATGTCATAGGTATAGCTCACCCCGCTCTCGGAGCTCGGATAAGACTCGAAGACCTTGTTGCCATTCACGTCGTAACGCAGGGTGCGGGGGATAGCAATCCCCAAGGCCGTGTCACCGCGCGTGGTGCGAACCGGCCGGCCGAAGCCGTCGAGCTCGATACGCTCCTGGTAGTTGCCGCGGCTGAGCGTCTTACCGCTCCCGTCCCAGGTGATGGCGACAGGCGCGTTCCTCGGGTAGGTGATCGCCGTCAAGCGGTTCATCGCATCATAACCGAAGCCGCGGGTGTAGCCCCGGCCGTTGGTCTCCGAGGCCACCGTCCCGGTATCGTTGACCGCTCGCGAGAGCGTGACGGATTCGGGGTGCTCTTCGAGTTGCGCGATGCCCCTTTTGTAGTTCGAGAACGTGCTCGTGTTGCCGCGCGCGTCGGTCACGCTCTCCAGATCTCCATTTTCGGTATAACTATAGTTGGTGACCACCTCATTGTTGTCTTCGGTGACGACCTTACCGTGGTCATCGATAGTTCGATCGACATGACTCACGGTCTCGCCGTCTTGCCCCACAACGGTCTCGTCCTCGGCCTGATGCACGATCCATTTGACCTTATCGATGTAGTAGGTGATTTCGGTCACCTTGTCGGGATGGTTCGAGAGATTGGAGCGCTCGATGACGCGCCGCGCGTTTCCGAAGTCGTCGTAGTTCTCATAGTCGGTGCGGTAACCGGTGCCGTCACGACGTTGGGTCCGCATCATGAGCTGTGGTGCGTAACTGTCGTCCTCGCGGGCACCGCGGCCGTGCCAGAAATCCTCATGGGACATGAGACGCGGCGCCCAGTCATTGTAGACCGACTCGACCCTGCTGCACTCGATACCAGGCCCGTTCGTGCCCCCGCAGCTCCCATTCCAGCTCTCTTGCCTGTAAAGCGTGCCGGTGAGCCACAAGACACCGCTCCGTGGAACACCCGTATAAGAAAACCCGTAGTGGTAGTAGACTTGCTTACCCCCGGGCATGACCACGGTCGTCTTATCGAGACCCGAAAGCCAGGTGCCGTCTTTGGCAAGAAATGACTCCGGGGATTTCGGCTCGTACTCGAAGGTCCAGACGCCGCCCGGAAGAGAGGATCCCATATCACCGCCGTCCGTAAGTGCACTGGATACCGTCTTTGTAGCGACCACGGTGGTGGGCACATCCCATTGACCGTCGACGTCCCAGGGATCGAAGTCGACCTTCTTGTACGTGTAGGTGATGTTGGCGCCGTATGGGTACGTGACCGACTGCATCGAGTAGTTGCCGGCGGCATCCGGGGCACTACTGAATGGATAATAGCGATACCTCCAGCGCAGGCCGTCCGGTCGTACCACCTCACTCAGGTAGTAATAGTTCAGACCCAACAGGGAACCCACACTCTCGTAGCGGTACGTCCATGTCTGATCATTGGCGACGATCCGCGACAAGCGGATGTCAGGCGTTCCTTCGTCTTCGTAGAAGAAGGACACGAGGCGACCGTCGCTCGCCGTTACCTTATCTATGTAGATGGAATTTCCGGTGGTCTTATAGGCGATATCGATGGTATTGCGGTGCAGGTCCTCGATGCGTGTCGTGTACCAGCTCCAGTGATTATTCAGCGTGTCGAGCGCGCTCATGGTATACGCCGTGCCCGCGGGAGAGGTCACGACCACACCCGCACCCTCACTGTTGCACTTCATCCGCCAGCCGCTCCGGGTCACCAGGTATTGTCCCTGGACGGCATCGAGCATCAGAAGCTCGCGCCCGCCGTCGGGAAACTCGATAGAGGGATTATCCTCCGTGCCGAGGTTGTGGTTTTCCTGCACGCAGAGCTTGTCTTTGTGCTGGGTCGGAACGACGAGGCGCCCGAAGTGCATGGTCCAGCCCGCGCCGGTGACGGTGCGGACACCGAGGTGCTCCTGCAGGCTGGTGTACACGCGCGTGATCTTGATGTCCATTCCCCCGTTGCCGGGGATGAACAGGTCCACGTGCTTGTGCTGCAGGGTGCCCGAGAACGGGTCGATGTGCTCGTGGTTCTCCTGGTGGATGGTCTCCTTGAAGGGATTGAGACCGGGCTCGGAATAGAAATCCCGGATCTCCTCCCCTTGAGCCGGGCCGAGAAACGTCAGAGAGATGAGAACAAGAACGTAGATGCGAGTGCGAACAGGCATAGGGGCCACTCCTTTGGCTGGATCGAATACCGTTTCTCCGAATGCGCCGGGCCGCCTTGGCCCGGCGCCGTCTCAGCGAGGGGATCGCCGGGGGATCAAACCGGGCGCGCCCCCGGGGTCTTGCGGCGACCCGGTAGTTCGTTGCGTGCGAGGGGAAGTTTCATCGGGGCTCGGCTCATCCGCACCATCGGCGCGAAACGCGGGAACGCCCTGGAGGGGTGCGATCTTTTCGAGTCGCTGCGTGCGGACTGTAGAGTCCCGTTCTACTGCCACCTGATCGGCAGAAGTGAATGCGGAGAACAACAACAATACGGGCCATCCTGTTGGTCGTGACATGAGACGAACCTCCTTGTCGTCGTTGCCAAGCAGTAACCCGCTTGACTACGTGACGGGCCAAGTCGACGGGGCGGGAGCGAGCGGACAAACGACCTCGGTCGTCGCGCGGATATTCAGTTCCCGACTGTAGGGACGTCTATCGTCCACGGATCGCGCGGCTTTAATCCGCTAGACTATCTGGAGGGGACGGGTATCCCTGGGCGGGGCGGGTTGGTGTGAGGCTGCGAGCGGCACGGGCGGTGATGACGGGGCGCGTCGGGCCTCGGGCTGGCGGTCGCCGAGAGGCTCGTGGAGCTGGGGGCGCGGGTGGCGGTGCTCGATCTCCGTCCCCCGGTCGCGTTACCACCCGGAGCCGCCTATGTCGAGGCCGATGTGGGCTCCGAGGCCGCGACCGACCGTGCCATGGCGGTCGACGTGCTCGGGGGGCTCACGCTCGCCGTCTCTTGTGCCGGGATCTCCCATCGCGGGCGGGTGGTGGGCCGGGAAGGGCCCATGGCGCAGGCGGACTTCGCGAGAGTCGTGACGGTCAATCTGATCGGCACCTTCCTAGTGTGCCGCGCCGCGGCCGCCGGCCCTCCAGTTGCGTAAACTTCCACGCGAATCGTCAGGAAAGGGCGTAGAAAGCGGCATACTAGTGAGTTTACCCTATCGTTGCATAAAGTTCGCTTACCTGGAGATTTCAGGCAGCTTGCAAGGCCTCGAGGTAATGCAACAACTCCTCTTGGACCGCCGGATTGGCGGACATGCTGAGGGTGAGCTGCCCCTGAGGTTGAATGAGGCGGCCGGCGCGCTGGAGGATCCTGCGCCGAAACGTGTCCAGGCGTTCGAAGACCCAGAAGGCCGGGCGTTTCTCCAGCGTCGCGCGCGAGGGAGGATCCGCAATCATCTGTAGCTCGCGGCCGAGGTTATGGGCGAGGAGCACCGAGAGCAGGTAGATCTGATTCCCAACCCAGGTGCGGGTGGGGACATAGCCGAGCGCGTTGTCGGATTTGAGCTCGGCGAAGATCCCCTCTTGGCTGCCGCGGCCGTTGTGGAAGACGAGCGTCCTGCGGGCGCCCAAGGGCTTGTTGGTCAGGATGACCTTGGGTGTAGCTCTGAT
>JBOIDT010000137.1:0-7367 GCA_050740755.1 Gammaproteobacteria bacterium
GTCCGGGGATGGGCAAAATGCAACAGCGCGGCGCCGGCGCAGGGAACGGCGCTACCGGATGCCGCTCGTCGCCGGGGATTGGATGGCGTCCCCAAGGGGATTCGAACCCCTGTTGCCGCCGTGAAAGGGCAGTGTCCTAGGCCTCTAGACGATGGGGACGAGGGAGCGGCGGAAGGGCCGGCAAGCCAGGCTCCTCGCAGTTCGACGCCTCTTGGGACCGGCTCGGGGATGGTGGAGCCAGGCGGGATCGAACCGCCGACCTCTACAATGCCATTGTAGCGCTCTCCCAGCTGAGCTATGGCCCCACGCCGGGAAGAAGGCTAAATCACGTCCGCAGGGGTGTCAAGCCGCCCCCAGCCAGGACCCGGTCCCGGGATCCAGGGTGCGAACCGCGTCGCAGGGTGTTCTCGGTCCTAACTTTTCATTGAACCCGGAGACAGGGTGCCGGTGCGCTTCCGCAGGGTCGCGGCCTTGCAGCGCGCGGCCGCAGCCGCCTGGGCGGTCCCTTGTGGCCGCCGGAAGGTAGGGGCGCCCAGGAGGGACGCCCCTACGCAGCGTTATCGATCGCCACTGAAACTCGTTTGCCCAAGACTTCCAGCGCGCGCAGGAGGTGATCGAGGCGGGTGTTATGGTCTAGATCGAGTATCCGGCGCACTTGGCGGCCGTCGATGCGCATCCGCTCACCCAGGGCGGCCTGGGTCACGTGGTTTTCCGGCATCGCTTGGTAGATGGCTAGCTTTACGGACTGCATGGGAGGGATTTCGAGCACCCGTGCGCTCCGCTTTGGTTCGGATGGCACGGGGATCGACCGCCGATCGTCCATATATCCCGATAGGGCCACGAGCAGGGCATCCCGAGCCCAGTAGAGGGTGTTGTCTTCATCAACCCCGTGGGTCAGCGCCTCCGGTACGTCTGGGAATTCCGCCGACATGGAGCCGTTGTCGAGCCGGGTGAGTTTGACGGGATAACGGTACTGCATACAACCCTCGCTCAAAGGATGTCTTTGGGAT
Source organism: Gammaproteobacteria bacterium (assembly GCA_050740755.1). Classification (GTDB taxonomy): domain Bacteria; phylum Pseudomonadota; class Gammaproteobacteria; order JACCXJ01; family JACCXJ01; genus JACCXJ01. Next base: position 1,011 of record JBOIDT010000137.1, read on the forward strand.
CAATCGGGGATCCAGGGTGCGAAACCGCGTCGCAGGGTGTTCTCGGTCACGGTGCGGGGCAGGAGGAAATGCAGCAGATAGTCGGGGCCACCCGCCTTGCTCCCGGCGCCGCTCTGCCTGAACCCGCCGAAGGGTTGCCGGTCCACCAGCGCTCCGGTGATCTTGCGGTTGATGTACAGGTTCCCGACCTCGAAATCGCGCCTGGCCCGTTCGATGTTGGCGGGGCTGCGGGAGTAGATGCCGCCGGTCAACGCGTAGCGCGTCCCGTTCACGATCGCGATGGCCTCTGCCAGGTCCTTCGCCCGCATCACCGACAGAACCGGCCCGAACACCTCCTCCTGGCCCAGGTACGACTCGGGCTTCACCTCGGTGAAGATCGCCGGCCCGACGAAATACCCTTCGCCGAGAGGGGCGCAGTCCACCTGCAGGGCCGGCTTGGCCTCCCCCCGTCCGGACTCGATGGCGGCCCGGATGCGACGCTCTGCCTGTCCGTCGATAACGGGGCCCAGGAAGGTCGATGGCGATTCCGGGGCGCCGATCGAGAGGCTCTCCGCGGCCTCGACGAGCCGGGCGACGAAGCGCGGGTAATGCGAGCCGACCACCACGACGCGCGAGCAGGCGCTGCACTTCTGTCCCTGGTAGCCGAAGGCCGAGCGCAGGACCCCGGTCACGGCGTCGTCGAGGTCCGCGTCACTGTCGACGATGATGGCGTTCTTGCCCCCCATCTCCGCGACGACGTGCTTGACCTCTGTCTGGCCCGGCCGCACCTCGGCCGCGAGCCGCAGGATCCTCGTGCCGATCTCCTCGGAGCCGGTGAAGGCGATGAAGCTCACCTTTGGGTGGGAGACGAGCAGATCGCCGATCCCCGTCCCCGCGCCCGGCAGGAACTGCACGATCCCGGGCGGTACGCCGGCCTCCTCCAAGAGCGCCACGAAGCGCGCGGCGATCACGGGCGTCAATGAGGAGGGTTTCAGGATCACGCCGTTGCCGGCCACGATGGCGGCCGAGAGCATGCCGGTCAGGATCGCGAGCGGGAAGTTCCAAGGTGGGATCACGACGCCCACCCCGCGCGGCCGGTACTCGTAGCGGTTGTCCTCGCCGGGCACGCGCCCGGCGCGCGGGGGGCCGAGTCTCATCGCCTCGCGCGCGTAGAATTCGAGATAATCGATGGCCTCGGTGACGTTGGCATCGGCCTCGGGCCAGTTCTTGCCCGCCTCGAAGACCTCGTAGGCGCTGAAGGCGTCGCGCCGCTCGCGGAGCGCGCTCGCGGCCCGGAAGAGGCAGGCGGCGCGCGCCTCGAAGCCCGACTCGGCCCATTCCCTCTGGGCTCGTAACCCGCCCACGATGGCCTCTTCCACGTGCCGCGCCTCGGCCCTGGCCACGCGCCCGACGATCTCGCTCGGCTTGGCGGGGTTCACCGAGACGATGGGATCGCTCGTGTCGACCGATCGGCCGTCGATGCGCAGCGGATAATAGCCACCCAGCGCGGCGCGCACGGCCGACAGGGCACGCGCGAACTCGTCACGCTCGGGGGCCGAGGTGAAGCGGCGCGTGGGCTCGTTGACGAAGGGCGCGTTTGCCACCATCGGTGCAGATGCCGCGCCGCCGGCCCGCACCCGCGGCGACTCGTGGCTCGGGCCATAGCCGTGCGGCGAGGCCAGGAGCTGCGCCGGCGAGAGGTGGCCCGTCAAGCTCATGCGTTGGAAGGATTGGCTGGAGGTGTTTTCGAGCAGCCGCCGCACCAGATAGGCCATGGCGGGCAGGACCTCACCAAAGGGTAAATACACCCGCAGACGCCGGCCCAGGGTCGGCAGCACCCCTTCCAGCACCGGCGCCATGCCGTGCAACATCTGGAACTCGATCCGGTCTTCGCGCACTCCCCGCGCCTCACCGAGCACCATGGCGAGGGCGATGCTGCGCACATTGTGCGTCCCGACCGCGGTCTCGATGACCGGGTGATGCCGGAGCAGGAGGTCCAGGCAGCGCTCGTAGCAGGCGTCGGTCTGCCATTTGCGCGTCCATACCGGGACGGGCCAGCCGTGCTGCAGGGCGATCACGGTCTCGTAGTCCCAGTAGGCCCCGCGCACCAACCGCACCGTCACGGGCGCACCGCGGGTCCGGGCCCAGTCGATCAGCCCTTGGAGATCGTCCTCAGTCTCCCGTAGATACGCCTGGATCGCGATCCCGATATCGGGCCAATCGCGCAACTCGGGCTCCATCAGGAGCCGCTTGAGGCACAGCAGGGTGATGTCCTTCTGCGGGTACTGCTCCATGTCGATGCACACGAAGGCGCCGAGACGGCGCGCCTCGCAGAGCACCGGCCGCAGGCGCGCGCATACCTCGCGGACGCTCCCGTCCGGATCGACGGGGTTCTGCTGAGAATAGAGCGAGGAGGGCTTGATCGAGACGTTGAGACGCGGCAGCGCCCGGCCGTGACCTCGATCGAGCAGCGGGCTGTCGGGCCAGGATGCGACCCGCTCCCCGAGCCGCGCGAGAAAGTCGAGGTAACGGCGCTGGTAACGGACGGCCTCGGCCTCGCTGACCACCGCCTCGCCGACCAGATCGAGGCTGTAACCGATGTTACGGCGGCGCAGCGCCAGCGCGCTCTCCAGTGCCTCGTCGGCCGTGGCGCCCCCGAGAAATCGCCGCGCGAGCCCGCCCAGAGACTTGCGGATGGCACGTGCCACGAACGGGGTCGCGATGCCGGCCTGCACGTGGCGCACGCCGAAGGCGATGAGCGGGGGGAGCGGGAAGCCCTCCTCGCCGAAGTACTCGTGGAGATGGCGGGTCAGCTCGCGATCATCGTCCAGCGCCGGCAGGACATCGACGAAGCGCAGGGCCTGCAGCCGGAAGGCCTCGTCCTCCATGACCCGCTCGAGCAGGCGCTCGAGCCATCGGTCCACCGGCCGTGCGCCCTCGGCCTCGCCGCGCGCCGCCGCCAAGAGCCTTTTACCCTGCTCGACGACCCGCCGTTCGAGGTCCGGGTCCGTTGCCGATCCGGTTGTCGATAGCGCGGCCATTCAGGAATGATGGCACATCGCCGTGGCCCCAGCCATGGGGAAGGGGCCTGGCGGGCAGGATCCATCCGCCAGGCCCCAAAGAGGCGACTCGCTGCCTATCTGATCCTGATCGTGAACGGGATCGAATTGACAATCCCGGCGACGTTCCGGATCTCCATCACGCCCCGCAGCCTCTTCCTCGTGGTCGACTGCACGAACCGGCGGCCCGAGGGCGTGAGCCTGAGGCGTACGCGACCGGTCTGTCCCGGCGCGATGTTAGCTCTCCCGGCAGCAAATCGGATCCTCCGTTGCTTCACCAACGCACCATCGCTCGAGCGCAGGGCGTTCCTGCCAACGGTCAGGGTGATCCGATTGGTGCAGAGCGCTCCCGGGGACGGAGGTAAGACGCACAGGGCCTGAAACCTACAGTTCTTGCCCCGACAAAGGACCTGGCTGCCCACGGGACGGGTCTCGACGGTCTGTTGCGATATCGGGATCCCGCCCAAAGAGGTGGTGATGACGGCAACGGCCGCGTTCGGGTCCACGTCCCAGGCCAGCACGGAAACGATGTCGGCGGGCCCAAAGACGGGCCCGAGCTGGGGATGCTGGAAGCTTTGCAAGTTGGTGATGATGCCCGCGGGCGAGACCTCCTGACCGAAGCCTTCGATGAGCGGTTTCATGTTGTTGAAAACGTCGGCCGCCCAACCCATGAAGGAGGCGTTCTGAAGATCGGTCCCGGGTAGCAGCGCACCGGAATGGCTCAGCCCGTAGACGTCCGGGTTGTCGAAGGTGAACAACTGAAGATCCCCGCTGCCTGCCGAACCGGTGGAGAAAAAGACATCATCTCCCTGATCTGCCACCTGACCTTGGACATCCTCGTCCAGATACTGCAAAAAACGCAATGGGCCGAGGGGACCTCCATTCGCTGTCGCGAAGGTGAAGCGGGTATTCATGACCTGTCCGCTCGGCGCGATAGAGCTGACCGCGGTCCACAGAATGGTATTCGGCTGGTTGGCCCCAGGCTGCGTGAACCCAGCGAAAGACCCGTTGCTGGTGACGATATTGGGGTTGATGGGGTCCGCAACGGGAACCGACCCGTTGGCTAGAAATGACGAGAGCTGGAATCCCCCCCCGTCTATCCCGGGATCGACATAGCTAAAATAATCGAACACGATGGACTCAGCGACGATGATGTCGTTGGAAGCCAGGCGCGCGGCGGTGACGAATGCCGCGCGCGTTTCCCCGCCCGTCGTGACATCGACCCGGTAGTGGCCTACCTGACTCTCCGGAACACCGTTGCTGATTTCAACGGCATTTGAACCCATGGGCATGCTCAGCAAGAATACGCCGAACAATCGCCAGGATGCGGACGTGAAACGCCCGCGTTTTGTGTTTACCATATCAAACCTCCACGCCGAATAGTGGCATTGAGACTATGAGGAAAGGTCCGGATCGCCGGGGCGGCCACGGCACGCGAAACCGCTTGACGTCTCGCATCTATTCTAGCATTTTTCCGCATGGCGCACTCAGGCGGCACGAATGCAACCTGATGCGACAAGCCAAGCGTGTCCAACGTCCCTGGCAACGCCGTCCCGACACTGTCCGCTCCCATCGTCAGAAGAGCGTCGGCTCGGCGAGAATGCACAAGGTATACCGCCGACCCGGCGTCGCCGATCAGCCGCCGCGCTCCTTCTCTTCCAGCGCCTCCAGTCGTTCCGTCACCTTTGCGAGCGCCGCCTGGATCTCGCCGAGCTTCCGATAGGCCTTTACGTTGACTTCGTAATCGAGCTCGGCGCGTTGGTCCTGGTGGGCGTTCTGGCGGTTCTGGCTGATGAGGACGAAGCTGGTGATCAGGATCGCCTCGATGGCGAGGATGATCCCGAGGAGGCTGTAGGGATAGGCGTCGAAGACGACGCCGGCGACGATGGCTCCGGAGTTCAGGATCACCCAGGCGAGGAACCAGAGGACGTGTACCGTGACGAAATGCGGGCGGCCTGTGAAGGCCGTGACCTTATCGGCCAGGCGCTCCAAGGCGGTGCTCCGCGCCGCCAGCTCTTCGATCACATAGCGAAACTCGCCGAGTGCCTTGTGACATTCGGCGTTGCCGCAGAAGACCGCATCGGCGGGATTCTGCCCGTTGCAGTCGGGGCAGAGGATGGGTGCCGGTGCCTGTTGGACACTCATATCTATTCCTCGACGATGACCGATCGCATTTCAACCGGCTCATGCCCCGCAAGCACCGCGCGCAGGGTACCCACAAAGCTCGGATACAGCGACGTCGGCCGGCGCAGGCCCAAGGGGCCCAGCCCCGCAAACAGCGTTGTCCGCAACCCATAACTCAGCTCCAACTGCACACCGCGGCCCGAGACGCAGCGGTTGCAGATATTGGACGGGGAGCGTCCCTGGCGGGTCGGGCTCGGGTCGTCAACCGCCAGGAATCCGGCGCTGATCAGGGCCTCGGCGAGACGCTCGCGCAACCCGAAGTCCAACCCACCGAGATAGGCGGCGGGCTCCCGACCCTTCGCGCCATGGATCGTGATCACGGCTTCTGAGCGGTGCACGAGTCGGAGCGCCTGCGGCTCGTCGAAACGATTGCTGGTCAGGTGCAGGGCGTGATTGCCGGCGGGTTTAACTCCTTCGAAGGCATAAAAACCATGCTCCCGGCCCGCGATGCCATCGGCCACCTCCGAGGTGCCGCGCTCGATGGCACCGCCGTGCGGCGCCACGATGGCGATACCGGAGCCCCCCATCCGCCAGCGGATGCGGTAGTCGCGACCTTCGCGCTCACGGCGGCTCAGGTGGGCGAAGCTGGTGTAGCGATCCATCGTAGGGTGGAAAGAAACTACGACGCGGTGCGCACGCCGGGTTGGTGGGTTACGGCGCAGACGGCGCGCCCAACCCACCCTACATTTAATGGCGTTGCTTTCGGCGACACGCTACGGGGTCTCCCACACGGCCCAGAGATAGGCCAGCGCCAGCGCGAGGTAGGCCAGGAACGAGACGAGCAGCAACAATCCAGACCAGGGCCCCGGCCTGGCCCAGACGGGCAACTCGGCGGCGAGCAGGCGGTGGTTCAAGAAATACAGGGCTACCGGAAAGATCACCGTGCCCCCGAAGCCGATGAGCGCACTCGTCAGGATCAAGGGTCCGGGGGCGTCGAGCAGCATCGTGAACGAAGTGATAACCGTCAAGAGGGCGAGGAAAAAGAAATACCAGTGGCGCGTTTCGATTCGCCGGGCGCGCGGGAACAGCACCTGGACGATGTCGGCTTGCATGCGGCTCACGGCATCCGCGGTCGCGAGCCAGGTGTCCGTGAGGAAGGCCGCCGCGACCACCAGGAACAACACCCGTCCCACCT
>JBOIDT010000138.1:0-7340 GCA_050740755.1 Gammaproteobacteria bacterium
CGGCCGGGTTATCCCGCGTCGTACGCTTCGCTCGATAGGAAACCGCTCCGGAGCGGTGATCAGATTGCTCCGGAATGAGTGATCAGTTTGCGCCGGAATCGGTGATCAGATTGGTCCGGAATACGCACCCGTACGCCACAGTAATTGTAGTGCCCACGTAACCGAGCGTTTAGACGTTTGAAGAATACACCCCCCAATAGATGCCGGTTGAGCTCGATCCATTCCTTTATCCGACGGTATGCCCCCTGCAATCTTTTGGGAGCTATCCTCGCGGCGCGCGGAGACCTTGTCCTGCGGAAGTTCGCTTAGGGCGATAGAATTTAACACCGTGTTTGGCTATGTTGACTTGTTCCTTGTCATCTTGTCAGGGTCCCACTCGAAATCCATGCGCTAAAGTTTAGCATGGATCGGCGTAAAATGCAGATCGTAGGCATGCGCTTCACGCAGTACTCCTCGACCCGTGCCCCGAACCCCCGCATGTCTTCGGCGGTCAGCTCGGTACCGCGCCACTCGGGCGGTAGCTCCAGGGTGAGGTGCAGATACCGCCCCTTACGGGCACAGACTTCGGCGGCGAGGTTGACCGGCAAGGTCCCGATGATGATGTCGCCCGGCTGTAGCTCTTGGGGGTCAAGATGCTCGATCGTCTCGTCGACGAGGATCCCTTCCTCGGCTGCCCACGCGCGCGCGCCTGGATGGCGCGTAACGAAGTACGTGGTCACCAGACGCTTGACAGGTCAGATCTGCGGGAAACGCGTCGCATACTGATGCAGCCGAGTAACCGTGCCCAAGAGCTTTCGGCTGAAACCAGCGACCGAGGTGAACATCTCCGCGAGCTGTATTCGTGGGCAATCGCATTCCGCAGCGGGCGCATCTCCGCCCACTCGTCGGACGAGTCGATGATACCGAGTTTTTCCATGTAATTAAGCAGATCGCGGACCCGCTCTGTCTTACGTTCTTCGAGCTCCAGGATCGCAATGAGCCGAAACGGGCCGAGCGATGTGTCCTGAAGCCGGCCAAAACGTGCTGTCAAAGCTTCATAATGGTCAAGGTCATCGGCATCATCGAGGGCAGGGAGCACGCGAACTCGCGATAGTGTCCGCTCTGTGAACGGCCTGTTGCTCGAGGCGCTCGATCCCTGCACGTAGGGCCAAGAGCGTCTGTTCGGCAATTGGAGTAGTGATACCCCGGTCATCTTGGCGATCCGAAAGATAGGCTGCTCTGCTTCTCCGGGGTAGCGAACCAGGAGATCGACCGAGGAATCGATCTCCTCCGGCACCACGTCTGCACCGAGCCGTGCCCGTACTCGTCCCTGAGGCGGCACGGCCTCGGCTTCGACAAAGAGGTCCACGTCGCCACCGCGCGCGCTATCATCGGCGCGCGAGCCGACGAGCCAGGTGTGTGATCCAGCCCCAAACATGTCCCGGATCTCCTCGACGACCGCGCGCCGTTGCTCCTCTGTGATGCGCATGGAACAGATGTCTATTTAGGCCCAGCCACCGGTCCCACAACAATGGCGACGATCCGCCATGCATTTCCCAGCGGCTCCTTCGACCGGCGCAACGATCTCCTTGCCTTTGTCGAGCCCCTTTCGTATGTCCTCTGAGAGCGAATCGAGCAGGGGCAGGCTTTCCTTCTTTGACCGACCCGCTGCGCCAGCGTTCGGGAGGTCACGACGCCGGCGGCGAACACGCGAGGCCGAGCGGCGTGAGGCTTTCCCCGCGCACGCGGCTGTCGAACAGCAGGTCGCCGCGTGCCACCAGCACGTCCAGCGGGTCGTCAAGCGGTATTCGCTCGCGTTCATTCTGTCCGGAGCGCAAGCTCCTCGATCAGGATATCCGTGTACTCGCGGGAATGGCGGGTGAAATAGGCCTTGACCTCTCCCCACTGCGTGCCGCTCAACATGCGCGGCTCGGGTTCGTCCTCTGCATCCGCGAAGGACACGAGCGATTTGGCGATATGAACAGGGTTTGGTCCCGGATCCGTGTACATCGCGCGGAGCCGACGCGCGATGTCTGCCAGAGATCGACCCCTCAGGACCTCGAAGAGGTCATAGATGTTCTTGCGGGCACCGCGCTGGCTGACGGCCACGAGCTTCATGGCGGCTATGTCCAGAATGGGCGCGAGCGGCATTGCGTGCAAGAAGACGGAAGCAGGATAGAAGCGGGGTCGAAAGGAAAAAAGGCTGCATCGCACCCCGGCGAGCAGGCACTCAAAGGTATGGGCCGTGTCTTGGGTCGGTGTGCATCCGAGCCCCAGTGAAGCGAACCGCTCGCCAAGCCGGAAGGGGAGGAAATCATGGGGGCAAAGCCGGTCGAAGTCCATCGATATACGGGGTCCGAGCTGTAACGCCAGCGCTGTGCCTCCGGCGCATGTCTCCTCCGATCCGGCCCTCGCGAGCCCAGGAACCCAGCGGTGAGCAGTATTTCCTGCAGCCAGCGGTTCAGAAGGGCCTTTGACATACACCATTCTACGCCTGAGGGCCGGCCAAAGAAACCTCCAAGGCCAACGGGCTCGATCCCTTCCGTTACCTCGCCTCTTCGCCGCGATCGCCACGGCTGAAACTGTCGTGACGATCGAGGCCGTACTTCCTTACTGTTGTGTTTGAACCAAGCGGGCCGTCAATTCCCGGGCTTGAAATATCGCTTACCAATATCCAGCGCAGATGGCGTGGCAGGTGACTCCGCAGTGATCGCACGCGCCTGGTGCAATGGATACGAAGACATAGTTCCGCAGCTTGGCTATGGCTTGGGTCAGAACAAACCATTCTCAAGTAACGCGTCGTTTCCCAGTTTGTCGTGCGCCTGAGCGGGCTTCTTGGAGAAGGGAGCGTGCCATAGGAGGCAGCAGACCAGCAATGTGCGAACTACTCTGCTTGGAGATCTCGGCAAGCGATTTCGCCATGTACGTAATACGATGGATCGGTGCCTTGTAGTTGCAGAAGATGATGCCAGCGGCGTGTTTGAGCGGCTGGCCGTTCTGGGGCCACTTCCAGGTATTAGTCAGCTCATAGAACTTAGCCAGCGTCCACCGGAGGTCGCGGTCGGTGCCATCATGACGCCGGGGCCCTTGTCGTTCTATACCCGCGGAACGCGACCTCCCTTCGCTCGCGACGATTTTTTCACAAGCTCTGAGTGTGCGCGGCTCCGCGGCCATGCCCCTACACCGGATCGGGCCGGTTCCATTCCATGATCTGCCGTTCCATGTCCTCGATCGAGTCGAAACGGAGCGGTTCGTAGCAGCCGAGCGGGCTCGTCGCCGTACGCCCGGCGCAGCGACTACAGAAGGTACACGGGCGCTCGGCCTGGTCGAACCCCTCGCGAAAGCGCTTGGGGAGGTCCGGGTTGGCGAGGAGGGCGCGTGCCATCGAGACCATGTCGCATTTCCCGTCGGCGAGGGCCTGCTCGATGAAGCCGCGATGCTGGAACCCGCCGTTCGAGATCACCGGCAGACCGATCTCGCGCCGGAAGGTAGCGGCATAATCGAGACTGATGCCCTCTTTGTAGCGGTAGCCGATGCCGACGATGGGCCCGAGGAGCCAGCGCGGCAAGAGATTGAAAAGGGTGGCCTGCAAGGCCACCTTGGCGCTCAGGTGGCGGGCGTGGTTGCAGAACAGCCGTGCCTCGAAGAGCGGAAACCGGCCGGGTGTAACCCTTGGGTGCAAAAACCCGTAGCCCGAGTCGATGTGCAGAAAATCGATACCGAGCGCCTTGAGCCACCTCCCGTGCTCGAGCGTCTGCTCGATCCCGTTGCCGAAGAAATGCGCCCGCAGCGGAAACACGATGGGCAGGCGGACGTTCAAGGGCAAAAAGTTCCAGTCCGCGGCGGACAGGCGGATCCCGAACAGGAAGTCGCGACCGACCTCGGCGCGCACGGCCTTTACGATCTCCTCGAGTAGACGGAAGCGCTTCTCGGGCGTGCCACCCCACTCGTCGGTGCGGCGATTGAGCCCTGGGTTGAGGAACTGGTGGATGATATAGCCCTTGCTGGCCGTCACCTCCACCCCGTCCGCGCCGGTCTCGCGCACGCGGCGGGCGGCGTCGCGGAACTCCGCTATCTCCTCCAGGACCTCGCGCTCGGTCATCGGCGTGCGCCAGTTGTTATAGCCGTAGGCCAGATCGAAGCCTGACGAGGAGGACCAGGAGTCCCGTACCTCCGGAAACAAGGACACCTGCGTGGCCATGCCCGGATCGCCGATCTGGATCAGATACTTGACGCCGGTGGCCCGGATCTCGCGGATGTATTTCCGCAGCGGCGGCACGAAACGGTCTTCGGAGATGGGCGGGTACTGCACGGGCGATTGGCGGTAGCGGTTGATGTTGAGCGTCGTCGATATGATCCCGCCCACACCGCCCTCGGCGAAGCGCTTCTCGAAGTTCTTCCACACATCGGACGCCGTTCCGTTGTAATAGGCGCTCCGTCCGCCCACGGAAGAGCGCAGGAGGCGGTTGGCAAAGGTGACGTTATTGATGGTGATCGGATCGAAGATCATGTGCGTATCCTCCCGATGGTAAGGATAAGGATAGGAGATCCGAAACGGCATCTCAACGCGGTGCTGACGGCAGGGCTCCCCATCGGCCCGGTCAGACCGGGCTTCCGGGCCGGAAGTGATTCCGGCGCGACGTCCGGGGCCGGACCTTGGGCCTCGCCGGACGCTTGCAACCCCCCGACCGGCCGCACGATCGTGCTCTTCGACAGGGCGAGGGGCGGGCCGATGGGCTATCTGCCGGGCTTCGACAACGACGTCTTCATCAGTTACACCCACAAGGACAACTACGGTCCGGGCGCTCAGCCGGACACCGGTTGGGTCACTCGCTTCCACCTCGATCTGCAGCAACGCCTGAGCGAGCTCTTGGGCGTCGACGCCCGCATCTGGCGCGACAAGAAACTGCGCGGCTCCGATGATTTCTCCGCGGAGATCTTCGCCCAGCTCAAAGGCTCGGCGGTCTTCATCCCCATCCTCTCGCCCGGCTATCTGCGATCGAGCTGGTGTCAGAACGAGCTCGAGGAGTTCCAGAAGGCCGCGCTGCAAAGCGGCGGCTTCGAGATCGGGAAGGTAGTGCGCGCCGTCAAGGTGGTGAAGCCCCCGCTCGCCCAGGGCCAGCACCGCAATATCTTGAGCCGATGCCTCGGCTATGAGTTCTTCGTGCAGCAACCCGACTCGATTTACTTCGACGCACTCGGCTCCGACGGCAAGGACTATGAGCAGGGCCTGAGCCGTCTGGCGCAGGACATCGCCCATATCCTCAGGACCATCGAAAGCGCGCCCCCGGCCAAGACCTCCAGGGCCACGGTCTATCTGGCAGAATCCAGCTCCGACCTCAAAGTCGAGCGCCAGAGGGTGCTCGATGAGCTCTTGGCCCAGGGCTACCGGGCGCTGCCCGAGGCGCCGCTCCCCGAGCACGTGAGCGACATCCGGCACGTGGTGGAAGCCGCGCTGCAGCAATCAGCCCTGGCCATCCACCTCACCGGGCCGCGCTACGGAAAACGCCCCGAGGGCACGGACGAATCGATCGTCGCGCTCCAGTACGAGCTGGCCCGCCGGGGCGGCCTCCGGCGCGTGGTGTGGGTCGCGACCAAGCCCGAAGACACCGAGGCGCCACAGGCCGCGTTTCTCGAGGCGCTGCGTACGGGCCTCGACCAGCATGTGGATCTCTTGGAGCACAAGACCATCGAGGATCTCAAGGACGTGATCCTGGCCCGGCTCGCGCCCCGCGCGCCGGAGGCGGTCCCGCTCGTGGAGGGGGACGATCTCTGCCGGATCTATCTCATCTGCGATCAGGAGGACAACCCCCTCGACTCCCCGACCCGGCCGGCGCTGGCCCTGCGCGACTTCCTCTTCGACGCGGGCTTCGAGGTCAAGCTGCCGGTTGCGGGCAAGACCGCGGCCAAAAGCCGGCAGAAGGACAATCGGCGCAAGCTCGAGGAGTGCGACGCCGTGGTGCTGTCCTGGGGACTGGCGCGGCAAACCTGGGTCGAGGAGCAGCTATCGGAGCTGAAGAAGGCGCTGGGCTGGCGGCGCGCGCGCCCGTTCTCCGCGAAGGCCATCTATGTCACCGCCCCGGAGGCCGATGAGAAGCGCATCTACAGGACCCGCGAGGCGCGGGTGATCGCCCAGTTCGGCCACTTCGCGCCAGAGCCCATCGCGCCGTTCCTGGAAGACCTCAGGCGCCCGCGCGGCTGATCGTGGACGGGCCCGATAATCCCTTCCCGGGGCTGCGCCCCTTCGAGCCGCACGAATCGGCCCTGTACTTCGGCCGCGACGATCAGATCGACGAGCTGCTCGAACGCCTCGCAGAGGCGCGCTTCCTGGCGGTGGTGGGCACCTCGGGCAGCGGCAAGTCCTCGCTGGTGCGTGCCGGTCTCATCCCGGCCCTGCAGCGCGGGCACCTGGCTGGGGGCGGCTCGCGCTGGCGGGTGGCCATGTTCCGGCCGGGCGACGACCCGCTCGGCGGGCTGGCGCAGGCGCTCGGCCGGCCCCGGGACCTCATCGGGCAGAGCAGCTTCGGTCTCGTCGAGGCCGCGCGGACCCTCGATGCCGGCGAGAAGCTGCTCGTGATCGTCGATCAGTTCGAGGAGCTGTTCCGCGTGCGCCAAGCGGGCTCAAGGACAGCGCCGCCGCCTTCGTCAAGCTGCTCTTGCGGGCGGCCTTCGAGGACGGGGTGGCCGTGTTCGTGGTTCTCACCATGCGGACGGACTACCTGACCTGGGGGCCTGCACGGTGTTCCGCGGTCTCCCGGAGGTCCTGAACGGCGGCCAGTACCTCATCCCGCGGATGACCCGCGACCAGCTCACCGAGTCCATCGAGGGCCCGATCGCGGTGGGCGGGGCGGCGATCACCCCGCAACTGGTGCAGCGGCTCCTGAACGACGTGGGCGACGATCCCGACCAGCTCCCCATCCTCCAGCATGCCCTCATGCGCACCTGGTCGAACGGCTCCGAAGCCCGCGCCCAGGGCCGGCCGCTCGATGTCCCGATCTACGAGGCAACTGGCGGCCTGGCGGCGGCCTTGAACCGCCACGCCGAAGAGGCTTACGCAGACGTGGGCAAGCTGCCCGACGGCCAGCGGATCGCCCGGAAGCTCTTCCAGCGCCTAACCGAAAAAGGAACGGATCAGCAGGAAAACCGGCGCCCGACGCCGCTCGCGCAGATCTGCGCCGTGGCCGAGGCCGATCAGCAAAGTGTCATCGCAGTGATCGACAAGTTCCGTTCCGAAGGCCGGACCTTCCTGACGACGCCCGGCGCCAGCGAGCTCTCCGCCGACTCGGTGATCGACATCTCGCACGAGAGCCTCATCCGCCTCTGGCACCGCCTGCGCGCGTGGGCGGACGAGGAGGCCCTGA
>JBOIDT010000139.1:0-7272 GCA_050740755.1 Gammaproteobacteria bacterium
CGGTCAAGGCCGCGCACACCACCTTGAACGTCCCCTCCTGGGCCCCCAGGCTGGAGGGGATGAAGGAGGTCCCGGCGCGTACCAGTTGCACCAAGGCCTCCATGATCCAGGCATCGACGAAGCTCACCGGGTGCCCGAGGAGATACATGACGGCGTAAACCTCGCCGACACCCATGACCCAATTGAGGAGCGCGAACAGGAACGCCCCGACCATGCGCCCGCGGTGCGCGGTGTAGAAACCCGCCACGCGCTCGTCGAGCTCGTGCACCAACCGAACGGCGCGTTCCCAGCGGAAACCCGACCAGCGGGCGCCGAGGTGCCGGCCCACCCACGAGCTTACCCGGTAACGCTGCATCAAGAAGAACAGGCCGATGCCCGTGGCGAGCCCGGCGAGACCGAGCCCGGCGATGGCCTTGTATGAATCACTCAGCCGCTCGGCCGGCAGGAGCAGCCCGAAACCGAGCGCCAGGAACACCACCAGGGCCATCAGGATCAGCGTCTTGGCCAGGATCAGTGAGACACTAGAGTCCTGGTACCCGACTCCGTAACGGGCCTTGAGCATCAAGGCCTTGACCGGCTCGCCGCCCATGGAGCCGAACGGCGTGATGTTGTTGATGGCCTCTCCGGCCGTCCGCACGAGATACAATCGCCACAACCAGCGCAGGTCGAGGGGCACGGCCAGGAGGGTGAGCTGCCACCCCGCCACGTCCATCAGGAACGTCGCGGCGAAGAACACCAGCACGCAGACCATCCCCAGGAGCCCGATGTCCCGGACATGGTTCAGGACCGCGGCCATGTCCATGTCCCGCACCGCCAGCGCGAGGAGTAGGACTCCGAGGACCAGACACAAGGGTTTCACATAGTTCATGAGTATCGATCCCGTAGCATCAAGCGGGCCCGCCCGCCGGGCCGCCAAGACCGAACGCGACCTCGATCCCCTTGGCTTGCGGGGCGCCGCAGATCGGTCGGGGAGCGGGGTCTCCGTGAGGAGGGCGATCCCATGGGTAGTGGGACATGAATGAGTTGGCCACCTGTTGCTATTTCGATACACAAAAGGGGTTGTTCCGCTGCAATAATGTTACAGTATAACCGGCCGAGCGTACATTTGTTGCGCCGCCGCTTCGTGACCGGTAGCCACCTATAGTCGACGGGCCGTCCGCCGCAATGACCCCGTCTCCCCTTTCGGACGGCGCTTGAGACACTTACGCCCAAGAACGGTTTCTGGATGACTGCCCCACCCGAACCCGGGCTCCTCACCGGCCAGGACCTCGATGCACTCGGCGCGGAATTTCGCCGCCGGCACCGGTGCCTGATCGTGCGCGACGCCGTCGCGAAGCCGGTCCTCGAGGGTCTGCTCGCCGCCCTGCCGGGCCTGCGCCCGGAGGTGCACCGCAACTATCTGCCCGGCCACAAGAAGGGCGGCAGCATCAGCCGCTTCCAGCTCGACCGCCTGGCGCCGGTGTTCGGGGAGCTGTATCGTTCGGCGGCGTTCACGAGCTGCCTGGAACAGATCACCGGGGAACGCCTCCTTCCGTGTCCGCCGGACGATCCGCATACCTATGCCCTCTACTACTACACGGAAGAGGGCGACCACATCGGCTGGCACTACGACAACTCGTATTATCGAGGGCGGCGCTACACGGTCTTGATCGGCCTCGTGGAGCGCTCGAAGAGCCGCCTGGAATACCAGCTCGACCGGCCCAAGCGCGCCAAGCACGGCACCGAGATCCACAGCGTGGCCACCGATCCCGGTACCCTCGTGGTCTTCGATGGAGACGGGCTCTATCACCGGATCACGCCGCTCGGGCGCGACGAAGAGCGCATCGCGCTGACCCTGGAGTACGTCACCGATCCGAGGATGTCGCCCGTTTTGCGTTTCGTGTCCAACATGAAGGACGCCATCGCCTATTTCGGCTTCGCCGCGGCCTTCGGTGGCGGAAAGCGTCCGCGTACCGGCCAGTGATTCCGGGGCAGACTGCGCCCAAGGCGGTCATCCTCGCGGCCGGGGTTGGCCGGAGGCTCGGGATCGATCACCCCAAGTGCCTCCTGCGGGTCGGCGGGCGCACCCTCCTCGAACGTCACCTCGATCATCTGGAACGGCTCGGGGTGGATGAGGTGGTGCTGGTCCTGGGCCATCAGAAGGATCGGATTGAGGACGCGCTCCGAGGGCGGACCGGCATTAGGACCCTCGTGAACGCCGACTACCGGCAGGGCAGCATCCTGAGCCTGTGGCGGGCCAGGGGCGAGCTCTCTGCCGGGCGGGATATCGTCCTGATGGACGCCGATGTCCTGTACGGCCTGCCCCTCCTCTGCCGCCTCATCCAGAGCCCCATCGCGAATTGCTTCCTCCTCGACCGCGACTTCGAACCCGGACCCGAGCCCGTGAAGCTGTGCGTGCGCGACGGGCGGGTGGTCGAATTCCGAAAGGTGGTCAGCCCGGCGCTCCGCTACGATGATGCGGGCGAATCGGTGGGCTTTTTCCGCTTCTCCGCAAGGGTGGCGGCCGAGCTTGCCGGCCGCACGGAGGTCTATCTCCACGAGGGGCGGGCCGAGGCGCCTTACGAAGAGGCGATCCGCGATCTCCTCCTGGCCAATCCGAACGATTTTGGCTTTGAAGACATCACCGGCCTGCCGTGGATCGAGATCGATTTTCCCGAAGACCTACGCCGTGCCGCGGAAGAAGTCCTCCCGGCACTCTCTGAACCATGAATCACCCCGACCCTGCGCCTGCCGTCTCGAAGTCTCTGCGCCTGCGCCGGCTGCTCTATTCCCCACGGCTCGAATCGCTCATGGAGGCCCACAACGGCATGAGCGCCCGCATCGTGGAGGAGGCCGGGTTTGCCGGGATCTGGGCGAGCGGGCTCACGCTCTCGGCGCAGTTCGGCGTGCGCGACAACAACGAGGCGAGCTGGACCCAGGTGGTCGAGATGCTGGAGTTCATGGCGGACGTGACCGACATCCCGATCCTCCTCGACGGCGATACCGGGTACGGGAACTTCAACAACCTCCGCCGCCTGGTCAGGAAGCTCGGGCAGCGCGGGATCGCCGGGGTGTGCATCGAAGACAAGCTGTTCCCCAAGACCAACAGCTTCATCGCCGGCGAGCGCCAGGCATTGGCCGACATCACGGAGTTCTGCGGCAAGGTCAAGGCCGGCAAGGACAGCCAGGAAGACCCCGACTTCTGCATCGTGGCGAGAGTCGAGGCCCTCATCGCGGGCCACGGGCTGGCCGAGGCCTTGAAGCGCGCCGAGGCCTATCGCGCCGCCGGGGCGGATGCGATCCTGATCCACAGCAAGCTCCCGCGTCCCGACGAGATCGTCGCCTTCGCCCGGGAATGGGCCGGGCGTGCGCCGCTCGTGATCGTCCCGACCAAGTACTACGGCACGCCGCTCACGGTCTATCGCGAGGCGCGCGTCGGCCTCGTCATCTGGGCCAACCACATGCTGCGCGCGGCGGTCGAGGCGATGCAGGCGACGGCCCGGAGCATCCACGATTCGGGCACACCGGTCCACGTCGAAGACCACATCGCGTCCGTCGAGGAGGTCTTCCGCCTGCAAGGGGCGGAGGAGCTCGCGGCCGCCGAGCGCCGCTATGCCGGCGCGCAACGCCCCGATACGAGCGCCGTGATCCTGGCCGCGACCCGAGGCCAGGCGCTCGCGGATCTGACCGAGGGCCGGCCCAAGGGGATGCTGTCCGTCGGCGGCAAACCGCTCCTGCGCCGGCTGGCGGACGAGCTGAAGAAACAGGCGGTGAACGACATCACGGTGGTCGCCGGTTACCGCGCCG
The DNA here is from genome assembly GCA_050740755.1 of Gammaproteobacteria bacterium. Classification (GTDB taxonomy): domain Bacteria; phylum Pseudomonadota; class Gammaproteobacteria; order JACCXJ01; family JACCXJ01; genus JACCXJ01. Next base: position 3,787 of record JBOIDT010000139.1, read on the forward strand.
ACACGGTCGATCTGGCCGGCATCACCCTGGTCGTCAACGAGGACCATGCAAAGAGCGGTGAGCTCTGGTCGCTCGCGTGTGCGGCGCCGCGCTTCACCGAGGACCTGGTGATCCTCTATGGCGATCTCCTGTTCAGGGGTTATATCCTGCGCGATCTCCTGGACTGCGACGCCGAGGTCACGGTGGTGGTCGATTCGGCACCCATCCTCGCCCGACCGAGCGGCAGCCCGGATTTCGCCTACTGCTCGCGCCCCGACGATCGATCGCTCCTCGCACCGGACATCCGCCTGCTGCGCGTCTCGAGCGAACGACCCCCCAAGGGTGTTGCGCCCTCGGGTCGCTTCATCGGCATGCTGCGGGTCCGCGGCGCGGGCCGCGACTGGCTCACAGACGCGGTCTACACGCTGCGCGAGCGGCCGGAGTCTCCAAAGCTCTCCCTTCCCGATCTCCTCAACCACCTGGTCGCCCTGGGCCGGCCCGTCCAGGTGCTGTACATCCACGGCCATTGGCTGGACGTCAACTCGCTTGCCGACCTGGAACGGGCCGGGGATTTCACCCGCGGGGGTTCCGGGGACTAGGGATCTCAGGTGCCGGCCGTAAGCATTCCACGGACATAGCCGAAATCGTCCCGGACTTCGCGAAAAACTGGGCGTGCTTCCTGGACGTGGATGGCACGTTGCTCGACTTCGCCGGCCACCCCCACGCGGTCGAGCGGAAGCCCGAGTTGATCGCCACGCTCTCGTCGCTGCACCGGCTCGTGCCGGTGGCGTTCATCAGCGGACGGCCCATCGTGGACCTGGACCGTCTCTTTGCGCCTCTTCGACTGCCGGTGGCCGGACAGCACGGTGCGGAACGCCGCACTCCAAGTGGCCGGACCATCGCCATGGAACGGCCCTCCCAAATGTCGGCGGCGCGGGACGCGCTGGCGGGCTTCGCAGAGGCCCGCCCCGGGCTTCTGCTCGAGGACAAGGGCCTGACCCTGGCGCTCCATTACCGCCTGGCACCGCGGCTCGAGTCGGAAGTCGAGGCCATGATGAAAGCGTGGATGCACAAGCTCGGGAGGCAGTTTATCCTGCTTCCGGGCAACATGGTTTATGAGTTGCGTCCGAGCGCAACAGACAAAGGCGCCGCCATCGCCGAGTTCATGGAGGAACCGCCCTTCGCCGGTCGCGTGCCGGTATTCATCGGCGATGACACGACGGACGAGGACGGCTTTCGCATGGTCAATCGTATGGGCGGCCATTCCGTCAAGGTCGGTGACGGGCAGACCGTTGCCGGCGGACGTCTCTCCGGCGTCGCAACCGTCCTGCAGTGGCTGGAAGGTTACGTACGCTGGCTTGGCCGGAAAACAACCGGGATCACGGGATAACGAATCAGCTCGCGCTCGCCTTGATAGGCAACTGCAATGTCAGTGCGACATCGGTGATGACCAAGGCAGATCGCACGCGGCCGGGGGAACGCAGCCTCACGCTCGGCGTGGATGCCGGGGGGACCTTCACCGACTTCGTGGCCTATGATGGGCACGGCTTTCGGGTTCATAAGGTCCTCTCGACCCCCGAGGCGCCGGAGCGCGCCATCCTGGCGGGCATCGAGGCGCTGGGGCTGTCGGAAGCGGGCTTCTGCATCATCCACGGGACCACGGTAGCCACGAACGCGGTCCTGGAGGGCAAGGGCGCGCGGACCTGCCTCGTGACCAACCGCGGGTTCCGCGATCTCTTGACGATCGGGCGCCAGGCCAGGCGCGATCTCTATGATCTCTGCCCCCGCCCGCGCGCACCGCCCGTGCCGCGGGAGTTGTGCTTGGAGACGGGAGGGCGCATCGGCGCCGATGGGGGCGTCCTCGATCCCGTCACTGAAGACGATTTGGCGGCGCTCGCGGCCGCGGTGCGTGAGCTTGGGGCCGAGGCGGTGGCCATCGCCTGCCTGTTCTCTTATCTCGATCCCGGTCATGAACGCGCGATCGAGGCCGCCCTGCCCGCGGGGGTGTTCGTGTCCCGCTCCTCCGAGGTGCTGCCGGAGCGCCGGGAGTACGAGCGGGGTATCGCCACCTGGCTCAACGCCTACACCGGACCGAAGATCCACGGCTACCTCGAACGGCTCGCGGGCGCGCTCCCGGCCACGCCTATCGCGGTCATGCAGAGCGCCGGGCAGACGCTCCCGGCCGCTAGCGCGTCGCGGAGGGCGGTGCATCTCCTCTTCTCCGGCCCGGCGGGCGGGGTCATGGGGGCTCGGGCGGTGGCGCGAGGCGCCGGCCACGAGCGCTTCCTCACGCTCGACATGGGCGGGACGTCCACGGACGTCGCGCTGGTCGATGGGGAGGTGGTGCTGACCTCCGAGGGGCGTCTGGGACCTTATCCCGTGGCGGTCCCGATGGTGGACATCCACAGCATCGGGGCGGGGGGCGGATCGATCGCTTACGTCGATGCCGGCGGCCTCCTGCGGGTCGGGCCGGCCTCGGCGGGGGCGGACCCCGGCCCGGCGTGCTACGGCCGCGGGGGGGGCGAGCCGACCGTGACCGACGCGAACCTGGTGCTCGGCCGCTTGCCGGCGGGCAGCAAGCTCGCGGGTTCGGTGACTTTGGATGTTGCGGCGGCGCGCGCCGCCGTCGGCCGGCTGGCGGCGCGACTCGGGATGCCCGTGATCGAGGAAGTCGCCCTGGGTATCGTCGCCATCGCCAACGAGCACATGGCCAATGCCTTGCGGGTGATCTCGATCCATCGCGGACTGGACCCGCGCCGGTTTCCGCTCTTCTGCTTCGGCGGTGCCGGCGGGTTGCACGTCTGCGATCTGGCGCACGCCCTGGGGATCCGGGAGACCCTGGTGCCGCGCGACGCCGGGGTCCTCTCGGCGCTCGGGATGCTCGCCGCACCCAGCGGGCGCCAGTTATCGCGGACGCTCTCGGGTGCCCTCACCCCCGCCCGGCGCCGCGAGATCGGGGTTGCCCTGCGTACTTTGGGCGAAGAGGGCCTGGCGGCCATGGCCGGCGAGGGGATGGATCTCCCAAAGACCCACCTCCACGCGTATCCCAGTCTCGATCTCTGCTACCGGGGTCAGGCCCATACCCTGAACACGGTCTGGCAGGGCTCGGTCGGGCGCGCGCTCGACGCCTTCCACCAGGCCCACGAACGGCGTTACGGCCATCGCCTCGGGACCCCGGTCGAGCTCGTCAACATCCGGGTGGCGCTGCGCGGACCGGCCGCCCGACTGAGCTTGGCGCGGCCCCCCTCGGGACGCCCCGCAAACCCCACGCGCTGGATCGCCGTGTACGGGGTCGCCGCTCCGGTGCCGGTCTTCGAGCGCGGCGCGCTCACCGCGGGCCAAGGGCTCCCCGCGCCGGCCATCATCGCAGACCCGGGCTCGACCACCTACCTGGCGCGTGGATGGCACGCCACGGTCGATGACCATGGCCATCTCCGGCTACGCGACTCGGCCGGCGTGTGCTGAGGCACCGCGAGCGCCCGGTCCGCCCATGGATCTCGCCGCCCA
>JBOIDT010000140.1:0-7096 GCA_050740755.1 Gammaproteobacteria bacterium
CCTCCTTCAAGAAGGCGAGGAAGGCCGCCATGAATTCGTCCGGTTTTTCGATGTGCGGGCTGTGCGCTGCATCGGCAATGACGACTTCCCTGTACCTACCGCCCTTCGCCATATACTTCTCCAGCACGTTGCGCATTTGAGAGACCATCGGCTGCGGCGGATAGACTTCCCTGCCCGGCCAGCCGGGCACGCAGCCGACTTTGCCCAGCGTGCCGAAGTCGAAGAACGAGTGGTTCGACACGATCGGGTCGTCCGCGCCGCGCACCCATAGTATGGGCGGCTTCTTCGCCATATCGACGATGCCGCTGGTGTTGAAGTACTTGGGCGACACGGCGTTGATGGGCCCCCATCGGCCGGGGGCGACGTTCGGCCAGTCGGTCGATCGGGTGAAGTCGCCCGGGTAACGGCCGTCACCCATTTTTTCGAGCAGCGCGGCGGTCAGGAATTCTTCCTCACGCGTCCCCTTGAACGACGGCTTGTAATAGTAGAAGTGGTTGATCACGTTGCGCGGCGAGTTGGCATCGTCGGCGCCGCGATCGCCGGCCTTGATGCGCTTGACGAACTCAGCGTTGACGACGCCGCCCCCCGAACCGGCAAAATCGGTGTGGCACGGCGTGCCGGCGATGTCCTTGGTGCCGCCGAAGCCATAAGGGCTGACCGGATCGACAAAGGTGAGCGAGGCGACCAGTTGCGGGTGGTCAAGCACGAACTGCATGATCGCGCTGGCGCCCATCGACCAGCCGACGAGGTGGCCGGGCCGGTCGCCCAATTCGTCGGACAACGCTTTCAAATCGTCCGACCAGTCGCGCGCGCCGCGTGCGCCGTCGATCGGCAGGTCGTCGGTGTCGCCGTAGCCGCGCAGATCGGGCGCGATGCAGCGATAGTCCTTCGGCATCACAAGCATCGCCTCTTCCCAGTACGTAGCCGCCGAGAAATTGCCGTGGACGAAGACGATCGGGATGCCGCCGTCCGGTCCGCTGAGAAGGACGTGCGTGTTGATGCGCTTCGTTTTGGTCATCGTGGACGTGATGCCGGGGAGGGTGGGAACGGTGGACAAGCGTAGGCTCCTTTGGAAGAGTGGGTCGATCAGTTTTCGCGGCTTCAAAGATCTGTCCTCGAAATCCAGCCCCCGTTAAGCAAGCGCCCCCCGTAGGTTCAAGGCTTCAGCAAAGTGAATTCGTTCGTCTTCAGGAAACGGCGGAATCCTTTGTCGAAACTCACCAGGTGATCGTGATGGGCCAGCACGGCGGCGGCGATCCAGGCATCGGGGATGTCGTTGCCGGTCAGCCGATGGTGCTCGCACAGGCGTTCGAACACAAACCTTTCATTTCCAAGTCGAGGCATCTCCACTCCGGGGGAATTCAGCACGGCGCGCAGGAACGCCAGCGCGGCGCCGTGTGGCGTCGGCCGAACAAACACCTTCGGGTGGGTGACCAGACGCAGAAACCCCGCCGCAACCATCGGATAAATCGCCAGGGGACGGCCCTTTTCACAATCCTCCAGTGCGGCATCCAGCCAGGCCAGAGCCGGGCCGTTGTGTGGATGGTCCAAGCGAGATCCGGCTAACAAGACGTTCACATCGGGCGTCATTCCGCATCCGGGTCATCGGCCGCATCTAACAGGGCACGGTTGGTAAAAGGGTCGGACACGGCCGCCGTCAATCCACCGCTCCCGGCATAGACGGGTAGCGGCCGTCGGTCACTGTCAGACCGTCCGGCTTGCGGGCGCAGCCGAAGGACGAGCCCCTCCTCGATCAGGCGGGTCAGGCTGGTCTGTTCCTGTGCGGCTACGGCCTTGGCTTTGGCCAGCAGCGCATCGTTGATATCGAGCGTGGTTCTCATGGGGTCCAAGTGCAGATTTCTGCATGACTCCAACATGGGCACGACGTTCGTTCAAATCGATGTGCAAGCTCTCGAGACACGATACGTGACAGTATTTATGAAACAAGGTGCCAAGGCATGGAACCGTAGCGAACCACTGCGCGGCGCTTACCGGTCCACCACCAGCACCGCCGCGCCCTGGACCCGGCCGGCCTGGAGATCGCCGAGCGCCTCGTTGGCGCGCTCCAAGCGATAGGGCACCACCGTGGTCCGCACCGGGATGCGCGGCGCGAGACGCAGGAACTCCTTCCCGTCCCGGCGGGTGAGGTTCGCGACCGAGCGGACGACGCGCTCGCCCCACAGGACCCGATAGGGAAACGACGGGATGTCGCTCATGTGGATCCCGGCGCACACCACCGTGCCGCCTTTGACGAGCGCCCTCAGGGCCGCGGGAACCAACGCGCCGACCGGTGCGAAGAGGAGCGCGGAATCGAGCGGCTCGGGCGGCGCGGCGTCCGCGTCGCCTGCCCACACGGCGCCCAGCGTCAGGGCAAAGCGCTGGGCTTCGGCATCCGCACGCCGGGTGAAGGCGTAAACCTCACGGCCCTGGTAGCGCGCGACCTGGGTCACGATGTGGGCCGCGGCCCCGAAGCCGTAGATCCCGAGCCGCCGCGCATCGCCCGCCATGCAGAGCGCGCGGTAGCCGATGAGCCCGGCGCACAAGAGCGGAGCCGCCTCGACATCGGAACTGCCGGCAGCGAGCAGGAAGCAGAAGCGCGCATCGGCCACGGTGTACTCGGCGTAGCCGCCGTCCTCTCGGTAGCCCGTGAACCGGGCAAGGTCACAGAGGTTCTCGGCGCCCCGATCGCAATAGCCACAGCGCCCGCAGGTCGACCAGAGCCACGGCACCCCCACTCGATCGTCCAAGGCGAACCCGGCCACCCCGGGCCCCAGATCCGCGATCTGACCGACGATCTCATGGCCCAGGACCAGCGGCAGCTTGGGATCGGGCAGCTCCCCGCGCGCCACGTGCAGATCGGTGCGGCACACCCCGCAGGCCCGCACGCGCACCAGGACCTGACCGGGTCCCGGGTGGGGGAGCGGGAGGTTCGCGAGGGATAGCAGCGTGCCGGGGCCGCTTAGGACCATGGCGCGCATCGCTCAGGACGCCGCCGCGCCCCGCGGCGGATCCGGCTCATCGCGATAAAAGAGATACACCAACTCGTTGAGATAACGGTAGCCCCACTCGGTCGGCGTGAGCCAGTCCCCTTGAACCTCGATGAGCCCGCGTTCGCGGGCCTCCTGGAGCGTACTTTCGATCGCCGCGATCGGCAGGCCGGTGCGTGCCGTGAACAGCGAGAGCGGGAAGCCGGCCGCAAGCCGCAAAGCGTTCATCATGAACTCGACCGTCAACTGCGCCGCGGTGAGCGGGGATCCCTCGACGATAGCCGCGGGAGACCCGGCGCTGTTGCTATAGGAGCCGTTCATATAGGAGAGGGGTTTCGCCCGTTTCGCGTTGCGCACGACGCGCCGGTTCGCGAGATCGCTGAGCTTGCCGTGCGCCCCGGCCCCGATGCCCAGATAGTCCCCGAATTCCCAGTAGTTGCGGTTGTGGCGGCACTCCGCCCCCTGGCGCGCATAGGCCGACACCTCGTACTGGAGGTAGCCGTGGTTGCGGAGCAAGGCGCGGCCGGCTTGGTAGGCCGCGAACACCTGGTCATCATCGGGCAATCGGGGCGGGTGGCGGTAGAACGCCGTGTTGGGCTCGATGGCGAGCTGATACCAGGAGAGGTGCTCGGGGCCGAGCGCCATCGCCTGAGCGAGATCCGCAAGGCAGCCGCCTACGTCGTCATCCGGAAGCCCGAACATGAGATCGAGGTTGATGTTGGAAACGCCGGCCCGGCGCGCCGTCTCGAAGGCCCGCAGCGCGTCGTCGCCGCTGTGGATCCGGCCCAGGGCGGCGAGCTGCGGCGCGCGGAAGCTCTGCACCCCGATGGACAGGCGGTTGACGCCGGCCTCCTGGTAGTCCACCAGGCGGGGGCCGTCCACGCTACCGGGGTTGGACTCCAAGGTCACCTCCGCCGGGGCCGCAACCTTGATCCTTGCCCGGACCCCCGAGAGCAGAGAACGCACGGCCTCTCCGGACAGGAGGCTCGGCGTGCCCCCACCGACGAAGATGGTCTGCACCTCGCGTCCCTCGATCCGATGGGCCTCGTGATCCAGATCACGGAGCACGGCCGAGACATAGTCCGCTTCGGGCAGCGCGCCCTGAACTTCGTGTGAGTTGAAATCGCAGTACGGGCATTTGCGCACGCACCAGGGGATGTGGATGTAGAGGGAAAGCGGCGGAGGACCCGATTCCAAAGGGATGGGCGATACGCCAGAGGCCACGTTCGGACTCGTCATACCACGCACGGCCAAAAACCCGCCTCTTGATCGGCCTCTTGATCCCCTCACTCTGGCCCTATACCAGAGGGAACCCAGGGAGGCGATTGATCCCCGTGGCCAGTGTGTCGGTCTTCAGGAACCCATCCAACAGGCGGCATAGCCGCCGCAGGGCCTGGCCGCGGTGGCTGAGCCGATTCTTGACCGCCGGCGGCAGCTCCGCGGACGAGCAGCGGTGGCTGCTCACATAGAAGACGGGGTCGTAACCGAAACCGTTGTTGCCGCAAGGCGCGCGCAATATCCGCCCTTCCCAGACGCCGTGGGCGATCAGCGGGACGGGGTCCTGGGGATGCCTCAGATACGCCAGGACACAGTGGAAACGCGCCGTGCGGCGCTCGTCCTCGACGTCCGCCATCTCGGCGAGCAAGCGTGCGAGGTTGTCGCCATCGCTCGCGCCCGCGCCCGCATAGCGCGCCGAATAGACCCCGGGGGCGCCCCCCAGGGCATCCACCTCCAATCCGGAGTCGTCGGCGAGCGCCGGCCGGTCGGTCTCCAGGGCGGCATGGCGGGCCTTGATCAAGGCGTTCTCGACGAAGCTCATCCCGGTCTCGGCGAGGTCTTCGGGCACGAACGGCACCACCGTGATCCCGAGGTCGCCGAGGACCGCGCTGATCTCGCGGAGCTTACCGGCATTGCCGGTCGCCACGACGAGCGTCCGACCATACGCCGCCGGGACTTCCGCATTCATCCCTGGGGCATTCATCCCTGGCCGAGCGCCGCGCGCTGTATCTCGATGACCGCCGCGATGCCGCCGCGCGCGAGCCCGAGCATCGCCTCCAGCTCTTCCATCCGGAACGCATGCCCCTCCGCGGTGCCCTGGATCTCGACGAAATGCCCCTGGTCGTTCATCACCACATTCATGTCGGTCTCGGCATCGGAGTCCTCGGCGTAATCCAGGTCCACGACCGGGATACCGCGGTAGATCCCGACCGACACCGAGGCCACGAAGCCGTGCAGTGGGCCCTGGGACAGGAGCCGCCGCCGTTGTAGCGCCGCCACGGCTTCGGCCAGGGCCACATAACCGCCCGTCACCGAGGCGGTGCGCGTACCGCCGTCGGCCTGCAGCACGTCGCAGTCGATCACCACGGTGCGCTCGCCCAGGGCCTCGAAGTCCACCGCCGAACGCAGGGCGCGCCCGATGAGGCGCTGGATCTCGAGCGTCCGTCCGCTCTGCCGGCCGTCCGCCGCCTCGCGCCGCATGCGCGTCCCGGTGGCGCGCGGGAGCATGCCGTACTCGGCCGTGACCCAGCCGCGACCGGCCCCGCGCAAGAACGGCGGGACTCTTTCCTCGACGCTCGCCGTGCACAGCACCTTCGTGTCCCCGTATTCGACCAGCACCGAGCCCTCCGCGTGCCGGGTGTAGCTAGGTCGCAGGAAAATACGGCGTAACTCGTCGGGGGCGCGACCGCTGGGGCGCATGGCTCTCGCTCCGGCTGGAAAGGGGTGGGCATTATAACGCTTCGAGACGCACCCGCCGGAGGTTTGCGGACCGTGCCCGAAACGCTACCATGATGCCTGGCCGGGACCGGAGAGTGGAGGCGCGGGGATGGCAGACAGCATGACGGGTTACGCGCGTGAATCCGCGAGCGGGGGGTGGGGCCGTGCCACCTGCGAGCTGCGCTCCGTCAACCACCGCTATCTGGAGGTCTCGCTGCGTCTCCCCGACGATCTGCGCGCGCTGGATGGCCCGTTTCGCAGCACCATCGGCCAGTACCTGCAGCGCGGCAAGGTCGAATGCACCCTGCGCTGCGAGCCGGCGGCCGGGGCCAGCGGCGCCGCCAGGGTCCGGCTCGACCTGGCGCGCCAGATCATCGGGGCCTGCCGCGAGGTCGAGCAGATGATGGGCACCCAGGCGCCGGTGAGCGCGCTCGATCTCCTGCGATGGCCGGGGGTCGTGGAGCTGTCCTCACCCGATCTCGCCCCGCTCTCTGCGCCCCTGGTCGCGCTCTTGGAGGGCACCCTCACCGCCCTCGGCGAGGGCCGCCGCCGCGAGGGCGAGCGCCTGGCTTCGCTCATCGCCGAGCGCTGCGATTCGGCCCTCATGGAGCTCGCCCGGGTGCGGGAAGGGGTGCCCGCCGCGCTCGCGCAGCTCCGCGAGCGGCTCCTGGCACGCGCAGAGGAGCTGTCGGCGAGCCTCGATCACGGGCGCCTGGAGCAGGAGATGCTGCTCCTCGCCCAGCGTCTCGACGTGGCGGAGGAGCTGGACCGCCTCGCCATCCATATCGATGAGGTCAAGCGCCTCCTGGCCGGTCGCCAGGCGATAGGGCGGCGCCTGGACTTCGTGCTCCAGGAAATGCATCGCGAGGCCAACACCACGGCCTCCAAGTCCGCGCACCCCGACACCTCAGGCGCCGCCATCGAGCTCAAAGTCTTGATCGAGCAGATGCGCGAGCAGGCCCAGAATATAGAATAAGTTTTCACCAATGTTCACGATGTATCGAAAATCCACCTGCTGCCGCCTAATAGGCGCCTTCTTTGTGTCTTGGTGTTGCTTCTCAGTTCAGGAGATCGCATAATGTCTGTGCACCCATAAGTGCACCTCCACCATCTGGGGCGCACATTTTAGGTGTGCACCCCAGGAGGCATGATGGGCAAGCTGACAGACCTGCGGATCCGCAACTGGATCAAGGCCGGCGAGCGATTCGAGCACCGCGGCGATGGCGACGGGCTTTCTCTTTGCTACCGGGATGGCTATGCCATCCCCCAACGCCAAGGGCTTCACCTATGAGAACATGCTTACGGTGAAGTTGCTCCTGCTGCTGGCGGTCCGCAAACAAGAATTGATCGGGGCGCGGCAGAGTGAGTTTGATCTGGACAAGGCCGTGTGGAAT
>JBOIDT010000141.1:0-7013 GCA_050740755.1 Gammaproteobacteria bacterium
AATTCTATTTCATGTGCAAATTCAACAAGCTGCCAGCACCAGCTTATTCCCTCCCCCTGGCAGGGGGAGGGCGAGGGTGGGGGTTGAGCGCTGCGGGCTGCGTCATTCCGATCGGACGCGCTCGACCCCCATCCTATCCTTCCCCCTTCCCAGGGGGAAGGGACGACGAATTTCAAATGTCTTTGGCTAGAACTTCCGTAGCCGATCGGGGCCATACCCGTCAAGGTGGTAATGCCCTCTTCCCGGGCATCGTACCACAGCCGCCGCAGGGATCCCCGGACGTCGGTGTAGCGGATCCGAGGAGCGAGTGCCGCCCGAAGCAGGCGTCGGGATGGCCGCTAGCTCGGTTCGGAGACGCTCAACTGAAGTTGATCTTGGCCTCGAGATTGGTCCGCGAATCGGCGTTCCTCAACGCCTCCTCGAGGTCGATGCGGCCTTCCTTGAAGAGGTTGTAGAGGGCCAGATCGAAGGTCTGCATGCCTCTGAAACCGCTACTGTCCATGGCGTCCTTGAGGCGGTCCAGCTCGCCCTTGAGGATGAGGTCGGCGATGTGGGGGGTGTTGACCATGATCTCGATGGCGGCACAGCGTTTGTTGTTCGGTCCGTGCACCAGGCGCTGTGAGATGATGGCGCGGACGTTGGCCGCGAGGTCGAGAAAGAGCTGTCGACGGGTGTCGAGCGGAAACAGGTTAATGACCCGTTCGAGCGCCTGGTTGGCGTTGTTGGCGTGCATCGTCGACAGGCACAGGTGCCCGGTGTTGCACAGCTCCAGCGCCGCTTCCATGGTCTCCCGATCGCGGATCTCGCCTAGCAATATCACGTCCGGGGCCTCGCGTAGCGCGCTTCGCAGGGCATGACGGTACGACTGGGTGTCCACGCCGACCTCGCGCTGATTGACGATGCACTTGACGTTCGGGTGCGAGAACTCGACGGGGTCCTCGATGGTCAGCACATGACTCGCCGAATGGTGGTTGCGGTGGTTGATCATGGCCGCGAGGGTCGTGGATTTTCCCGATCCGGTGGCGCCGACCATGAGGATCAGCCCGCGTTTTTGCATGACGAGATCGCCCAGGATCTCGGGCAATTCCATCTCCTCGAGGGTGGGGATACGGATCGGGATGCGGCGCAGGCACATGGCCACGTCCCCGCGTTGCCTAAACACGTTGACGCGGAACCTCCCGCTGCCGTCCGCGAGGGCGATCGCGAAATCGGCCTCCCAGTTTCTCTCGAAGGCCGCCGCCTGCTCCGCGTTCATGACCCCGTAGGCCGCGGCCCGTGTCATCTCCGCGGTGAGCGACGTCTTTCCCACCGAGCTCAGCTTCCCTTCGATGTTCAACTTGACCTGAGCCCCCACGGTAAAATGCAGGTCGGAGCCCTGTTTCTCGACCAGGAGCCTGAGGTAGGGGGTGATGTCCATCGGGTTCGGGCGGATCGGATTCAGCAGTTCAGGCGGCAGGTGGGAACGAGCGATGTGTGTGGCGTTCCGCTAGCGCACCATCACCCGCGCGTTGTCTTCTTCCACGAGACCCATACCTCCGAGCCAGGCCAGCTTGTCCGCGGCCTTGGCGGCCTTGCCCTCGAGCTTGATCCGCAGCCTCAGCTCGTTGACGGAATCGGCATTCGTCAAGGCGTCGTCGTAGGTGATCAGGTCGGCTTCATACAGGTCGAAAAGCGCCTGGTCGAAGGTTTTCATGCCCAGTTCGTTGGAGCGCTGCATGACCCCCTTGATCTCATGCACCTCCCCCTTGCGGATCAGATCCGAGATGAGAGGCGAATTCAGCAGCACCTCGATGGCCGCGACCCGTCCCGCGCCGTTGCGCCGCCGCAGCAGGCGCTGTGACAGCACCGCCTTGAGGTTGAGCGACAGGTCCATCAGGAGCTGATGGCGGCGCTCTTCCGGAAAGAAGTTGATGATGCGGTCCATGGCCTGATTGGCATTGTTGGCGTGCAAGGTCGCCACGGCCAGGTGTCCGGTTTCGGCAAACGCGATCCCGTATTCCATGGTCTTGCGATCCCGGATCTCACCGAGCAGGATGACGTCCGGGGCCTGACGCAGGGTGTTCTTGAGCGCGATGTCCCAGTCCTCGGTGTCCACGCCGACCTCGCGCTGCGTGATGATGCAGTTCTTGTGCGGGTGGACAAACTCGATCGGGTCCTCGATGGTGATGATGTGACCGTAGCTGTGCTGGTTGCGATGATCGACCATGGCCGCGAGCGAGGTGGACTTTCCCGATCCGGTCGCCCCCACCATGATGACGAGCCCGCGCTTGCTTATCGCGATGCCCTTCAACACCTCCGGCAGCCCGAGTTTCTCCAGGGTCGGGACCTCGGTCTCGATGACGCGCAACACCATCCCGGTATAACTCATGCGCACGAAGGCGTTGCAGCGAAATCGCCCGATGCCGGCCGGCGCGATGGCGAAGTTGCACTCCTTGGTGGCCTCGAACTCTTTGATCTGCCGGTCATTCATGACGGCGTAGGTCAGGGCCTTGGTGTTCTCGGCGGAGAGCCTGGTCTTGGATACCGGGGCGATCTTGCCGTCGACCTTGACCGCCGGGGGAAAATCCACGGTGATGAACAGGTCGGAGCCCTTCTTGTCGACCAGGACCTTGAGCAGGTCCCGCATAAACTTGATCGCTTGATCTCTTTCCATACGCCCTCACTGCGCCTTTCGTGAAAACCCGACCCAAAAAAATAAATCAGACAAGAAATGTTTAGAACTGGTCCTTGTTGACGGCGAGGACCCTAGCCTCTTGCTTGCTCACGATGTTTCGCCGCACCAGCTCCTGAAGGCTCTGATCGAGGGTCTGCATGCCGTGCTGGGCACCGGTCTGGATCGCGGAGTACATCTGGGCGACCTTATTCTCCCGGATGAGATTCCGGATCGCGGGGGTCCCGATCATGATCTCGTGCGCCGCGACCCGCCCACCCCCAATCTTTTTGAGCAGGGTCTGGGAGATGACGGCGCGCAGCGATTCGGAGAGCATCGCGCGGATCATGTCTTTCTCGGCGGCCGGAAACACATCCACGACCCGGTCGATGGTCTTGGCCGCCGAGCTCGTGTGCAAGGTCCCGAACACGAGGTGGCCGGTTTCCGCAGCCGTGAGCGCGAGACGTATGGTCTCCAGATCACGCATCTCCCCGACCAGGATCACGTCGGGGTCCTCGCGCAGGGCCGAGCGCAAGGCCTCGTTAAAACCCAGGGTGTCGCGATGCACCTCGCGCTGATTGATGAGGCACTTCTTGCTCGTGTGTACGAACTCGATCGGGTCCTCGACGGTCAGGATGTGCCCGTATTCGCTGTCGTTGACATGGTTGACCATGGCCGCGAGCGTGGTCGATTTCCCCGATCCGGTCGGGCCGGTCACGAGCACCACCCCGCGCGGGTAATTGGAGATCTCCGCGAAGATGCGCGGGCACTTGAGGTCTTCGAGCGTCAGGATATCGGACGGGATGGTCCGAAATACCGCGCCGGCCCCGCGGTTGTGGTTGAAGGCATTGACGCGGAAGCGCGCGAGACCGGGGATCTCGAAAGAGAAGTCGCACTCCAGGAACTCCTCGTAGTCCTTGCGCTGCTTGTCGTTCATGATGTCGTAGACGAGCGCGTGGACCTCTTTGTGTTCCAAGGGCGGGACATTGATGCGGCGTACGTCGCCGTCCACCCGGATCATGGGCGGGAGGCCGGCCGAGAGGTGCAGATCAGAGGCCCCGTTCTTGACCGAAAACGCAAGCAACTCACCGATATCCATCATGATCGCTCACCTCGTATCCAAAGGAGGCCTGTCCCCCTTGCTCTCATCTATCTATGATAGCGCGCCACATGGCCGACGCCGGGCAACCCCGACGCTATCGACACCGATGGGCAATTCTTGCAGTGGACCACTGCCCTCCTCAATATATGGTGGGCCGCCCCCGCCCCGGTCGGCCGGTCATCGCTACGCCTCGGCCGGTTTTCAGGGACGGGCGGGTGATCTCCCTGTAGCGGGACCCGCCGGTGGACGCGCTGAAACACCTCTTGACCCGGATCGCCTCGGCCGAGGAGCGGTCGTCGCGCCCGCGCGGATCGGTCGGGCTGATCGCCGTGAGCAAGACCCGTACGGTCGCGGAGATCCTGTCACTCGCGGGGTGCGGCCAGCGCCGGTTCGGTGAAAACTACCTGCAAGAGGCCCTACCCAAGATCGGCGCTTTACGGGGTCAGCTCTTGGAATGGCACTTCATCGGCAGGGTCCAGACCAACAAGAGCGAGCTCATCGCTCGACACTTCTCCTTCGTGCACGCCGTAGACCGCGAAAAGGTCGCGGCGGCGCTCGACGCCCACCGGCCGGCCCACCAGCCTCCGCTCGATGTCTGCATCCAGGTCAACATCAGTGGCGAGCCGAGCAAGTCGGGCGTCGCCTTGACCGCTCTGCCGGCCTTGGCCGAAGCAGTGGCCCGCTTCCGCCGCTTGCGACTGCGGGGGCTCATGGCCTTGCCGGCCCCGAGCGGGCATTTCGACGCGCAGCGCGCCGGCTTCAGGCCCCTGGCCGCGGCCCTCTACGATCTGCGCGGCCGGGGCCATGCCCTCGATACGCTGTCGATCGGCACCTCGGAGGACTTCGAGGCCGCCATCTTGGAAGGTGCCACCCTGGTGCGCATCGGGACGGCCCTGTTCGGTCCGAGACGAGTCCGCGCGCCGCGGTGACCCCCCGCTGGGCAGATCGGAACGGCGCCTCCCGGCATTACTCGCCGACGCATAGCTGATACACTTTCCAGGCCTTGGGGGGAGCGTGCCGAAGCCGCTCCGGCACAACCGTTTGGGCTCTTCATGAAAAAACAAATCTTCGCCATCATCGGCGGCGGCAACATGGGGCGCTGTCTCGTCGGAGGACTCATCGGCAACGGCCATCCGTGCGAGCGCCTGCGGGTCTCCGACCCCGACCCCGAACGACTGCAGGTGCTCCGGGAGCGTTTCGGCGTCCGGACCGGCAACGACAACCGTTCGACGATCGCCGGGGCCGATATCGTGATCCTCGCGGTCAAACCAGAGGTGGTGCGGGCCGTGGTGGAGGATGTGGCGGAGACGCTCCGCGCACAAGGGCCGCTGGTCGTGTCTATCGTGGCGGGCCTCTCGACTCGTGTTCTCCGTCGTTGGATCGGATTCGAGGTGCCGATCGTCCGCGCCATGCCAAATACCCCGGCGCTGGTCCGAAGCGGCGCCGCGGCCTTGTATGCGGAGGCCGGCAGCGTGGGCCGTGGCCACCGCGACCGCGCCGAGTCCATCCTGCGGGCGGTCGGCTCGACCGTATGGGTCGAGGACGAGGCGCTCATGGACACCGTAACGGCGCTTTCCGGCAGTGGGCCCGCTTATTTCTTTCTGCTCATAGAACTGATGGAACGCGCCGGGGTGTCGATGGGGCTGGCGCCGGAGTCCGCGCGGCTTCTCACGCTCCAGACCGCCTTCGGCGCCGCCAAGATGGCGCTCGAAAGCGCGACCCCCGCGGCCGCCTTGCGTGCCCAAGTCACCTCGCCGGGAGGCACCACCGAGCAGGCGATCCAGACATTCCAGGACTGCGGCATCGAGTCGATGGTCACCCAGGCGCTCCGGGCAGCCGAGGCCCGGTCCAGAGAGCTGGGCGCCTGCCTGGGAGAGTCGTGATGGGCGGCTCGTACTTCTCGAACGCCGGGGTCTTCCTGGTCGAAACCGTCTTCGACCTCTACATCCTGGCCGTGATGTTGAGGTTTCTCTTCCAGCTCCTGCGTGCCGATTTCTACAACCCCGTCTGCCAGTTCGTCGTCAAGGTGACGACGCCGGTCTTGCGGCCCATGCGGCGCTTGGTCCCCGGATTCGGCGGTGTGGACCTGGCCGCCGTCCTGCTCATGATCCTGCTCAAGGTGGTGGAGACCTCGCTGAGTAACTGGATCCAGGGTTACCGGCCCGGCCTCCCGGCCCTCGTCATGCTGGCCGTGGTGAGTCTCCTGCACCTCGCGGTCTATGTGTTCCTGTTCGCCGTGTTCATCCGGGTCCTCCTCAACTGGATCGCGCCGGATGCGTACAGCCCCGTGAGCACCCTGCTCGACACCCTGTCCGAACCCCTGCTGCGCCCGGCACGGAGGCTCCTGCCCCCCATCGCGGGCCTGGATCTCTCGCCGATCGTCGTGATCATCCTATTGCAGCTCATCCTCATGCTCGCCGTCGCTCCCCTGAGCGACCTGGCCGGCAGTCTCCTGCGAGCGGGTGTCGACGGTGGATGAACGCCTGGGGTTATGGACGGCCCGGCCAAGTGGCCGGCGTGGTGGACAGGAACGGCTGCGACCCGGAATGAGCCGCCGGTCTAGATCCAATAGGCCGTGGTCGTCATCACCTTGGCGCTTATGCGCATCAAGCGCTTGATAGGAACAGGTACATCGACCGCGCCGCTCTCCACAGCGACCGTGGCGTGATGAGACTCGTCTTTCTTCATCTGCTCGATGATGCCGCGGCTGCGGACATCCCCTTGGGGCAGGCGTGCCATATGACCCTCGAGATGGGCCACGACCTGCCGCTCGGTCTCGGCCACGAAGCCGAGGCTCACGCGATCGCCGGCCCAGCCCGCCAGGATGCCAAAGGTAAACGAGCCCAGATACCACAGTGGGCTGAGATAACTGGTGTGGCCGCCAAGCTCTTCCAGCCGCGCCTGACACCAGGACAGGTGATCGTTCTCTTCGGCGGCGGCCTCGCCCATCCGATCACGCACCACGGGGTCGCGGGCGGTGATGGCCTGCCCATGGTAAAGGGCCTGGGCCGCCACTTCACCCGCGTGGTTGACCCGCATGAGCCCCACCGACACGCGCCGATCCGCTTCCGGAGCACCGTTGTCGGGGGCGGCCTGGCCGGGCCTCGGCCTGCCGCCGCGCGGAGGCTGGCCGAAGACCGTGCGCACGCCCTTGTCTAGATTGACGATCAGCGCATCGAGGGGGGTGTAGTGCCGTTCGGCCACGCGAGTCGTCCCGGTCATCACTCGATTGTAGCACCACGTAGGGGCGCCCCTCGTGGG
>JBOIDT010000142.1:0-6924 GCA_050740755.1 Gammaproteobacteria bacterium
CGCCGTGTGCCCCTGCTAGACATCCCCCATCCCGAGCTCCTGGATCTTGCGGGTCAGGGTGTTGCGGCCCCAGCCGAGGAGCTTGGCCGCGTCCTGCCGGCGCCCGCCGGTCCTTTCCAGGGCGGTCGAGATCATCACCCGCTCGAAGCTTGGCACGGCCTTGTCGAGGATCTGCCGTTCGCCCCGTGCCAGGGCCTGTTCCGCCCAGCGCCGCAGCACGGCCTCCCAGTCGTCGCGCTCGCCGTTGACCGGCACCTCGCGCAACTCCGGCGGCAGGTCCTCCAAGTGGATCTCCTGGGCCGGCGCCATGACCGTGAGCCAGCGACACACGTTTTCCAGCTGGCGTACATTGCCCGGCCAATGATAAGTGGTCAAGTAACTGCCCGCATCGGGGTGCAGCACCTTGGCCTCGACGCTCAGTTCCCGGGCCGCGGCCGCCAGGAAGTGATCGGCGAGCAGCGGGATGTCGCTGCGCCGATCGCGCAGCGGCGGGATGCGCAGTCGGATCACGTTCAGGCGGTGGAACAGGTCCTCACGGAAGCCGCCCTCCTGGACGCGCTGATCGAGGTCCTGGTGGGTGGCGGCGATGACACGCACATCGACCTTGAGGGGCTCGTGCCCGCCCACGCGGTAAAACTGACCGTCGGCCAGGACCCGCAACAGCCGGGTCTGGAGCTCGGGGGGCATGTCGCCGATCTCGTCGAGGAACAGCGTCCCGCCGTTGGCCTGCTCGAAACGTCCGATGCGCTGGCTGCTGGCCCCGGTGAAGGCGCCGCGCTCGTGGCCGAACAGCTCCGATTCCAGCAATTCGCGCGGGATGGCGGCGGTGTTGAGGGCGACGAAGGCACGCTCGGCGCGTGGGCTGTGACGGTGCAGGGCGCGCGCCACCAGCTCTTTCCCGGTCCCTGATTCGCCCGTCAAGAGCACGGTGACATGAGAGCGCGACAGTCGCCCGATGGCCCGAAACACCTCCTGCATCGCCGGCGCCGCGCCGATGATCTCGGGCTCCCCGCTGCGCCCGGCCCTCGCGATTCCGGGGCTTTGGATAGGCACCGGTCGCTGGCGGACCGCGCGGCGCACGATGGCGATGGCCTCATCGACGTCGAAGGGCTTCGGCAGGTACTCGAACGCGCCGCCCTGAAACGCGGCCACGGCCCGTTCGAGATCGGCGTAGGCGGTCATGATGATGATCGGGATCTCTGCGAATCGGCGGTGGACGTAGTCGAGCAGGGACAGGCCGTCCGTGCCCGGCATGCGGATGTCGCAGACGATGGCGTCGGGGGGGCCGTTCGCGAGCCTGCGGATCGCGCTGTCGGCGTTTTCGAAGCTAACGACGTGCATATCCACGCGCGTCAAGGCCTTCTCCAGCACCCAGCGGATCGCGCGGTCGTCATCGATGACCCAGATTTCATCTTGATTGCTCATGGTTTTCGAGCCATATCAGAGAGTGGGCAGGCGCACCGTGAAGCGTGTCTCGCCCGGTTGGGAGGTGAATTCGATGAGCCCCCCGTGGCCGTAGATGAGGGCCTGGGCGATCGAGAGTCCGAGTCCGGTGCCGTCGGCCCGGCCGCTGACCATGGGGTAGAAGATATCGTCGCGGACCTCCGCAGGCACGCCCGGCCCATTGTCGATGATGTCGATGCGGATCACCATCCGGTAGCGGTTTACGCCGATGGTGACCTGGCGATCGGCGCGCGTCCTCAACACCACTTTTCCAATCCCGCACAGGGCCTGCACCGCGTTGCGCACCATATTGAGGAAGGCCTGGATCAACTGGTCGCGGTCGGCGAGCAGCGCCGGCAGGCTCGGGTCGTAGTCCCGCTCCAGCGTCAAGGTGGGCGGACCCTCGGCGCTCACCAGGGTGCGCACGTGCTCCAGGACCTCGTGGATGTTGATGGTGCGTTTGTGCGGGCGGTAGTTCGGGACCAGCATGCGGTCCACGAGACCGCGCAGCCGGTCCACCTCGTCGACGATGAGGCGGGTGTACTCGGCGTATTCGGGCAGCTCGCGTTCGAGCAGTTGTGCCGCGCCGCGGATCCCGCCCAGCGGGTTCTTGACCTCATGGGCCATCCCCTTGAGCATGGTGCGAATGGCGTTGTACCGGGTGGCCACGGCCTCGTCGCGCAGCACGCGACGGTAGCGATCGGTATTGGTCATCTCGACCAGGATGTGCGATACCCGGGTGCCCTGGAACAGCGGGGCGGCCGTGAAATCGAGTGAGATCCTCGTGCCCCAGGGGGTGGTCAGGTCCACACCCCATTCGGTCACCGCCTGTCCACTGGCCTGCACGCGCTCCAGGGCGGTGGCGAGCGCGGTGTCCCGAAACAGCTCGTCGGGGGCGCGACCGAGCACTTTACGCGCGCTCGCCGACAGGAGATGCTCGCCGGCGGCGTTGATGAGCGTAAGTCTGGCGTCGTGATCGAACAGCAGCACGGCGGTGCAGAGATGATCGACCAACCAGCCCGCCTGAGCGTGCTTGATCATACCCATTTTCCTTGCGGCGCACCACGCCAGTGCGTGCCCTGACGCACCAGGACGCTCGCCGCGAGGATTAGATAGATTAGCAAAATCGTGGGCTTACGTTCGTGCCCCGGGTTCCGGTGGACGGTGGGCCGCGCGTGCCGGTGCTGCTGATGTGCAGGGGCCGCAAAATCCAGACCACGCGAGAGGAATCTGCCCCACCGCGACGCGCCGCCGGTCGGGGTCCGGATCAAGGCGCTAGGTTACGGGGTTGCGGGAGGCGCCGCAGGCGGCGTTGCCGGGGCTACGGAGATGCGCTTCATGTAAAAGACCGAGGGCGGTGATTCGCCCAGCACCCGGCCGCCCGCATCGACGATCCGCGCCTGCAGGGTGTAGGTGTTGCGATCGAGGTTGGTCACGGTAAAGCTGGTGGCGGCGATCGGCTCACCCAGTGCTTGCCCGTTGAGCAACACCACCAGCTTGTGACCCAGCGTCCCTTGAAGTGCCGGCGCCACGGCGATCTCGATGGACACGTTGCCGGAGTTGTCCCACACCGTGCCGTCATTGGGCGGGTTGACGACCGCGATGGTGTCGTATCCTGCGAACTTGGGCGCCGCCGGGTCCGAGGGCGCCGGATCGCCGGCCGGTGCCGCGGCCGGTGTGGGTGCCGGCGCCGGGGCGGCCGGCGTCTTGGGGATCCGGATCACCTGTGCATTGGGTCGGGGCTGATCGGAATATTGGGTGTTGCCGTCGGGGTCGACCCATCGGTAGACCTCCGCGGCGGGCGAGGTCGCGCTCCAAAGCCCTAGACACAAGACCAGCCGATGCATGCAGGGAGCATAGACAAGCGCGCGGCGCGGAGCAAGGTTCTAGCACCGACGTGGGTGGACGCCCGCGACTTCCACCGTGTCGCGAAACGGTCGCATCGGAGAGGCGTGCGCACCGATGATGGGCATTGCCTTTCCGCGCGCACCATCCTTGCCGTGATAGCCCTTGCTACGACGGCCCGGGCGCCGGCACAATGCCTAGGCTTTGGGCATCAGCTCTCCGCTCATGAGCTCCTGCACAGTTCCGCGGCGCCGGACCAGATGGACGCGCTCGCCGTCCGCCAGGACCTCGGCGGCGCGTGGCCTTGTGTTATAGGTCGAGCTCATGGAGGAGCCATAAGCCCCCGCGGCGCAGACGGCCAGGACATCGCCGGGTGAGAGGTTCAGGGCGCGCCCCGAACCGAGGAAGTCCCCCGATTCACACACCGGCCCGGCGATCTCATAGCGGCGCTCGGGACCCGGGTGGCGTTCGACCGGTACGATGTCGTGCCAGGCGTCGTAGAGTGCGGGTCTCACCAGATCGTTCATGGCGGCATCGACGATGGCGAAGTGCCTTTCTTCCACGTCCTTCAGGTATTCGACGCGGGTCAAGAGCACGCCGTTCGGCCCCACCACCGCGCGTCCCGGCTCGGTGATGACCGAGAGCGGCGTGCCGCCCAGGCGGGTGAGGACGGCGTGCGCGTAGGCCGCGGGGGTCGGCGGCGATTCCTCGCGGTAGCGGATGCCGAGGCCGCCGCCGATATCGATATGCCTCAGCGCGATGCCTCGTGCATCGAGGCGTGCCACGAGGCCGAGCACCTGGTCCAGGGCCTCGAGCACCGGATCGAGGCGGGTGAGCTGCGAGCCGATGTGCACGGCGATCCCGCGCACCTCGATGTGCGCCAGGTCCATGGCTTCTGCATACACGATTTCGGCCTCCCGGGCCGGGATGCCGAACTTGTTGGCGTTGGTGCCGGTGGCGATGTAAGGGTGGGTCTTCGCATCGACATCGGGGTTGACGCGGATCGCCACCGGTGCCCGCACGCCGAGCGTCGACGCGATCTGATCCAGGCGCCTCAACTCCGGCAGGGATTCGAGGTTGAAGCAATGGATCCCGACCGTGAGGGCGCGCAGCATCTCATCGGCGCGCTTGCCCACCCCCGAGAAAACGACCTTCCCCGGGTCTCCCCCGGCCGCGAGCACGCGCTCCAATTCGCCGACCGAGACGATGTCGAAACCCGAGCCCAGGCGCGCCAGGAGGTTCAGGACGGCGAGGTTGCCGTTGGCCTTGACGGCGTAACAGACGAGGTGGGGATGGCTGCCGAAAGCGTCGTCGAAGGCGCGCCAGGCGCCCTCGATCCCGCCCCGCGAATAGACGTAACACGGGGTCCCGAACTCCGCGGCGATGGCCGTGAGCGGCACCCCCTCGACGTGCAGCGCGCCGTTACGGTACGAGAAGGCTTGCATCCGCGGTGAAGCGCGATTCGGGCTTCTTCTCGCGATACAGGCCGCCCTTCTGGCCGCAGGCCGCGAGGCTCAGGAGCAACAGTGCCAGGACCAAGCGCCTGACGGTCTGGTTCCCGGCGAGCCGGGTACGTGAGGGACTGGGAAAAGCATTGCGCGCCGTGTGCACGCGTTCAGGATACCAAAGTCCGGGGCCTTCGTACTCTCGCCCGCGCTGTCATGGCGCATCGAGCTGGCCGCTACCGTGTGCCCGCGATACGGTCGGCTACATCGCCCGTTGCGACGCCGGTCGCCGGTAGGCCTGATGCGTGGAGGAGCACGGACAGGATTGGGGTTTCAACGCGGTTCAGCGACCGGCAGAAAATCGAGATCGAGGATCTGCTCCGGTGTGTACGGGCACGATGCCGGAAACACCGACACCGATAGGTCGGTCTCATCGCTCGCTCCGAACCGGGCGTCCTCGTAAGCGTCCCGGATGCAGTCGCCCAGCAATGGATTCAGGCTCGGGTTATCCCGGATCAGCTTGGCGATCTTCCGACGCTGCTCGCGCATCGTCCTGACCCAGCTCTTGCCGTCGATTTCCCGCCGATCCGGTTGGTGATCCCACTTGAGCAGATGCGTAAGCAAGAGTTCCAGCCGATTCGCCAGTTGCCGACGTTCGCCGCGACCCATGCTTTCGATTTCCTCGATCAAATGTTCAACGTCCAGCTCCGCCAGTCGGCCCGTTCGCAGCAAGGCGGCCTGCTCCTGCGTCCACCCGAAAAAGTCGTGTTCGTACGCCACCTTGCCCATGTCGTTACCCGATCGGTCTAGCCGCCCGTATCGCTTGCAGTATAGCACCGCCCTGTGCGGCGCACGCCAAGGTCTCGATTATCAAATCGACGGGGTGAGCCGCTGGCCGCTGTGTGCGACAACCCCGGGTGCCCAGCGCCAAAGCACGTAGCATTGCCCCTTGATTGGTTGTGTCCCCTCTGCACGATGCGCAGCGGGATCCCGGCATAACAGATGCACGCGGTAAGGCATGGGGGCATGTGAGCAACAATATTAGACCCTGGCCCCCTTAACCTTCCCTCGCCGAAGGCCGCCTCGTAGACCTGTATGCCGACCCGATCGATGGCGCTGACGGTGATCCGGCCCTGCACGCCGGGCTCGCTGCCTAACAGCCGCTCGAGCTTCAGGCGGAGCGCCCGCGCCAGCGTGTCGCTGAACGTAGCGAGCAACACCTTCGCTTGGCCGTATGTGCGCGCCAGATGGACCGCACGGTGCAGCGCGACGATCGTCTTGCCGGTCCCCGCCGAGCCCGAGACGCGCGCCGGTCCGCTGTCCCGCCGCTCGACGATGTCCCGCTGAGCCGGGTGCAGGAAGACCGTCCAGTTCTCCCATGGGTAGTCGAGCGCCCGCTGCAGCTCCTCCGCGTTGGTCATCACGCGGAAGCGACGCTGGGCGTCCGGGTGAGCGAAAGGGTCCGCATCCGCGGCCGCGTGGACCGGCCGTTGCGGTGTGCCGCCCGTGGCGAGCTCCAGCAGCGCCTCGGACGCCTCGCCCGGCAGGTGCTCCGCCAGGTCGAACAACGTGCCCTCGGTCGCCCGGCGCACATCGTCCAGCCACGCCGCCGGCACACCGTAGCCCAGCAGGTCCTCATCTGACACACCGTCGAAGAGTGCCGGCTTCGGAACGGCCGAGACAGGCGGGACCTCCGCCTCCACGTACCGCCGGATCTCGATCTCCCGTACCTCGACGAGCTGCGCCGCGCCGGTCTTTGGGTGCCGCTCGATTCGCCGCCGCTCGGCCCACCGGTACGCCGCGTCGCGGTGATCGACATAGCAGAGCAGCAGGCTCGCGGTGGTCTTATGCTGCTGACGCGCACCGACCAGAAGTTCTTGTCCTTCGCCCGGCCGAGCTTGTGGAACTGCATCCCCGGGCTGGCCGGATTCAACTCTGTGACCGGCCCGTGTTCGACTAGTTGAACCGGCCCCGTCGTCAAGTCAACCGCAATGTCGCTAACTGAATGGGGAAAACAGCCTTAGAGAGGTGCTGGACCATCGCAGCACCCCTCGCGAAGCGCTCCCTAGCTGCTCCCGTCTCCGAAGCCAGAGACTGTGTCTCTTAATCGCGGCCGACAGGTAGAACTCAACGCCTGCCTGTCGAAGCGCTTCCTCCATCAGCCGCAACGGGCAGCTCGGGATAACCGAGT
>JBOIDT010000143.1:0-6907 GCA_050740755.1 Gammaproteobacteria bacterium
GTTGTGTTCAACATTCGGAACGTAAGAATCGAATGCGCTACGCCATTGTCATTGAAAAAGCCGAGAAAAACTATTCGGCCTACGTCCCCGACCTACCCGGATATGTCGTATGTTAGAGCAGGCCGAAGCCGAGATCCGGGAAGCTATCGAGTTTCACATCGAGGGTATGTGGGAAGACGGTCTGCCGATCCCCGAGCCCGGGAGTAAGTCAAGTACGTTGACGTCGCGGCATAAGGCGCTGCACCTGACCGGCGGGGCACGACGGCTTTCCGAGATCCATAGCTCACCGATGCCCCGCCGACCGGTGATCTGTGTCGTTCGGATACACAATACATACCGGTACACATCATGAAGCAGATATATCCTGACCTATGGCAGACGAATCCGGAGCATCCTTTTCCTGATCTGACCACGCATGCCTACCTTCTCGTGCGAAAAGAGGGAAACGTATTGTTCTATAGCTCTGGCCGTTCTGAGGACCATCAGCACATCCAAGAACTTGGCGGGATCACTCGTCAGTACTTGAGCCACAGGGATGAGGCAGGACCTCCATTGGTCCGGATCGCACAGACGTTCGGCTCCAAGCTGTGCTGTCACCGGCTTGAGGAAAAGGCCGTAAGTAAAGCGTGCCCAGTGGATCTGACGTTTCAGACACGAGAGATTCAGCTCGGTGACATTGAGGTCATACCCACCCCCGGCCACACCGACGGCAGCACCTGCTTCCTCTTCAAGTCACCCCACGGAAAAACGTATCTCTTTACAGGAGATACAATTTTCCCAAGTAACAACTCGTGGGGAACATTTGTGATGCCTGCGGAGGGTGGGAGTAAGTCTGACTTGATAGACAGCCTCAAGCTGCTCCGCCGCCTGGAGCCAGACGTTGTGATTTCCAGCGCATCGGTCGGCCCCTTGCCCTTCAAGGAAATGTCGCCCGGCGAGTGGCAAGAGGTGGTGGACCAGACGCTTCGCTCATTGTCGTAATTCGCGTTAAGTCGCGATCCGAGGCAGGCATGTCCGGTACCACCGCTGTGACGCCGGACCCGCGGTCTCATCGGTCCGCGGTCCTGTGCGCATGAGGATCGCGATCGGGCGGCACGAGGAGTGCGGACACCTCTTCCGGGGTGCGCGGGGGGCTGAACAAGAACCCCTGCGCTTTGCGACACCCCTGGCCGCGCAGAAAACGCAGTTGATCTTCCGTTTCCACCCCCTCGGCGATGACATCCATCCGCAGGCTCCGGGCCATGGCGTTGATGGCCGTCACGATGGCCGCGTCATTGGCATCGCAGGCCACATCGTGTACGAAGGACTGGTCGATCTTGATGGTGTCCACGGGAAAGCGTTTCAGGTAGCTCAGCGAGGAATAGCCCGTGCCGAAATCATCCATGAATAGCATGAGCCCCAGTTCCTTCAGTTCCCTCATGGTGGACAGCGCCACCTCGAGCTGCGGTATCAAACTGCTTTCGGTCACCTCCAAGGCCAGGCGCGCCGCGGCGAGCCCGGTGTCGCGGAGCGCCTCTCT
This sequence comes from Gammaproteobacteria bacterium, assembly GCA_050740755.1. GTDB lineage: Bacteria > Pseudomonadota > Gammaproteobacteria > JACCXJ01 > JACCXJ01 > JACCXJ01. The sequence continues at coordinate 1,520 of JBOIDT010000143.1, forward strand.
GATCGTTTGTGCCAGGTTGCCGTGCCGGAACTGGACCCCGGAGATGTTCACGGCGATATACACCGGCCGCCTACCCGCGTCCCGCCAGCGGCCCGCCTGCGCACACGCCGTGCGGATCACCCACTCGCCCAAAGGCACGATGAGCCCGGTCTCTTCGGCCAGGGAGATGAACTCGCTGGGCGGCACGATGCCGTACCTCTGATGGCGCCATCGCGCCAGCGCCTCTACCCCGATGATGAGGCCGCTGTCGAGATCGACCACGGGTTGATAGTGCAGACGCAACTGATCGCGGTCTATCGCCAGACGCAGGTCGTTCTCCAGCCGCAGGCGCCGCATCGCCCCTTCGTGCATGGCGGCATCGAACACCTGATAACGGGATGCGCCCTGCGCCTTGGCCCGATACATGGCCGTATCGGCATCGCGGATCACGTCATCGGCGAGGTCGTAGCCCGAGTGGCTGAGGGCGATGCCGATGCTGGCACCGATGTGGATCTCCTGGCCGCCGAGCTCGAAGGCGCGCCCCAACTCCCGCAGCATCCGTTCGGCCACGTGGGTGGCGTGATTGGGACCGCTGATGTCCTCCAAGAGGACGGCAAACTCGTCACCCCCCAGACGCGCGAGCGTGTCACCGCCGCGCAGCAGGTCATTGAGGCGCCGCGCGGTCGCCACCAGGAGCTGGTCGCCGGTCAAATGTCCCAGGCTGTCGTTGACCACCTTGAAGCGGTCCAGGTCCATGAACAAGAGCGCGTACGATTGCTGTGGGTCGCGGTGGCGCCGCGCGATGCAGCGTTCCAGGCGATCGACCAGGAGGACGCGGTTGGGTAGTCCGGTGAGGCCGTCATGCAACGCATCATGCCGCAACCGTTCCTCGATGGCCTTGCGCCGGCTGATGTCGGTCAGCGAGCCGGCGATGCGATAGGCCCGGCCGTCGGCATCGCGCAGGGCCAGTCCGCGTTCGTACATCCAGCGGTATCGGCCATCCCGGTGTCGCACGCGGTACTCGCACGAGTACACCGGCCTCGTGCCGCAGAGGTGGGCCTCCATCTCGGAGCGCACATGCGCCACCTCGTCGGGGTGTATGCGACTCAACCATTCGTCCTTGGAGTCGGAGATCTCGCCCTCCTCGTAACCCAGGACGGCCTTCCAGCGCGGGGAATAATAAACGGTGTCGGTCACGAGATTCCAATCCCACAGCCCCTCCTCGGTCGCACTCGCCGCCAGCGCATAGCGTTCCTCGCTCTTGGCGAGCGCGGCATTGACCGCCTGCAGCTCGGCGGTGCGTTCCACGACCCTTTGCTCGAGCTCCTGACTGAGCCTGCGCAGCTCGGTCTCGGCATGGATGCGTTCCGTCACGTCTTGCGCAAACACGATGACCCCGGCGATCTCGCCACGCTCGTTGCGATAGGGAAGCCGGTCGATCTGCATCAAGCGCAGCCCGCCCGCGGCGGTACGCAAGGATTCGAGCGGATTGCGCTTGGGCCGGCCCGACTCTATCACTTCTAGGTCGTCCCGATGATATCGCTTGGCTTGCTCGGGATACAGATCGTAAAACGACCGCCCTTCCACCTCCTCGACCGCCTTGCCCAGCGAGTCGGCCGCCTGGCGGTTGACCCGTATCACCCGATTGTCCCGGTCTTTGTACCAGATGAGCGCCGGGACCGAATCGAAGATGACCTGCTGCTCGCGCCGTTGCTGCCGCAAGGACTCCTCGATCTGCCGGCGCACCGTGATATCGACGCAGGACCCGCTATAGCCGGCGAAGCGGCCGTCCGCCTCATAGCGCGGCACGCCCTTGTCCAGGACCCAGCGATACTCCCCGGCGACATGCCGGAGACGATATTCGAGCTCGAAGGAATCCTTTGCATCGAAGGCGCTGTCGTAGGTCTCCAGGCAATAATCCCGGTCATCCGAGTGCACGCCCCGCGCCCAGCCGTCACCGAGCTGTTCCTCGAAGCGGCGCCCGGTGAAATCGAGGTAGACGCGATTGAAATAGGTCGATGCCTTGTCCGGACCGCGCATCCAGATCAGGACCGGCGCACTGTCGACCATGGCCCGAAAACGTTCCTCGCTCTCCTCCAGAGCGAATTCCACGCCTCGATGATACGTGCTACGGTGTTCGACACCGGCATCCGACAGGATCACGAGCCCCGGCGCCGCCGTCAGGTCCACCTCGGCGTGCACGTAGCGACCGTTGGGGGCCTCCAGACGGGGCAGGTCATGCCGCCCCCCGGCGGGCAGGCCGGCGACGAACTCCATGACCGAGGCCACGGCCTGACCAGAAGCCAGGTCCTGGTAGCCGTAATGGCCGGCATCGCCGATCACCGCCGACACGATGCCCGCGGGGTCGATACACACGACGAGCGGCCGCAGGCGGCTCAACAACCGCGCGCGGACCCGGCGTATCACCCCTCCGCGATGCATGGCCGGACCGAGCTTCGCGACAGATCGACGAATGCGGCCTCGACGCCGGTCCCATCCTTCGCACTGGTCTTGAACAGGCGGACACCGTCGCTGATCAAGGCCAGCAGATCGTCCGCTTCGATATCCCACTGCCCGCCGAGATCGGCCTTGTTCAACAGCAACACGCTCGGCACGGGCGCAAGCGAACGCGCCACCTCGGCGCGCAGATCGAGCGCCGTGGTCAGGGTCTCGCGCCGCGTACCATCGGCGACGTACGCGATCCCGGCGGTGCCCTTGAGATAACCGGTATTGATCCGGGTCAGCACCCTGGTGCCGGCGATGTCCCATATAATCAGCTTGAGCGTGAGGCCCTCACGCAGCAAGAGCTCGCGCGACCCGACCCGCAAACCGACCGTCGAAAGATACTGCTCCGAAAAGGTGTTGGTGAGGAAGCGGGTGGAGAGGCTGGTCTTACCGACCGCCGCGGCCCCGAGCAGACACACCTTGCGAGTAATACGCTCCATTGCCTCCCGCTTCCCGTGTTCGATCGCTGAATGCCGATAGGCTCGTCATGGCCGGGACGCCGTGCCCGGGCCTCCGTCGCTCGTTCGGGGCGTGACGTCGACTGCAAAATCGACCCGCCGCAGGTTCAGGTCCTCCTTCGGTGAGGTAGCCGGCACGGAGCGGGTGAGGACCTCCAGCCCTCCGTCGCCGAGCCCCACGAGCGCGGCCCTCACCCACCCGATGCGCCTGTCCCTGACACGCTCATTGTGCTCGTCCGAGCCCGTGCCGTCGCTGAAACCGGCGAGCGTCAGCCGCACGCGCAGTTGCAATCCCTTGCCAAGGGACCTCAGCCGGCGCAGCCACCCGGCGACTCGTTCCAAGGTCATCCACGCATGCGGCTGTGGCTCGGCATTCTTCGCGAAGTAGATCCGCGCGGTGTTGATCCGTCGTGACAGGCGCGACACCTCCCGGGTGCCCCGGCTGGCCAAGCCGCTGGTATCGACGGCGTCGAAAAAGGACAAGGCCGCCAGCTGCGGCTCGATACGCCGTTTCCAGGCCTCCGTGGCGGTCCCACTCAGCACCAAGGTCCGGTCTTTCACGGCGAGTGTGACGGTCTCTGGCGGCTGCAACAGGCCGCGCACGCGTTGGAGCACGAAGGGCGGTTCCAGGGACAGGTAGGGGCTCAACTCCAGACGCAGCTTGTGCGCGGGCAGGTCCGCCTCCCGGGCGATCGCCAGCGTCCTCTCGGCGAGCGGATCGGCGATGCCGCGGACCACGAACGCACCCTGGTCCTGGACGATCGATGTCACCACGATACCCGGTCGGTCCTTCAGGACCCTTTCCAGCCGCGCCCGGGTCTCGCGTCCCTCGAACCATTTCGAGAGCGCATAACCCGCGGGAACGGCGACCAGCCCGAGGAGCAGCGCCCGGACCAACCAGCGCGTCGCGCCGGCGGCAGGCGGCGGTTCCATTTCCGAGCGCAAGAGCGGACGCAGCGCCGCATGCACCTCCGGGAACGGTCCCTCATCGCCACGGAAGGACTTCAGCCGCTCGTGATGCAAGGCGTGAACGCCACCGAGCGTCTCTTTCATCAGGAGTCGTAGACCGCTCGGCGGGGTCCCGCGGATCGCGCAGGCGACCAGCGCCGCTTCCCCGTGTGCGAGCCACAGGGTGCGCTCCTCCATCTGTATCGTTTGAAGCGCATCTCCGCTGTCGGCAAAGGCCGCGTCCTTGGCGAATGCCTCCATGGCCAGCAGCATGGCCGCCACGACATCCCTATCCGGCACAGGCTTGTCTGTATCCGCCCTTTGCACGTGTCCGATGAGCAGGCCCGAGGGTTTTTGGATCAGATACACCTCCTCAACCTCGTAGCGCAGCGCGTGCTTGAGCACCACTCGTTCGAATGGCACGCCGGTCCTGAGCGCTTCGAAGCGCCACCGGATAGCGCGGAGGCTGAAGGCGTGGCTTGCGAGTGTTTCTATCGACTGGAGAAAACCGCGTAAGGCATCGGCGATGGAGCGCCGGATGGAGGGCCCGATGACCGGTGCCAGGGCCTCGGAAAGTCGATGGGGTTCCCGCCGTGCGGCCAGGGAGGTGGCTTCGATGAGCGGGTCCTGCAGGGCGCCGACCAGCCCCGGGGAGCGCCGCGCGGCGATCTGTACGGAGTCTGCCAGTGTGTTCGCGACGTTCCTGGAGAACGCGGCCGGGTCCAGAAGCTGGCGCTCGAGCCTGTGCAATCGTCTCTGCTCGTCACCGAGCAGCGTTTCTTTCAGTTCATGAAACCCGGTCACGCCCGAGACTATCCTGTGCCCACCGCAACCCTCAGCATCGTACCGCTATATCACCGGCATCCCGCGCTTCTCGGCTCGCTATTTCGGCGCCGCGGGGCGCACCGGTTGAGAATCGCCTGGCAGGTCCTGCAGGGCGAGCCCCAGGCCGTCGTTGAGTCGTAACGCGACTTCCGTCAGGAGCTCGCTGAGATCGCTGCGACCGACCTTGTCGGCGTGCAAACGGTGGGTCTCTTGAGTGATGGTCGTTTGGATCTGCTCGCCGAGTTGACCGATCCGATTCACCAGATCGGTGACCTGGGTGTGGAGGTGTTTGCGGATCTCGCCCGCCTCCCTGGAAAACTGATCGTCGAGCCGGACCAGTTTGTCGGTGAATGTCCGATCCGCCGCCGCCAGGGACTGTTCGGACTTGTTCAATAGACCGGAGCGCTCGTCGCGTTCTTTCTGGATCTGGCCGTTGATCTGCTCGAACTCCTTGTGCACGAAGGCCTCGAACGCCGTCAGGCGTTGTTCGAGCTCGCTCCTGGTGCGCTTGGTCTCGCTTTCGAGCCTGGCGGCCAGCTCGCCGAAGCGGCGCTCGTATTCGCGCATCTGGCCGCCGAAGATGATCTCGCGGATCTTCTGGACATTGGCCTCGGCCCCGGGGTCCTCGTGGGCCGGCCGCGGCCCCTGTGCTTGCGGAACGGATTGCGTGGTC
>JBOIDT010000144.1:0-6817 GCA_050740755.1 Gammaproteobacteria bacterium
CTTAAACATCTCTGATTGGCACTGTTGTGGGAGGACCCAGTCTGCGGTCCCTCGCGAACGCTCCCCGCGCGGCCGGCCCGCTTGCCAGGGACAGGGCTGCCCCGCATCATGCCTCTCCATGGCCAGGTCCCTGTTTCGGTTCTACGAGGAGCTCAACGACTTCCTCCCCCCCGAGCGCCGCAAGACCCCCTTCTCCTGCGACTGCGCGCTGCACGCGACGGTGAAGAACGCCATCGAGTCGCTCGGCGTGCCCCACACCGAGGTCGAGCTGATCCTGGTGAACGGTGTATCCGTCGGCTTCTCCCACCCGGTCCGAGACGGCGATCGGATCAGCGTGTATCCGAAGTTCGAGGCACTCGATGTCAGCCCGCTCCTGCGGATTAGGGAACGGCCGCTGCGCGAGGTACGGTTCCTAGCCGACGCCCACCTCGGGGCGCTGGCCAAGTTTCTGCGGCTCCTCGGTTTCGACACGCTCTACCGTAACGACTTTAAGGACCAGGAGGTGGCGCGCCTCTGCGTGCAGGAACGCCGGATCGTGCTGACCCGCGATCGGGGGCTACTGATGCACCGGATCATCACCCACGGCTGTTATGTCCGCGCAGAACGACCGCTCGATCAGGTCCGCGAGGTCATCGCGCGCCTCGACCTGTCGCGCGCGATCCGGCCCTTCACTCGCTGCCTGCGCTGCAACCGCGCGATCGAGCGCATCGACAAGTCGTGCATCGCAGGGCGGCTCGCGCCCGACACGCTGCGCTACTACGACGAGTTCTGGACCTGCCACGCCTGCGATCGCGTCTACTGGGCCGGCTCGCATTTCCGCCGTTTGGCAAAGGTCATCGAAGCGGCCGCGGCCAGCGGCCGGTCCCCGGCCCGTCCCCGGCCGGACCCGGCGTGACCGGCTGAGCGCATGTCGGCCTCATCAAGGCGCAAGGTTGTCGATAGGCACCGGTTCCAGCGCGTCAGCCGGCTCGAAGCCGAATACGCGCGAATAGAAATAAAGCTCGGCATCGAGCACGCGCTGGATGGTCTCGGCCTGGCGGAAGCCGTGCTGCTCGCCGGGAAAGGCGAGATAGGCGACCGGCAGTTTCTTGTTTCTCAGCGCCTCCACCATCTTTTCTGCTTGTGCGGGCGGCACCACCCGGTCTTCCAGGCCCTGGAAGAAGATCACGGGGCAGGCAAGGCGCTCGACGGCATGGATCGGGGAGCGCGCCCGGTACCGATCGGCTCGCTCGGGATACCGCCCGATGAGCCGCTCGAGATAGCGCGACTCGAACTTGTGGGTGTCCTTGGCCAGGGCCTCCAGATCGCTCACCCCGAAGTGGCTGGCGCCGGCTTTGAAGACATCCCGGAAGGTGAGGGCCGCGAGCGTCGTGAAGCCGCCCGCGCTCCCGCCCCGGATCGCCAGGCGCTCGCCGTCCACCCACCCGCGCTCGGCCAGGTACCGGGCGCCGTTCACGCAGTCATCGACATCCACGATCCCCCACCGGCCGTCCAGCCTCTGCCGATAGGCGCGGCCGAAGCCGCTGCTGCCGCCGTAGTTCACGTCGAGCACCGCGAATCCGCGGCTGGTCCAGTATTGGACCCCGAGGTTGAGGCTGCCGTCGGCGGCGGATGTCGGGCCGCCGTGGCTCATGACGATGAGCGGCGGGCGCTCTCCGTTCGGCCCGGCATAGTCTCGGTTCTTGGGCGTATAGAAAAAGCCAAACGCGGTGAGCCCGTCGGCGGTCGGAAACGCGATGGGTTCGGCGATCGACACGTAGCCGGGGTCCAGCCGGACTTCGCTGCTGCGACGCAAGACGTGTAGCTTGCGGGTCTCCAGATCAAGCGTGACGACGGAGGGAAACTCGGTCGCCGAGCTGCCCAGGAAACACACCCGCCCCCCCTGCGCCCGCAGGCAGGAGACCTCGGTGTACGGCGTCTCGATAGATTCCAAGGTGCCGCTGTCGGTGCGCAAGAGGGCCAGGCGGCTCCGGCCGTCCTCGCGATAGGAGAGCACGATCTCCCCGTCTGCCGAAAAGGTATAGTTCGACATCCCGAAGACCCAGGGCGGCTCGCCCATCTCCGCCGCCCGCTGGACCACCGGTTGGACCGCGCCGTCGCGCCATCGATACAGGTTCCACCATCCGCTGCGATCCGAGAGGAAGTACACTCCATCGGGCCCCCAGACGGGCTGGATGACGGATTCCTCCCGCCCCCCGGCGATGCGCTCGGGTTTGCGCGGCACGCCGTCGGGATCGAGCCCCGCGATCCAAAGCTCGGTGCCGTCCCAGGGCATATCGGGATGGTTCCAGGACAGCCAGACGAGGCGCCGGCCATCCGGGCTCAGCCTCGGCGCCGCGTAGAAATCGGCGCCCGAGACCAGCACCTCGCCATGCCCCCCTGCGCCCTTGAGAGCTACGGCAACGACGGCGTTGACCGGCTGGCCGCTCGGATCGCCATGGTCCTCCCGGACACACACGAGCCGCCCGCGCGCCGCGTCGATCACCGCATCGGCATAGCGATATGGCCCCTCGGCAGTGACGGGAACGGGCTCCGTTCCCCCGGTGCAGGGGACCGCGTAGATGCGTTGATCGGCGAAGTTGGAGAATAGAACCCGTTCCTTATCAAGGATATAGGAGGCGCCGCCGTACTCGTGCACGCGCGTCCGGGCGTTGAAGGCGGCCGGCATCAGGTCCGCCGCTGTGCCGTCGGCGGAGCACCGCACGACGACATTCCGCCCTTGCTCCTGCGGCCGCATCTCCAGCCAGTACGCCTCGTCACCGGCGAGCCGAGGCTCTCCGAGCTTGACCGTCTTCGAGACGATCAACCCGCTCGTGATCGGCGAACGCCAGGAGCCGAAGGGTGCCGTTTGTGGCGCAGCGGGCATTCGATTCGGACGCTATTCTATCAACCCCGCCAGCATCTCCCGCTCCGGCTCCGGAATGTCGGCGCGCGCGAGGTGCTCGCGGACGGCGGTCTCGGGGACGCAGCCGCGTTCGATGATGCGGCGTTTTTCGTCGCCATTCAGTGCTTCGTCGGCCAGGACCTCGGCCGGGGAGTAGAGGCCCGCATCGAGGATGAGCTTGATCTCGTTTCCGAGCGCCCGAAAGCCGCGGTTGCCGGACTTGAGCCGCTTGCCGGCGAAGTCGCGCCGCACGATGCCTTTGAGATACAGGGTCGCGAGCTCGCGTTTATAGGATTCGATGATCAGGGCGTCGATCTTGGTGTCGATGTCCCCCTCGATGTGCGCGAGCCGATCGAAGATGAGGTCCTGCAGGCCCGCCAGGGCTTCTGGATCGGGCAGGAGCGCCGCATAGATCGCGACCACTTCACGAAGCGACAGCCGACGGTAGGCATCGGTCGCGAACAAGAGGTCGCGGTGGCTCACCAGCGCCTCGAAACCCGGATACCCGAGCAGCGCCAGGCGCTCCCCGAGCGTGCGCGCCGCCGGGTTGAAACCGACGGCCGAGACCAGCTCGGCCTTGCGGAGGCGCAGGCGCCGGGCGATCCCCTCGACGGTGGCGTCCTCGCCCTCGGGGCTCGTAAGCAGGCCGCCGAGGGTCTCCGGATCGGCGCCCAGGACCTCTTGGAACGGGGTCGTCATGCGTCGCCGGGGCGACCGGTGTCAGGCCAGGGACTTGGCCAGGGCGTAGATCTCCTCGGCGTCGAAGCGCTGGTCGTTGCGCTCGAAGAGCCTCGCGATGCAGGTTCGGTGCAGTGCGATCTTCAGGGCGCCGAAGCCGATGGCGCCGAAGCACAGCTTCCCGTGCCGTTCCTTGGCACGGTCCATCATCTCGATACCGGACACGCCGAGCGGCGGCAAGGCGTTGGCATCGAGCATCATCTCGATGCTCGGGCTGTCCTTCCAGTGCCGCTCCTCGAGCAGATGGGCGCCGGCCGCCGCCGTGGACAGGACGATGTGCGCACCGTCCAAGACCCCCCGGATGGAATCTTCCCAGATCTCGGGCTGGTCGAAGGCGCACACCGTCGGGGTGATGGTCACGCCGAAACGCTCCTGCATGAGCCGGCACGCGGCCTCCGCCCGCTCCATGCGCCGCGAGGTCAGGACCACCTCGGCGCCCTCCTGGGTCAGCATCACCGAGGCCCGCTGGCCGACCGGGCCCGTCCCGCCCAGCACCACGGCCTTCTTGCCGGCCACCGAGCCGTGCTTGGTGAGGTTGGCGGCGGCGGCGGCGGCGGTGGTGTTGCTGCCGTTGCTGTCGAGCATCACGGAGACCCGAAAATCGGCGAAGAATTTCTTCTGGATCGCCTTGACGAGCGCCTGCCCATCGGCCAGGTTGCTGCCGCCGACGAAGATGGCCGTGTCCTTCTTGTCCTTGGGCGGGCGGGTGAAGATCGTGCCCTCGACCAGCGTCCCGACCGTCTCGGGGGTGACCCCTCCGTAGCCGATCACGTGGTCCGCGCCGCCGTCGTAGGCGACCACCGTGTCGAACACGCTCGGCAGGGGATCGGTGTCGAACTGAAACAGCAGCTTCTTCATGTTATCGACCTCATCGTGCGGCGCGGCTGGCGTGGCGCTGTGGTAGTCGGGCGCGCCGTTAAGGTAACTCAACGCCCGCACACGGACAACGGGCCGCGCGCCACGGGTTATCCGGGTCGGCTATAATGGCGCCGCCCGAAGGGATCGGATCCCGATCGCTTCGGGCCCTGTCAACAGAGCCAAGAGCACGCCGATCGGGGACAACACATGATCAAAGACCAATCCGTCCACGAGTTTCTGGAGGCGTTGGCGAGCAAGGCCGCGACCCCCGGCGGCGGGAGCGCGGCGGCTATCATGGGCGCGATGGGCGCGGCCCTGGTGAGCATGGTATGCAATCTGACCCTAGGCAAGAAGGGTTACGAGGCGGTCGAGGGCGAGATGCAGGCCGTCCTGGCCCGGGCCGAGACGATGCGCGACCGACTGGCGGACCTGGTACGCGCCGATGTCGAGGCGTTCGACCGGGTCATGGCCGCCTATGGCCTCCCCAAGGACAGCGAGGCGCAGAAGGCCGCGCGCGGCGACGCGATCCAGGGGGCGCTCAAGGCCGCGACCGAGGTACCACTCGACTGCGCGCGCCTCTGTGCCGAGGCCGTGGTGCTCAGCAAGTCGGTCGCGGAGAAGGGCAACAAGAACGTCATCAGCGACGCCGGGGTCGCCGTGCTGGCCGCCTATGCCGCGCTCCGGAGCGCCGCCTTGAACGTCTATATCAACGCCGGGGCGATCAAGGACCGGACCTTCGTCGAGGAGCGGGTCGGCGAGCTCGATCGCATCCTGTACGGCATGGAGTCCCTGACCGAAGAGGTTTATCAGCTGGTCAAGAACAAGCTCTAGGGCGTTCCCAGTCGTATCGAACTAACTTTCATGATTCGATTGACGCAGCGCCCCTGATTATGAAATAATTCAAAAATCGTGGCTTTGGCTGCGAGGTTTTTTGTCGTCTCGGATCTGTATTATTTCACGCTAAAGCCGGCGTCGCGCGACCCACTTGCCAACCCCGTGGCCGACGACAACCCCTTGGAGCGGGACCTCGAAGCCGGGATCCACCGCGATCTACACGGCCGGCAGACCTATTCGCAGTACCTGTGCCTCGACACGCTCCTCTGCGCGCAACGGCCCTTGAGCGATCCGCCGCACCACGACGAGCTCTTGTTCATCATCCAGCACCAGACGAGCGAGCTGTGGTTCAAGCTCATCCTCCACGAGCTACGCGCCGCCTGTCTGCACATCCGCGCCGATCGCCTCGACCCGTGCTTCAAGATCCTGGCCCGGGTGAAACAGATCCAACGTCAGTTGTTCGAGCAATGGGGCGTCCTGGAGACCCTGACCCCCAGCGAATACGCCGAGTTCCGGCATGTCCTCGGTCCCGCCTCGGGCCTGCAATCCGCACAGTACCGGGCCATCGAGTATGTCTTGGGAAACAAGAATGCCGCGCTCCTGGAATTGTTCCGCCATGACGAAGTGGCCTACCGGTCGCTCGAGGCCACCCTGCGGAGCCCGAGTCTCTACGACGAGTTCCTGATCCACCTCGATCGCCAGGGGCACTCGCTGCCCCCCGAGTGCGTAGAACGCGACTGGTCGCGGTCCTACCGGCGTCATCCCGGCCTAATCCCCGTGTTCAAGCGCATCTACGACCGCCCCCATGACTTCTGGGATGCGTACAATATGTGCGAAAAGCTCGTCGATGTGGAGGAGAACTTCCTGCTATGGCGTTTCCGGCATATCAAGACCGTGGAGCGCATCATCGGCTACAAGCGCGGCACGGGCGGCTCCTCGGGCGTCGCGTTCCTCCGCAAGGCGCTGGACCTGACCTTCTTCCCGGAGCTGTTCGATGTCCGCACCGAAATCGGCGCGTGACGGCGGGCGTGTAACCGGGGACAGACCACGTTTTTTGCGCGGCCTGCCGCCTTTTGGAGTACGTTATCCCTGGGAGAGTCCCCGCGCCAACCTCGGCGCGGCCCGCCGGATCATCGAGCGCTGCGGCTACTGGCGGCGCAAGGAAGAGCTCGAAGACGCCGAAGAGGCCGCACAGGACTGGCAGAACCGCGAGCGGCCGGGGCAATCCACCTTTTCCCGCGCACATTCAATAGGCTCATGGCGCTCCTCACCCTCCTCGACGCGGAACTCGCTTACGGACTGCATCCTCTGCTCGATCGCGCCGGCTTCACGGTCCTGGAAGGCGAGCGGGTCGGACTCATCGGCCGCAACGGCACCGGTAAGACGTCGCTCCTGAAGGTAATCGCCGGACTCGCGACGCTGGATGACGGCGACCTCAAGCGCCAGGACGGCCTGCGCGTGGTGCTCGTCGAGCAGGAGCCTGAACTGCCACTCGCCACGACT